>JASJXX010000124.1 GCA_030123765.1 Actinomycetota bacterium | reverse complement strand
TCAAGACAGTAATTCACCTACACCACCTGCCTCACACAAGGTTGACACAGAGGGGACATCGATATGGGTGCTGGCCAAATAGATTGCTGCCCCAATTGAGCCAGCACCGATGATTACGCCGAGGACGGCGATGCCTGCCAGCCATGCTGCAATATCAAGCGTCTTCCTCAATGCGCCCTTATGGTCGTCCCTCGCCCTGCTTCACGGATGCATCTTGTGTTGTGGTGATGCGGTTCTTGTCTCCCAGGACGACCACAGTCACAGCTTGGATCGTCTTCGCGGTCGATGACAGCTGCTTGACTAGCTCAAGTCCCGCTGCCGACCTCGCTAGCGAGTCTGGCTATCTCGTCATCGAAAACGTCCGACAGGCGTTTCAGGACAACCAGGGGAAGGATGTAGTCCTTAAACTTGGGCGCGTCAAGCGGTCCGCGAATCTCACACGCCGCATCCCACAGCCACCGTTCCAACGTGCCAACGTTCAACATATTGCTGTCCCCGAAGGATCAGAACTCCACGAGATATCGCGGTGCGAACGACTCATCGAGAATCCGAACTCCAGCGATCCGGTCGACCCGGTAGCTACGGAGCTGCCCACGGTCGTTCACCCCGAAGAGGAGCAGCTCTCTGTCCTGAGTCATCCGGAACGAGTAGGGCTCCACGACCCTCGGTCCCCAACGGCCCTCCTCCGCTCGGTAATCGATCTCGACTTTCAGCCTGTTTGCCCCAGCGAACCGGATGAGTTCGAGCGGCGCTCCGTACCGCCATGCCGTCATTGCTCGGGGCGGCTCCCATGTGACATCGATCCCGGCTCGCGTTGGCATTCGATCGAGAACGCGAACCGGTGCACCAGCCAACCAATCGAAAACGGCGTCGAGCTCCTCCAAGAACTCCGCAACGTTCGGAAGATGGGGCAACTGATGACCCAACATGTTCTCCCACTCCTGTTCGAGTTCGACCCGAAACGGAGAAGCTCTGATGGTGTCCGCATTCGGGACAGGGATGCCGACGTAGGCGCACTTTTTCACAAGCGCTACGACCACGGGCGAGGCGTCACCCACGAGTTCAGCGTGGCGACGAATGTTCACGACGTCGTAGAGATCACGCGGACGGCAACGCTCAGCGAGAGCCCGCGTCTTTTCGGCCAACAGTTCAACAATGGAATAGGACTGGACCTCGCCCTTCAACTCCTCGGCGTCGCTATAGGTGTGGAGTATCGCTCGACGGACCGTAGGCCCGACGAGAATCTCATCGCTGGTCAGATCGATCTTGACCTTCGGCAACGTCGGCGGATTGCTTGGACCGCGATAGGCGATCCGACCCTGGGTTGTCGGGTTACCACGGCGGTTCTTGTGGCGCACGAACGTGTCCGCATCGACAACGATCTCCAGACCGATCTGATCACGGAGCCAATCACCCACTCCCTCAAAGATCGGCGCCAGCTCCTCGGGTGTCTCCGGTCCACCTTCAATGACGGTGAAGTCGAGATCCTCAGAGAACCGGTACGTCTCATAGAAACACTTACGAAGGCAGGTGCCGCCCTTAAACACCCAAGTCTCAGAAAGCTCGGGCGCGGCGGCAATGGCAGCCAACATCCATCCGAGCATGTAGTCCTTCTCGATGACGTCGGCCCGTAGGCTCCACTCGCCTCGGAGGGCGAGGATCTCCGCGTGGGGGATCATGAGCCGCTGCTCTCTTCAACCCGCACATTCGCTCTTAGCCCCCACCGGCCGACCCGTGGCCCTCTGCTTGGTGCGCCTGGGTCGAGCAGGGAGACTCCGCTGGAGAGTCGCTGTTCGCACGCCGCAAGCAGCTCCCGGTCTCCGATCTGGAGCGTCTCAGACAGGTAGCCCAGCCGTTTGAAGACAGCGCCGGTACCCAACAGATCACCGTACTCCACCAACCGGCCCCAATCGAAGTCGAATAGATACGCCTCAAGCATTTCGGCAACGTGGCGAATACCTCCTCCAATTCTGGGTTCGTGGAGGACGTCGATGATCGTACGAGCCTCGTCAGCGAAGCGGATCCGACGCTCGTGCAGCCATATGGCTCGCAGACCCCACGCCATTGCCGATTCCGGTACGTGGCCGACGAGATAGTCCTGGTCGAGCAGTTCCTGGCTGGCTGTTCTCACTCGACCGGTGGTTTTCACCACGATTGTTCGGAAGATCTGCTCGGTCAGGCCCCAATGGTTCGCAGCAGTCCACCCGGTGAAGTAGCACGGGGACCACACCGCGTCCGCGAGGACAAGAGGGTCCTCAGACCAAAGCTCAGGATGCTCGACATCAATCGGCACAGGGATGTAGAGGCCGCGTCGCACACGGCGCAGCCAGCCCTGTTCCGCCCAACGAGCGAGCTTCTTCGCAGCTACGGCTCGCTCCAGGGAGAGCTCGTTCTCCACATCGTCGACGGTAACCAAGCGTCTGCCCCGGGCCGTGACAGTTGCCAGCTCCTCACGACCTGAACTTGAGATTCCTGCCTTCATGACTAACAATGCTAGTCCAGTTATTCGCATGACGTGTGAATTGCGGGATTCACCATGTCGCGACATCATGAGTCCCGCAGATCGCGTCGCGTGTGAACTGATGGATCAATGATCCTCGGTCGCACCAACTCAAGGCCTAAGCGAAGGTCGTCATGACCCGTGACATCGCTTGTACTTGAGACCTGATCCGCAGGGGCAGCGTTCGTTGCGGCCGATCTTCCG
>JASJXX010000068.1 GCA_030123765.1 Actinomycetota bacterium | reverse complement strand
TCCATGGCCGCAGCAAGATGGATTGCGTCGAGGCTGCGCAGCACCGAGGGTCCGACCGTCGCCGCTCGTTCGTAGATCGTCCGAGACAGCCTGATGATGCTGATGGCTTCGAGGACGGCCTGGCCTTGCACCATGTGTTCAGGAGCGTGCCGCCGGATTGCCCTCAACAGCTCTGTTCGCAACAGATCGCTGGATACGACCTCCGAGTCGGTGGAAGCCATCCAGCGGCCGAGAGCAGTCGAACCCGGCTCACTCAGCACGAGCTTCGCTGCCGCCGAGGCGTCGAGATAGAACATTGCTAGATACGATCCTCGCGCTGCTCGTTAATCACCTCGGAGAGCGGACGTTGGCCTCTCTTCCTTGTGGCTGGTGGCGGAAGGTCGCTCAATCGTCCCTTTGCGGGAGTAGCGAGCCCGGCCTCGATCAGTTCCTCGATTCTGCTCCTGCGTATGGGGATGAGGCGCGCAACAGGCTTGCCGTGTTCGGTGATCGTGATGGACTCACCGGCCTTTGCGCGCGCGACCACCTTCGAGGCGTTCTGTTTGAGTGCTCTGATACCGACTTCGCTCATGTTCTCCATTGTAGAACAATTTTGCCGAGGTGGGAAGAGGCCTACGTGTCGGCGGACACCCCGAGGAGGCGCTCGCGCTTGATCGACTTCGTGCCCGAGACCAGCAGGAGGATCGCGACCACCCAGGCTATCAGTCCGGCGACCGCTGCCGAGATCACGGGCGAGTAGAGGAGTCCGGATGCAACGGCGTAGCTCATGAGGATCACAGGGAGCGTTACGAGGCTTGAAGCCTGATGGGCTGACGCCGCGGAGCGAACCTGTGCGGAGAGTCGCAGGATGAGCGCGAGAGCGATCGCGATGAAGGGGGGAATGACCCAGAGGACGAGTAGCAGCCAACCCGCCGTGGGGAAGAACCATCGACCGATCTGGCTCCCGACGATGATGTTGACGACCACCGAGTACATGGCGAAGCCCACGATGCCTGCCAGGTAGCCAGGGATGAGGCTCGCGATGAGCTTCGCTATGTAAATCTCTCCTACGGTCAGGGGGCTGTGCGCAAGGTACTCGCCGGTGCCTCGCTCTCGTTCACCGACGATTGAGTTCGCGCCGACGGCTGACGAGATGGTGAGGGGTACCACGATCGCGATGGGGGCGAGCAAGTACACGGCGACTGCGTACGACGCGCGAGTCATTGGGTCATCCCCCTGGATGTTCCGCTGGATCGCGTCGGGGAGCGTACCGACGATCTCGCCGATCTGTCCAAGGATGGGGGACGGCTGAGCGAGGCCGAGTGATCCGAGCAGAACCCCGGGGAGGAGCACGAAGAAGATTCCGCTGAGGATGACCAACGGGATCCAGTAGTCCTTCGTCTTGAAGAGGCGATACAGGTCGATCCTGATCACCGCCTTGATCATGGTCCACCTCATCTTGCCTCCCGGTGCGCTCGCTGCATCTCGAAGTACAGGTCTTCCAACGTCGGGCGAAGTGGATCGATCCTCGTCGGTCGAACTCCTCGTTTCACCAGCTCAACGACGATGTCGGGGATGCGATCGGTGGAGTCGAGGACGACGCGGAACGCCCCTTCATCTCGCACCGACAGGACACCATCGAGCTCAGCGATGATTCGCAGCATGGTGCGGTCCTCAGCATCGATGATGACGGTCGGATCTGCCATGTACTGGTCTACGAGAGTTTTCGGATCCCCGGAGGCCCGCACCTGACCATCTTCGATGAGGATGACCTGATCCGCTATTCCTTCAGCTTCATGCAGCAGGTGCGTGCACATCACGATCGTACGACCACGTTCAGCCATCTCGGAGATGAGGTCGAGCACCGCCCGCGCCGACTCTGGATCGAGCCCTGCGGTCGGTTCGTCGAGCAGCAACACCTCGGGATCGTGGAGCACTGCTCGTGCGAGAGCGAGACGCGTCCGCATACCGGTCGAATACCCGCCGACATCCTGGTCAAGGACATCGTCGATGGCGAAGCGGACCGCCGCTTCTCTGGCCTGGGCTTCATCGGCTTTGAAGATCGTCGCAGCAAACTTCAGATTCTCCCAGCCTGAGAGCTGGTCGTAGAACGCGGGTTTGGGGGGTACGACGCCCACCCGTGCCCGTACCTCGTCGCCGTCCGTGAGCGGGTCGAGACCCAGGACCCGGATCTCGCCGGAGTCGTGGATCATCGCGCCGGTCGTGAGACGGACGGTCGTAGTCTTCCCTGCGCCGTTCGGTCCCAACAGCACCGTTACCGCGCCGGAAGGGGCGACGAAGTCGAGACCGTCGAGCGCGGTGACCTCGCCGAAGGTCTTTCGAACCGAGGAGAAAGAGATCGCGTGGCTCATCCTGTCTTTCATCGGTGTGAACGCTACTCGTCTTGACCGCGTGAGAGCGCAGACCCCGTCGGCCGTCAATCGTTGATCCGAGATGTAGGCTGAGCGCAGTCATGTGCGGTCGGTTTGTTCAGGTCGAGAAACCCGCGTTCTACGCGGAGCACTTCGGTGCCGAGTTCGTTCGCACCGAGACGCTGCGTGGAAGCTTCAACGTTGCGCCCACGTCGCAGATTTATGCGATCGCGGATCACGGCGACGAACGGGTCTTGACATCGTTCCGGTGGGGTCTCATCCCCTCGTGGGCCAAGGAGAAGACGATCGGGGCGCGCACCTTCAACGCGCGGTCCGAGACTGTTGCGGAGAAGCCCATGTTCCGCAGCTCGTTCACGAGGCGGCGATGCATCATCCCTGTCGACGGTTTCTACGAATGGGAGCGCGGGGCCAGGGGCAAGATCCCTCACTACATCTACGCAGCAGATGGCGCACCACTCCCTGCTGCCGGTCTGTGGTCGGCGTGGACCGACCCACGCACTGAGGAACGGCTCCTCACCTGCACCATTCTCACAGGCAGGCCGAATGAGCTGGTAGCGAAGATTCACGATCGCATGCCGGTCATCCTGGCCCCCGACCGATGGGACGCGTGGCTCGATCCGACGAACAACGACACGGAATTCCTCAGGGAACTCATGGGGGTGTATCCGGTCGAGATGATGGCTGCACATCCCGTGTCGACTCTGGTAAACAAGGTGCAGAACGACACCGGCGATCTCATCAAGCCCCTCGCCACGCCAGCTGATCACTCCGGGTGACGGAGGGCTTCTCTGCGGTCCTCCATCACGCGGAGTGATCGGGAACGGGCCATGATCCGGACGACTCGAGTCCTTTCCGTGGCGATTCTCGCTACATTTGGGGTCAGGAAATCCAGGGGTCTCTCCTCAACATGATCGAACAAGTGCAGCCACAACCCGGTGGGCGGGACGCGTGGAAGACGATCGCGATTCGATCGTTCTTCCTCCTCGTCGCGCTCGGGGTGCTCTACATCCTGTGGCCGCAGCTCGTCACCTTCCTCTCCGCCACGCGGGAACTCTCCGGCATTGACTGGTACTGGTTCCTCTTGATGGCGGCGCTCATGACGGGGGCCTTCACGGCAGCGTGGGAACTCACTCACATCGCGGTTCGAGGCATCACGCGGTTCGTTGCCACCACAAGTCAACTCACGGCCAACGCGCTCGCCAAGGTGATCCCGGGCGGGCCCGTCGCGGCAGGTGTCACGTATTTTCAGATGCTCTCCGTGTCGGGTGTGCCGCATGGCCAGGCAGCGGCCTCCCTGGCAGCGGTCGCGTTCATCTCGAATCTCGTCCTGTTCTCGCTACCCGCGATCGCGATCTTGCTCGCCGCGTTCTCCGCGCCGATCCCGAGAGGCCTTCTGCCCATCGGCGTCGTGGGAACGGCTCTCTTCGCTCTGCTGTTCACCGCTGTGTTCACAGTCGTGAAATACGACAAGCCTCTGGTGTTCGTCGGCAGAATCGTCGAGACTGTTGTCGGATGGCTCGCTGTAAAGCTACGCAGAGATTGGGCTCCGACAGCGCAGGAGTTCCTTGACCGGCGGAACGAAGTCGTCGACGCGCTCGGCCGACGTTGGCAGCAGGCTCTGGCTGCCGCGGTGCTGAACTGGACGCTCGACTACATGGTGTTACTTGTTGCGCTCGTCGCCGTCGGCGCCCAACCCCGACCGAGCCTCGTACTCCTCGCTTTCGCCGGGGCCGCCGTCCTGGGAATGATCCCGCTCACACCCGGCGGGTTGGGCTTCGTCGAGATCGGGCTCACCGCGATGCTCGTTGCTTCAGGGATCCCTGGTCCTGATGCGACGCTCGCCGTCCTCGTATACCGGCTCTTCCAGTTCTGGATTCCGATCCCGGCAGGTGCAGTGGCATACGCTGCCTTCAAACGGAAGTACGGCAAGCCCGCGGACCTTGAAGGCTCGACTGCGTAGCACACGATCTGGAATGGCGCACGAGGCTCCGCCGCCGTGCGGTTATGAGCTGGCCTGTGACCGTCGGTACCAGAGGTATGCCATGACGCTGAGCGCGACGACAAGGATCGGTACGGGGTTGCGTCCAGCGCTGACCGATCCGAGCTCACGAGCGGCGTCCCCCCCACCAACGGGATCGGCGGTCTGTGAGGTCCCGATGTCACCAGCGTCGGTCGTCGTCACGGCCTCTCCCGCGGACGGGTCCTCGAGCGGTTCATCGGCGAACGGGTTGATGACGTCCAACGCTGCGGTCATGTGCTGGGTCAGTGTGCAGATGTTGTCTTCGAACGGCGGCGTCGAATTGACGGGGAACACGATGTACGTTCCCGCCTCGAAGGTCCGGTCGACGGACGTGACCGTGCGGGCATCCCCGGGTCCCCCCTCGACTGTGACGATATCCGGTAGCTGTGGGCCTTTCCAGACCTGCTCAACCTCCATGACCGCTGTGCGATTCCCGTTGGACAACTCAAGGACTCTGCCGACGAATACGACGTCGGCCGCGGCGAATGCCGTCTCGATATCCGGTAGCTCGGCACACGAGGCCAACGCTGGATGGGGTAAGAGTGCGACTACGGAGGTCGCGAGGAAGGACGCGACGAGCAGCCGAGTAGCGACAGCCCGACTGCGCATCTTCGGTCGAGTGTGAGCCAGCATGACAGTTCCTCTCAGACTACGGCAGCATCTGCCGCCCCGGTAGCTCTTCCGGAGTTATGACGCAGTGTCGGCTCGCGCGGTTCCCGCGTCGCGCACTTCTCAAGGAGCCGGGCGTGGAGAGCATGTCGCAGGCATCGACGCCGGAGTCCAGATCATGGTGTGAACTGGTATCCTTGTAGGGCCACTGACGCCTCGCGGGAGAGCCGGCCGACCGGCGCCGAAGGAGCAACCGCCCCGGGAATCTCTCAGGCAAACGGACCGCGAGGACGAGGCGCCTCTGGAGAGCAGGGTCCGTACCCTCACCGAAGGTGAAAGCCGCCACGGCGGCGAATCTCTCAGGTCGTGAGACAGACGGGGCACGAATTTCGTCGTGCCACGAGGAGCCACCGAATGTCAGAGCGACCCACCCAGCGAGGTTTCGTAGACCGCCATATCGGTCCCGACAGTTCGGAGATCAGTTCGATGCTTGAGACCGTCGGTGTCCGTTCGGTCGACGAACTCATCTATCGCGCGGTACCCGACGCGATTCTGTCGCACCGGCTGCCGGAGGTACCCGGGCCTCTGACGGAGAGCGCCGCACTCGAGCGCATGCGTGGCATCGCTGCCAAGAACAAGGTGTACCGATCCTTCATCGGCATGGGGTACTACGGAACGATCACCCCGGGCGTCATTCAGCGCAACATCCTTGAGAATCCCGGTTGGTACACCGCCTACACCCCGTATCAGCCCGAGATATCCCAGGGGAGGCTCGAAGCGCTCATCAATTTCCAGACCGCGGTGAGTGATCTCACGGGCCTCGACCTCGCGAACTCGTCCCTCCTTGACGAGGGCACAGCAGCAGCCGAAGCTATGACCCTTATCAAGCGCGTCGGCAGGAACGAGAACATGGCGTTCTTCGTCGACAAGGGCCTCCATCCTCAGACGATCGAAGTCATCAGGACGCGAGCTGTGCCACTGGGTTACGAGGTGGTCGTCGGTGAACCCGCCGCTGATCTTGATGTGGCCACCGTCTTTGGTGTGTTGCTGCAGTATCCGGGCACCCACGGAGACATCCCTGACATCGCCCCGATCATCAACGAGTCGCACGACGCTGGCGTACTCGTTGCTGTCGCGACCGACCTCATGGCGCTCACACTCATTGCCCCGCCTGGGGAGCTCGGAGCTGACATCGCCATCGGATCCTCCCAGCGCTTCGGTGTCCCGATGATGTTCGGAGGCCCACACGCCGGGTTTATGGCGATCCGTGACAAGTACCGTCGGTCGATGCCTGGTCGACTTGTCGGCGTCTCCGTCGACACGAAGGGCCGCTCATCGTATCGCCTCACTCTCCAGACTCGAGAGCAGCACATCCGTAGAGAGAGGGCGACGTCGAACATCTGCACGGCTCAGGTACTCCTCGCTGTGGTGGCGGGTATGTACGCCGTGTATCACGGACCGGGTGGTCTCACCGAGATCGCCTCGGCCATGCACGACAAGGCCAACACCCTTGCTTCCCGGTTGAGGGCAGGTGGCGTGCGCGTCGTCAACGACACCTGGTTCGACACGCTCACCGTCGAGGTCGAGGATGCCGAGAGGGTTCTTGACAGGGCACGAGACCGGGAGATGAACCTGCGTCACGTCGACAGTCGGAGGGTCGGCGTCTCGATCGACGAGACAACAACGGACGAGGCCATCGATGTGCTGTGTGAAGTATTCGGAGTTGCGCTCACCAGCGGTGACGCTTCAGGGATCCCGGACACCGCCCGCAGGACGACCTCGTTCCTCAGCCATCCAACCTTTGTGCGGTACCGCTCTGAGACCGAGATGCTCCGTTATCTGCGCAGGCTCCAGGACAAGGACATCGCCCTCGACCGGTCCATGATTCCCCTGGGTTCCTGCACGATGAAGCTGAACGCCTCAGCGGAGATGGCACCTATCACCTGGCCCGAGTTCACCGACATCCATCCCTACGTGCCGCTCGACCAGGCGGCCGGATATCTCGAGCTGATCGCGGATCTCGAAGCGTGGCTAGCGTCGATCACCGGGTATGACGCTGTGTCTCTCCAGCCGAACTCAGGCGCGCAGGGTGAGTTCGCCGGTCTCCTCGCGATCCGCGGCTACCACGAGTCGCGGGGTGAGGGACATCGCGACATCTGCCTCATCCCCTCCTCCGCCCACGGCACAAATCCTGCCTCCGCGGTGATGGCAGGCATGAAGGTGGCCGTCGTCAAGTGCGATGAGGAGGGCAACATAGACGTAGGTGACCTGAAAGCCAGGGCGTCCGAGCACGCGGACAACCTAGCGGCGATGATGGTCACCTACCCGTCGACCCATGGCGTGTTCGAAGCAGCGATCGTTGAGATCTGTGACATCGTGCACGACAACGGTGGGCAGGTGTATCTCGACGGGGCGAACCTCAACGCTATGGTCGGCATCGCGGAGCCTGGAATGTTCGGCTCGGATGTAAGTCACCTCAACCTTCACAAGACGTTCGCGATCCCGCATGGTGGAGGCGGTCCCGGTGTCGGACCCATCGGTGTCAAGGAGCACCTCGTGCCGTACTTGCCTGGTCACAGCCTCGGACCGGACGGTGGCTCGGAAGATACAATCGGGCCCGTCTCGTCGGCGCCTTGGGGATCCGCCGGCGTCCTGGCGATCTCGTGGATGTATATAGCCATGCTCGGCCCTGAGGGACTGCGCAAGTCGACCGAGGTGGCGGTGCTGAGCGCCAACTACCTTGCGAAGCAACTCGCTCCGCATTACCCGGTGCTCTACACAGGTCCGATGGGACTCGTCGCGCACGAGTGCATCATCGACATCCGCCGGATCGAGGCGGAGACGGGGATCACGAACGAAGACATCGCAAAGAGGCTCATCGACTACGGCTTCCACGCCCCGACGATGTCTTTCCCTGTTGCAGGCACGTTGATGATTGAACCGACGGAGTCCGAGTCCAAGTATGAACTCGACCGCTTCGTGGACGCGATGGTGGCGATCAAGGCGGAGATCGACGAAGTAGCGGCGGGCAGCGTTGTAGCCGAGGACTCGGTGCTGCGCCACGCCCCGTATCCCGCCGAGGAGGTGTCGGCGGACGACTGGAGCCACGTCTTTTCGCGTGAGACCGCCGCCTATCCCTTACCCGGCCTCCGCCAGTGGAAGTACTGGGTGCCCGTGAGCCGCATCGACAACGCCTACGGAGACCGCAACGTGATGTGCGCCTGCCCCCCCATCGAGGACTATTCCTGACACTCCGGCGCTGACTCTCACCACATACGGTGAGAATCAGCGCAAGAACGGTCAGAGGGGGGATTCGAGGTTTGTGATGAGGTCGGAGAGGAAGCGTTGGCCGAGGCTGCCGTCGATGAGGCGGTGGTCATAGGAGAGGTCGAGGGGCGCGACGATCCCGACGGCGAGGAGGTCGTTTTCGACGACCGGCTGCTGTTTCGCTCTGCCGATCGAGATGATCGCGCTCGTGCCGAGGGGGATGATCGGAGTGCCGTGTCCGCCACCGAGCGCACCGATGTTCGAGATCGTGAAGGTCTGGCCGGTGACTTCATCCGGCGTGATCGTGCGATCCCTGGCTGCTTCCGCGAGCCGTTCGAACTCCGTTGTCAGCGCCTCGAGACTCATCTTCTCCGCATCCTTTACCACGACGACCATCAGGCCGGCCTCCGTGTCGACGGCGAATCCGAGGTGGAACCGCGACTTGTAGGCGATTGCCCCGTCAACGTACTCAGCGTTGAACTCGCGGTAGCGCTTGAGCAGGGGCAGAACGGCCGCCGCCACGAGCGTCTCGATCGGGCAAGCCTTCTCTGCGCGTAGGGACCGGGCTTCAAGGAGGTTCTCCGCCCTCACTTCCGCCTGGACCGTGACATGCGGGATCGTTCGCCAGGACTCCGCCATGTGATGGGCGATGGCCTTGCGAACACGTGTCAGGGGAGTGAGCCCCTGGGCCTCCTCTGGCTTCGCGGCGTTCTCGACGTCGGCTCGGGTAATCGTGCCACCTGGCCCGCTGCCTTCGACCAGTGTGAGATCGACACCCTTCTCCTTCGCGAGCTTGCGTATGATCGGCATCGCCCGTGTCTGGCTCTGCCGTCCCCCTGCTTCGCTATCCCCCTGCATTGCTCGTTCCTCGCTCTGCCGTCCCCCTTGAAAGGGGGACAAGGACTTGGAGGGGGTTGGCTGCTCGTTCTTCGTTCTCCCTTGAGGGAGGACGGGCGAGTCTTCGAGCCCGGAGGGTGTTGCTAGGCGATCTTCCCCCTGCGTTGCTCGTTCCTCGCTCTGCCGTCCCCCTGCTTCGCGATCCCCCTGCATCGCTCGTGCCTCGCT
>JASJXX010000123.1 GCA_030123765.1 Actinomycetota bacterium | reverse complement strand
AAAGAAGACAACAAGGCCGACGCGGTATCACCCATACACCACGTCACTGGACGTGACCCCGGATTCTTTCGAATGTTCCTCGACGCTCGAAGCCTCCTGCTTCAGTCCTTCAAACGATGCCGTCGGTCGCCGGTTGATCCTCGTGATGCTGTGTCAGCGCGCTGAAGACGAAGACAGAAGTGGGGAAGGTGATGGTCCGCTCGGAGGCCACCGTCCTGGATGAGCCGAGTATCGGTGATCTGATTGTCCACGAGCTCGGTACCGTCGTTGACCGGCACAGTGACGACGAAGCTGTGTTCGGCGCTGAGCTGGAACGATTGCTCATCACGCGCCTTCAGGATCTCGATGTTCGGGAACTGTGAGTCACTCAGATCCTGGATGGGGTGAGAGGCGCTCGATCAGGCGTCGACGTGCAGCTTCGTCGCCGAAAACCGTGAGAGCATCTCCTGAGTGCAGCTCCAGGTCTCCCGAGGCGACAAGTAGTTCGCTGCCGCGGTGTACAGACACAACGATGCAGCCCTCTGGCCATGGAACTTCTCGGATCCTCCGGTGGTCGGCCGCTGATCCGGGAGGGATCTCGAAGTCAAGGTACCCTGTCGAAGGCGACGTGCGAGTCGCTACCCTCTGTGGTAGGTGGTTCGATCTGGCTGCCCTTCCGAGCGCCAGATGGTATGCAGCGATGGCGTCCTCTCTCCGGAACATCGCTTCGATACGGTCTGGATGTCCGCGATCGACGACCGGCAGCCGACCCACGCCGAGTACAGCCATCCGCTCGAGAGCGTTCGACACGGGAAGATCAACCGACACCGTTGCCGGATCCGGGGTCATCGCATCAGCAGCAGTGAGTTGGTCCGATGCGCCGCCAAGACGAGTGATATCTGAGTCCGACACGATGCCTACGAGTCGGTCCTCGCTGTCGACGATCGCTACACCGTTGAGACGATTTCTTCGGAGCACACCTTGAACCTTTGCGAGTGAATCCGATGGAGCGACAGTAATCGGCGGTTGGAGCTCAAGGTCACCGATCGTGATGGTGGCAAGCAGGTCGACCTGATCGCTTGGCACGGTGTGGATCCCCATGCGAACGAGCGGTGACGTATAGGCGCTTTCCGGATGGAGTCGACTGGTGAGGACCGTTGCAATCGCGACCGCCAGCATCAGAGGAAGCACCAGGCCGTAGTCGCCCGTGATTTCGAAAACGATGAGAATCGATGTGAACGATGCTCGCGACACACCCGCAAATACGGCCGCCATCCCTACCAACGCAAAGGCGCCGGGATCAAGGTGCGACGCGGTCCAGATTGGATCAGCAACAATGGCGAATGCAGACCCTGCCATGGCGCCGATGAACAGGCTCGGCATGAAGATTCCTCCCGAGCCCTTGGCCCCAAGTGTCGATGACGTAGCGATCAGTTTCGCTACCGCGAGCAGCGCGAACAACCACCATGCCTTGGATACCTCCTGACTCAGCACGGCGCCGATGAACCTCTGGCTGGTGCCGAGCACCTCGGGAAACACGAACGCGATCGCGGCAACGCCAAGGCCCATCATCAATGGTCTGACCCATGGGATGAGTCGGTCTGGCACGACCGCGAACCAGTCGAGAGCCTCGATGAAGAGAATCGCGAGTCCCACAGCAATGATGCCAAGGACTGCAAATAGTATCAATTGTGTTGGATCGTTGAGCGAGTACGGCGACACCTCGAAGGTCAACTCGTCACCGATGAGTGAGTGCGACACGACGGCGCCGGCCACTGAGGCGACGGCGATCGTGTGGAGGTGGCGGATCGACACGTCGCGTAGGATCACTTCCATTGCGAAGAACATGCCTGCTATCGGTGCGTTGAACGTTGCAGCGATGCCTGCGCCGGCGCCTGCGGCAACCAGGGCGCGGATCTCGGTCTCTTCCAGCCGCGTCACCCTGCCAATGAATGAGCCGATTCCTGCACCTATCTGGGCGATCGATCCCTCTCGACCCGCGGAACCGCCGACACCGATCGTGAGCGCTGTTGCGATGGTCTTCAGAAGTGGGACTCGCAGTGGTATCCGGCCACGGTGAAGTGTTAGGGATGCAAGTATCTGCGGAACGCCGTGTCCTGCTACCTCCGGCGCCCACTTCGCGGTGATTGCCCAGGCAAGCCAGATGCCGGCCGGGATGACGAGAAATAACCACGCTTTCCCGAAAGAGGGACCCTGTTCCGTCAGACGAAACACGACACTCGAGACAAAACGCAAGGCATACATCAGTGCTGCGGCGCCGAAGCCGGCGCCGACACCTATCACGAGGGCCAGCGCCATGAGAAAGGCCTTACCCGAAGGGCGAAGCCATCCCATGCGTCCTGGAGCATTCACACCGGTAGGCTACATTGTGGCGGGAGGTCTCTGGTTAGGCCCTCGAGCCTGCCTCATGAACTCCGGTAGGGAACGTTGTCGAAACCCACGAACACATCTCTCAAGCGATCAAGCCGTGTCGCAGCGTTGTCTCTGGGAGCGCTCGGCATCGTGTACGGTGACATCGGGACAAGTCCCTTGTACGCCATCAGGGAGTCTTTCGTCGCGCAGGATCTCGCGGTCATGGAGGAGAATGTCCTTGGCGTGCTCTCCCTGTTTTTCTGGTCGCTGCTCATCGTGGTCTCGATCAAGTGAACCGATCCGGGTTTATCGGAGACTGGTCTGTCCCCAGTTTGGTGGAGTCGGGATACTTGAATCGGTGGTGCCTGAGACCCATGAGGAGGGTCACACATGCCGTAC
>JASJXX010000028.1 GCA_030123765.1 Actinomycetota bacterium | reverse complement strand
CGGTGACGACCACAACTCAGGCACCTTCAGCAGTGAAGACCTCGACGAGCGTAGCCCCTCCGCAGCAGGATGTGCCGGCTCGCCCGTACCGCGGGTCGGGCGGAGGAAGACTGATCTTCTGGATTTAGGGTGTGAGCAGTCCACACATGGTGCAGGCCGGGTTCTTCCGGATATGCACAGAGTCGAGGATCTGGGTTCGTGAGTCGTAGAGGTGCAGGCGACCGATGATCGGGTCGCCGATGCCGGTGAGAAGTTTCATCACCTCTGCTGCCTGCA
This sequence comes from Actinomycetota bacterium, assembly GCA_030123765.1. Taxonomy (GTDB): domain Bacteria; phylum Actinomycetota; class Acidimicrobiia; order Spongiisociales; family UBA5794; genus B3-G11. Next base: position 28,079 of record JASJXX010000028.1, on the reverse strand, counting down.
TGCCACCGATCACTCCGGTGACTGGCCCCATCACGCCAACGATGGAGCAGTCGAGCGAAGTTCCTCCCGTGTGCTGGGGGAATACACAGGCGTAACAGGGGCCGTTCTGCGCGTCGAACACGCCGAGTTGTCCCTCGAACCTGTATACGGAACCGAAAACCATGGGGATCCGGTGGTGGAGCGCAGCCTGGTTGATGGCGTGGGTGGTGTCAAAGGAGTCGGTGCAGGTGACGACGACGTCGTGGTGCGCAAGGAGATCGGGTGCGTTGCTGGAGTCGAGCCGTTCCGAGATGGGCGTGACGGTGATCTCCGGGTTCAGAGCCTTCACGAAGGACGCTGCTGCCCTCGCCTTGCCGGCTCCGACATCCTGCGTCGTGTAGATGGGCTGACGGTGCAGATTCGAGACTTCGATCCGGTCTGAGTCGACGATCGTGAGATTTCCGACACCCGCCCCCGCGAGGTAGGCGAGTACCGGAGTTCCTAGCCCTCCGGCTCCCACGACAGCGACCCTCGCTCTCTGGAGATCGAGTTGCCCGGCGACGCCAACCCCAGGAAGTTTGAGCTGACGGTCATACCTTCGGAATTCAGCGGTGCTGAGACCCTCAGGGGTCACCACCGGGAGATCCTGCGCGATCCACTCCTCCATGCCGCCTTCAAGCGAGATCGAAGCCACATAGCCTGCGCCGTGAAGCTGTTCAACAACAGTGAGAGACCGCATCCCGATGTCACAGACGATGAGAACCGGCGCGTCTCTGTTGGGGATGAATCGCGCTGGGTCACTCGTGAGATTGTGTGCCGTGATGAGTAGGGCGCCGGGGAGAGTGGGGGTTGAACCGCCGTGCGTGCGAATGTCGATGATGATGTCGAAGGAGCCTGCAGCTGCCTCTCGGGGCGTGATGCTCTGATTCGGGCCCGTCATGTGGCCCAAGGGTAGACCGTTCTGGTCAGCCCGTTACCCCTGCAGCGTGGGTTCGTCGGAGTGACGGTGGGAGGCGCCGCACAAGTGTCCGGTCGAGAGGGCGCACGGTGCTCGGCACAACGACGGTGTCGCGGTCTCTGCGGGCGAGTCCGAGCCGGAGGAGAGATGACAGGTGGATGGGCTCAGGGAGGGAGCGGCCGCTCTGTGCGGCGGCGGTGAGTCGTAGCAGATCTGCGACCGCTCCCGGACCGATGATCGGGATCCAGTATCGGCGGACGTACGCGTGTGTGGCGGCGACGCCCTCCGATGTTCCGGTCTCGATCCTCGGAGCGATGGAAGTGCGGCGGCGGGCCGTGGGCCGGACCATCGCGGTGTCCGCGACGCCCGGGATTGATTTCGGAACCCCGGTGCAGGGAGGACGAACCTGGTGGAGACCGACCCCGGGCGTCTGCGGAGAGTTGCTGAATGTCATAGCCATGTTGTATCAAATAACAACGACTAACAGCAAGTACCACGATGTAGAGCGCGAAAGAATACAATGCGGACGGACGCCAGCCGGCAACGGTGCTACGTCGCGACGCCGGTCTGGACGTCCCAGAGCGTGCGGTAGATGCCATCGACCGCGATCAGCTCGCTGTGGGTTCCTGACTGGGCGACACGGCCACGGTCGATCACGTAGATGAGGTCGGCGTTACGAATTGTTGAGAGCCTATGGGCGATCACCACCATCGTCCGGTTGTGCGCAATTCGCGCGAGCGACCGCTGGATGGCTGCCTCGGTCTCGTTGTCGACAGCCGAGGTCGCCTCATCAAGGATGAGGATCGGTGACTGCGTGACGAGAGCCCTCGCGATGGAGATGCGTTGCCGTTCGCCTCCCGAGAGCTTCTGGCCACGTTCGCCGACGATGGTGTCGTACTTGTTGGGCAGGGCTTCGATGAAGTCGTGGGCTTCGGCCGTCATCGCTGCGTGGACGATGTCGGCAAGAGGAGCGTCTGGCACGCCGTAGGCGATGTTCTCGCGCACGGTTCCGTGGAACAGGAACACGTCCTGGCTCACGAGTGCCATCAACTTGCGCAGGTCAGCCTGTTGGACGGACCGAACGTCCGTGCCGTCGATACGGATCGTTCCGCTGTCGGGGTCGTAGAAGCGTAGGAGCAGTTTCACGATCGTGGTCTTGCCTGAGCCCGTTGAGCCAACGAACGCTGTCGTTCTCGCTGATGCGATGGAGAACGTCACGTCGTGGAGCACGGGATATCCCTTCACATACCCGAAGGTCACATTGTTGAAGCTGATGGCACCCTCAGCCGAGGTGCTACTGATGTCGTGGCTCCCGTCGAGTATCGTCGCGCTTGCGTCGACCACTTCGAAGATACGTTTCGACGATGCCATTGCGCGCTGGTAGAGGTCGACCGTCTTGCCGAGCGTCGTCAGGGGCCACAACAGGCGTTGCGTGAGGAACACCATCACTGAATAGAGTCCGATGTTGAGAGTCCCGTCGAGTGCGAGGAAGCCGCCCCAAACAAGCGTCGCAGTGAACCCCACAAGGATTGCGATCCTGATGAGTGGAGTGAATACCGCTGAGAGGCGGATCGCGTCACGATTGGCGGATCGATAGCGCTCCGAGGCTCCCGCGATTCGCTCCGCTTCACGATCTTCTGCGGTGAACGCCTTTATCGTCGCTATCCCCCCGATGCTATTGGAGAGTTGGGAGTTGATAGCGGCCGCCTCTTCACGAACCGTCGCGTAACGAGGTTCGATCCGTTTCTGGAAACGGAGTGATCCCCACAGGATGATGGGGATCGGCAGGAACGCTAGCCAGGCGACCGACGGAGCGATCATGAAGAAGGCCGCGCCGATCAGCACGACGGTCGTGACCATCTGAATGACTTCATTTGCCCCGATGTCGAGAAAGCGTTCAAGCTGGTTTACGTCGTCGTTGAGGACCGCCATGAGGTCCCCCGTCGTCCTGTCCTCGAAGTACGCAACATCGAGTCCCTGGAGGTGGACGTAGGTGTCCACCCGGAGGTCGTGCTGTATCGACTGGGCGAGGTTGCGCCACTCGACGTCAGCCAGGTAGTCGAAGAGCGACTCGAGCCCCCAGATGACGAACGTCATCACCGCGATCACCGCGATCTGGCTCCTCGGATCGTCGATGCCGAGCCGACCGAGGATCGAGTCCCCGCGGTTCACTACGACATCGATCGCGAGGCCGATGAGGAAGGGGGGAGCGATGTCGACAGTCTTGTCGAGGACGGACCACACGGCGGCGAGAATGATCCTGCGACGGGATTCCTCGGCGTAGCGCCACAGGCGCCTGAGGATGGAGATGGGGACGGTGTCGGGCACAGAGCCGAACGCTAGTCGTCGGCGGGAGCTCTTCTACGGACTCTCTCCGATCTTGACGATGATGAGCTGGTTGTTGGTCACCGGTTCGCCCGGCTCGGGTGTCGTGGAGACGACGATGCCGTGATGTGTCGGGATCGAGGTTATGACTTCGACCAAGGACCAGGTGAGCGAGATCCCGTTCTCGAGAGCGAACTGCTGGAGGCGCTCGCCGACCTCCCCCCTCGCAACACCACGCAAGTTGAGCATCGAGATAGTCGGAGCGATGCCGTTCGAGACCTCCACGGTCACGGTTGACCCCTGTCGCAGGAGCGTCGCTGGGAGAGGGACAGTTCCGATCAGGGATCCCGCAGGCATTGTGCTGTCCACTTCGACAATCTCGCCGTTGAGCCCGACGGCGAAGAGCGCGTCGACCATCTCTCGGGCCGACTGCTCGAGGTCGGGCGTCACCGCGAATGGTGTCTGACGGTAGACATCTGTCCCCGGCGGATCCTCGGGGAAGTCGAGGGGCGCCATGTACCGGGTGGCGTACGTCATGAACTGTTTCCAGATCGGAGCAGCCAGCGACCCTCCGACTGCTCTTGAGTAGAACCGTTCCCGCTTTTCAATGTCGTCCCATACGGTGAAATTCTCAAGCGGGATCTGAGCGTCCGCATAGCCAACCCAGACACTCGTGGTGAGTTGGGGGACGTAGCCGACGAACCACACGTCGCGGTAATTTGTTGCGGTCCCTGTCTTACCGGCCTGGGGGCGGTCGATGTTCGCACTGGTGCCCGTTCCGTTCGTAATCGCCTTCTCCATGGATCCGACCACCGCGGCAGCGATCTGTCCGGAGACGACCTGACGTGGCTCAACCTCGTGCTGATAGAGAATCGTGCCGTCGGCGGCCGTGATTCTCTCGATGAGATAAGGCTCGACTCGTGAGCCGAAGTTTGCAAGCGTCGAGTACGCCGCGGCCATCTCGAGGGGTGAGACGCCGAGCGCGCCGAGCGTGATCGAGGGGTAGGGCTGGAGTGGCGAGTCGATGCCGAGGCGGTGCGCCATGTCGACGACGGCCTCAGGGCCGATGGCATCGACGAGCCTCGCGTACACCGTGTTCGTGGAGTTGTAGGTCGCAGAGTCGAGTGTGCGCAGCCCCTTGGGTGAATCCCCACCGAAGTTGTGCACGGTCCAGAAGTTTCCATCGGTGGTACACGGGCTGTCGCACTCGATCACGGCGGGACTCGAGTCGTCCCAATACGAGCCGAGAGTGACCGGGTTGCCCGCACGGTCACCGGATTCGAGCGCTGCAGCCAGAGTGAAGGGTTTGAAGGCCGATCCTGGCTGGCGTGCGCCGTGGCTTGCCAGGTCGTACGGGCGCTGCCCCGCCTCAAAATCAGTTCCGAAGTCGAGGCCGGAAGCGAGCACCTTGATAGCGCCGGTTCTGTTGTCGATGGTCGCGATTGCTCCCGTCGGGCCATTGAACTCAGGCCTGAACCAGGCTCGCAGGATTCGGTTTGCTTCCTTCTGGAGGCCTTCGTCAAGGGTGATGTCAATGGTCAGGCCACCGCCCCCGTCACAGTCGGTGACCTGTGCCGGACACCCGAAGATGGCACGTTTGCGCTCTGCGTATGTCTCACCAAGCCCGTAGATGTTGTTGCGAAGCAGCTCCAGGCGCACTGCGATCATCACCTGGGGCGAGAGCGACTCGAACGTCTGCTGCTCGATGATCCCGAGTGGTTCTGTCTTCGCCGCCTCCCCGTCGACAGGGAGGATGTACCCGTTCGCTACCATCCTGTCGATGGTTCGGTTGCGCGCAGAGAGGGCGTTCGACTCGTTTTTACGTGGGTGGTAGTACGTCGGATTGCGGATCGGGATCGGGAGGAGCGCAGCCTCAGCAACCGACAGCTCATCGAGGTCTTTCCCGAAATATTCTAGGGCAGCGGCGCGTACCCCATATGCATTCGATCCGAAGAACACCGAGTTCGCCCAGAATTCGAGGATCTGGTCCTTTGTGTAGCGACGCTCCAGTTCCGCAGCGATGACTGCCTCGCAGATCTTGCGTTCGATGGAGTACTCGTCCGAGAGAAAATTCTGCTTGACGACTTGCTGGGTGATGGTCGATCCACCGCCAGTCGCACGTCCGGTGACCCTCCCGATGCCAGCCCGGGCGATCGCTGAGAAGTCGATGCCCTCGTGCTCATAGAAGGACTTGTCCTCCGCAGAGAGGAGGGCAGCAACGATGAGGTCGGGCATGTCGCTGAGGCTCATCGGCCTGGAGTTGCGCTCGGTCAGCTGACCGAGCTTCACCCCGTCAGCCGAGTACACCGTCGAGAGCATCGAGAGGTTCGGGAAGTTGAGTTCGATCGCCGAGGTGTCGCAGAGGTACTCGTCCGAGAGTGCTTGCACGGTTCCGTGGGTCGAATTTATCGTGAGGAACCCGAAGAGGCCGACCCAGGTAACCGACGCGACAACGATGACCCCGACTCCCAACAGCGCGGGGAGCCGTCTGCGGTGACGCTCGCTCTTCTCAATTCTTCGAATCTCGGGTTCCATAGCCCTCACACATCACGGATGAATAGAACCGACGGGATCTACGGGTACCATCGACCATTGAGAATGAGGATAGGAACCGACTTCAGATAGCTGAGGTATCTCCACGATGACGCACGATCACGAGAATCGATACGACGCGAGCGACCTCGACGGTTGGGATCCCGAGAACGAGCTCGGTGATCCTGGTTCCTACCCGTTCGCGCGTGGGCCGTACGCCTCAATGTACACCGGCCGCCTGTGGACGATGCGCCAGTACGCAGGCTTCGGCGACGCAAGAGCAACGAATGAGCGTTTTCGCGCGCTCCTCGACGCAGGGCAGACCGGTCTCTCTGTCGCCTTCGACCTGCCGACTCAGATGGGACTTGACTCCGATGATCCCCTTGCGAGGGGTGAGGTAGGGAAGGTTGGCGTCGCGATCGACTCGATCGACGATATGCGGATACTCTTCGACGAGATTCCCCTGGCGGACGTGTCGACATCGATGACGATCAATTCCACGGCAGCCGTGTTGCTCCTCATGTATCAGATCGTCGCCGATGAGCAGGGAGCCGATACACACCGGCTGCGAGGAACGATTCAGAACGACATACTCAAGGAGTACATTGCGCGCGGCACCTACATCTACCCCGCTGCGCCCTCCATGCGGATCATCACTGATACCTTCAGCTACTGCGCGGCCGAGATGCCGAGCTGGAACACGATCTCAATCTCCGGCTATCACATCAGGGAGGCAGGTTCGACGTCGGCCCAGGAAGTCGCGTTCACGATCGCGAACGGTCTCGCCTATGTCGAGGCAGCGGAAGCCGTGGGTCTCGATATCGACTCGTTCGCGCCGCGGCTCTCATTCTTCTGGAACGCTCACAACGGGCTCTTCGAGGAAGCAGCGAAGTACAGGGCGGCCCGGCGACTCTGGGCGAGGCTGATGCGGGATCGCATGGGAGCGACGAACCCCGACTCGTGGCGCATGCGCTTCCACACGCAGACGGCTGGATCGACGCTCACCGCTCAGCAGCCGCTCAACAACGTCGTACGCACGGCGTATCAGGCTCTCTCCGCTGTCCTAGGTGGAACGCAGTCTCTGCATACCAACTCGTATGACGAGGCGCTCGGTCTGCCAACCAGCGACTCGGTGCTCGTTGCGCTGCGAACTCAACAGATCCTCGGATACGAGACCGGTGTGCCGGAGATCGTCGACCCGCTCGCAGGCAGCTACTACGTGGAGTCCCTTACCGATCGTATCGAAGCCGACGCGATGGAGCTCATCGCGAAGATCGACGAACTGGGTGGTGCGCCGAGCGCGATCGAAGACGGGTTCCAGCAGCGCGAGATAGAGACGGCCGCGTACGCGTACGCGAAGGCTCTTGACTCGGGCGAGGTGACACTCGTAGGCGTCAACCGGTTTACTGTCACGGACGAGCCGCCATCCGACCTGCTCTCGATTGATCCGGAGCTTGAGCCTGCGCAGAGGCGGGCTCTCGAGCAGAGGCGCACGCGGCGTGACGGGGTGGCCGTATCTCACGCTCTCTCTGAAGTGGGTGATGCAGCGAGTGGGGCCGATAACCTGTTGTACCCGATGAGAGCCGCGCTCGAGGCCGGCGCAACGATCGGTGACATCACCCGCACACTGGTTCCGGTGTTTGGGCGCTACCGTCCTGCGCCCTAGCAAGTTAGGAGATCCGCAGTGCCGAGCGACGAGACTGCACCTCACGTACTCGTAATCGGCGGCGGGCCCGCCGGCCACTCCACAGCGACGGCCGCGGCGACTTACGGTGCGAGAGTGACCCTCGTCGAGGATCAGATCATCGGAGGTGCCTCTCACCTCTGGGACTGCATCCCGTCTAAGGCGATGATCTCGAGCTCGATGCGACTGCGTGCCATTCGAACGGCATCGATACTCGGCGTATCGGAGCCAGGCCCCGTCACCATTGATATGGCGAGACTCTCCGCTCATGTGACGGGGATCGCAGGCAAGCTCGCCGACGGCATCATCTCCATGCTTGGTAGCCAGGGTGTCGAGATGCTCAACGGTCGAGCTCGTTTCACCGGTCCGCACTCTGCTCTGGTGGTCACCGACGATGACGAGATCGAGGTCACCTTCGACTTCGCTGTCATAGCGACGGGCTCACGTCCCCGGATCCCTGACTGGGTCTCCCTTGATGGCGAACGTGTCATCACCACGAGAGACGTCTATCACCTGCCGGAGCTTCCCGAGGAGATCATCATCATCGGCTCAGGAGTCACCGGTGTTGAGATGGTGCACATCTTCTCCTCGCTCGGTTCACGGGTAACCCTGCTTGTCAGCCGCCACCATGTGCTGCCACACCGTGACGCCGAGGTTGCGTACGTGCTTGAGGAGGACTTTCTTGCCAGAGGAGTGCAGCTCCTGAAGGGAGCCCGCGCTGCTGGCATTGAGCGCAACGGCAACGTTGTCACCGTGTCGACCGAGGACGGGCGGAGCTTCACGGGTACGCATGTATTGCTGGCTGTTGGCTCGGTGCCGAACAGCGAGAATCTCGGTGTTGACGCCGCTGGTTTCGCGATGGACGGTGGATACGTTGTGATCGACGAGTACCAGCAGACGTCCGTACCACACATCTACGCCGGGGGGGATATCACCGGGAGGCTCCCGCTCTCGTCGGTAGCGACGATGCAGGGTCGAAAGATCGCGAAGCACATCATGGGCCATGAAGTGCGCCCGCTCGACTATCGCAAGGTCTCCCAGGCGATTTTCACCGAACCGGAGATCGCGTCTGTTGGTCTCGAGGAGGTCGACGCTGCGGCTGAAGGCCGCAAGGTCAGGATCACAAAGGTGCCGTTCGCAGCGAATTCCCGTGCGCTGATCCAGGGCGACACCGTGGGATTCGTGAAGGTTGTGTCGGACCCGGCGACGAGGATCGTGCTCGGCGGCACGGTAGTTGGGCACCACGCGTCAGAGCTGATCGCTCCCATCGCTCTCGCGACGCAGGCGCGTATCACGGTCGATGGCCTTGTCGAGACACTGCTGGTGCATCCGAGCCTCTCCGAGGCGATCTCTGAAGCGGCAGAGTGATCAGCGGGCTATCGAATTATCATGAGCGGTGAACCGGCAGATACGGTGTCGCCGACCTGAACCTTCAGCTCGATGATCTCGCCCGATGCCATGGCCTTGATCTCGTTCTCCATCTTCATCGCCTCAAGGACGCAGACCGGTTCGCCAGCGCTTACGGACTCGCCCGCCTTCTTGTAGAGCTTGACGATCGTTCCCTGCATGGGGGCCGTGACCACCCCCTCCGACGAAGATGACGCCGCCTGCTTGGAGAGTTTTGGTGCTCTGCGTCTCGGTGCAATACGTTTGCCTGAGCCAGGCGCGGTCATCACCTTCGCCCAGTACTTGACGCGGAACCTGCGTCCGCCTACCTCGACAGTGAGGCTCCGCTCTGCCAACTCCTCGTCTTCGGGGAGGGTAGGCGCCGTTGCTCTCTCGAGGTGGGAGAAGTCTATCGTCTCCTCGACGAGGCGTGTGGAGATTCTGGCCTGGAGGAAGTCTTCGTTCTTGAGGATCTCGAGATGGGCAGGAATCGTCGTGTCGACGCCGCTGATCTCATACTCGTTGAGGGCCCGCTTCGAGCGCGCGATGACCTGGTCGCGATCTGCCCCGGTGACGATGAGCTTGGCGATGAGATTGTCGTAGTACTGGCTGATCTCTGAGCCCTGGACCACTCCCGAGTCCACCCGGATACCTGGGCCACTCGGTTCGCGGTAGCGCACGAGCGTTCCCGGGTTCGGGGCGAAGTCGCGTGATGGATCTTCGGCATTGATCCTGAATTCGATCGCGTGCCCGTTCGGCTGCGGCGTCACGGTGATCGATAGCGTTTCGCCGTCGGCAACCTTGATCTGCTCTACGACGAGGTCAACGCCGAAGACCTCCTCGGTCACGGTGTGCTCGACCTGGATGCGTGTGTTCATCTCAAGGAAATAGAACTCACCATCTACGAAGAGGAACTCGACGGTTCCTGTTGACTCGTAGTTGGCAGCGTGGCCGAGGGCGAGGGAGAGTTTGCCGACGTGGGCTCGCTGTTCGGCGGTAAATGCCGGCGCGGGACACTCCTCGACGAGCTTCTGATGCCGGCGCTGAAGCGAGCAGTCGCGTTCACCCAGGAAGACTCCGTTGCCGTGCTTATCGAAGAGGATCTGCGTCTCGATGTGTCTCGCGTTCTCAAGGAACTTCTCGACGTACACGGTGGGATTCCCGAACCATGCTTCGGCTTCTCTGCCTGCTGACTCGAAAGCCTCCTGAAGATCTTCCGACCTGTACGCGACCTTGAGTCCGCGTCCACCCCCTCCTGCGGAGGCCTTGATCGCTACCGGGAACCCGTATTCGTCTGCAAATGCCGCAGCCCGGTCGACCGATGTGAGCGGCTCGTTGATCCCTGGAACGCCGGCAACGCCGGCACTCTCGGCGGCGAGGCGCGACTCGATCTTGTCTCCCATCATCTTGATAGCGCTCGGAGGTGGCCCGATCCAGATGTGGCCGGCGTCGATCACCGACTGAGCGAAAATGGCGTTCTCCGAGAGGAAGCCGTATCCGGGGTGGATGGCGGAGGCACCTGACTCGTCTGCGATCTCGAGGATGCGCTCGACGTGCAGATAGGAGTCGGCAGCGGGAGCGGGGCCGACGTTCCATGCTTCATCCGCCATGGACGTGTGGACTGCATCGCGGTCGAGCTCTGAATATATTGCGATTGACCGGATTCCGAGATCCTTAGCGGCACGTATGACACGAACGGCGATCTCGCCCCGATTTGCGATGAGAATTGATTCCACGGGCTGCATCCTAGGTGGGTTGCCGGTGCCAGGCCGTGACGTGTTCCGACCTCGGGAGTACGACCCTTGCTGCCTCCCCGGCGTTACGACGAGCAGAGGCGACAGGGGGAGCGCCACTCGTCATGGAGGAGGACCGTGCCTGCGGAAGTCAGGTAAGCGAGGAAGGTGTCCCCGGAGACGAGACTCGTACCCCACCGGGTGGCGGGGGCGCCATCGACGTAGCGCCACGTGTCGGCCAGCGGGTCGTAAAACGCTATCGATGTCGTCTCGCCGTGGAACGGTTCCGGGAGCAGCACCGCAAGCTCGCCGTCGTGCTCGACGGCGGATATTGACTCCGCAAGCCAGTTGCCGTGGCGGATCGGCTGGCGAATGTTGGTGATGGTTCGCCATGCGTCGCGCTGCGGAGAGTACGCGAGACCAACGGTGAGGGGTGCGTCATCACTCAGCCGCTCAAGCCGGTTCGACCCGACGACGATGAACTCGCCGCCGACGAAATCCCCGACCGATCCCTCGAGGAGGAGTTCCACAGGGATCGGCGGCAGCGTGCGCCACGTGTCTGTCTTCGGGTCGTACACGGCGCCCGACTGGGATTGGGTGTCGTGGGAGTAGTTCCCGAACACGTACACCTTGTCACCGGACGTGGCCATTACCTGGATTCCCGCTGCGATGGCCTCCGGACCGGGAGCGATCGGGCGCCAGGTGTCAGCTACGGGGTCGTACGCTGCGCCTGCATCCTGTGGCTCCCAGGCTGAACCGTAGAAAATCATCTCTGCCCCCGCCCACGCCCCATAGGGAACGGGGCTGAACCCCGGTGGCTGGTTAGTCGTTCTCCACGCGAGCGTCTCCGGGTCCCAGACCATCATCGGTCCACTCAGCACCAGCAGTTCACTGCCGCTCCAGAGGGCCACCTGCCCGCCTCGTCCGGGGTACGGAGCGGTGGGGATTCGGTGCATGATGTTCGTAGCGGGATCGTATCTCCAGCCTCCGAACTCCTCGACTTCGATGCCGTGACCGGGGAAGTAGAGGAGCTCGGTGCCGTTCCACACCATCGTCGTTGATTCGAGACGAGTCGCCGCAGGGTTCGGCAGCACCTCCCACTGCGAGCGAGTTGCCGGATCCGAGTAACTCGTCGCCTCGACGGCGGAGAGGTCGATGCGGATGAACTGATTGCCAACGATGTAGCTCGTGCAGACGACGAAGACTTCCGGACGGCCTCCCAACCCAGGGAGCAGTTCACAGACGTTGGAGTGCCATGAGGCAGATTCGGGTGATGCGATCGTGTACCACCGGCCCGCTACCTCCTCCCACACGGCCGCCTGGTCGCACACGAGCACTATCGCCCGGCTGTCCACGGATGCAAGGCGCTGTGCGCAGTGGAGGCCTGTAGGCAGCGGTACTTGCGGGATCCGCGCCCAACCATCCGACGGAGTCCAGCGCGCGGCCGATCCATCTGACCCGATCACGAAGAGCGCGGATCCTGTCCACGTTGACACGATCGGGATGCCGTTGGTGAGGGGTGGTGGGTCGTGAACCGTCCAGCTGCCGGACACCGGGTCGAGGGATCCGAAGTGGGAACGCCCTTCGCCGTCGATCGGGGTACCGCCGGGTTCGAGGAGTGCGCCGATGAGGAGCATCTCCTCGCCCGTCCAGAATGCGTCGCCGTATGTCAGGCTGAAGGGCGGATCGGGGTACGTTGCACAGCAGACCAGGTCGGTGCTGTACGAGGACACGAAGAGATTGTCTTCGAGTGCGAGAAGAGGGTGGGTTCGGTACCCGACGATGAGCACTTCGTTCCCCGTCCAGACAGCTGCGAGAGGATGTCCATCCCCGGCCTCTCCCGTGTGTGGAGAGGCCAGATCGCGCCACACATTGTTGCCCGGGTGCCACGCCGCCGACGCCCCCAAGTAGACGAACAGCTCCCTCCCTGTCCATACGGCAACGGGACCAACGCCATCGATAGAGGAGTTCTCTGCCATCGATGTCCACCTGCCAGCGAGGTATGAGGCGCCGTCCGATCGATCCTGGGGCGCTGTCCTGCTGATCCCACCCCACACAACAAGTCGATCACCCGCAAACACCAGGGCTGACCCAGCGCGTGAGGTGAGTTCGTTCGGCGGGAGCTCCCTCCATCCCCGCTCATCGAAGTACGGTTGCACCGGAGTCGGGGGACGTGTCGAGGTAGTCGTTGCGGACGCCGTGGTGGTCGTCGCAAGAGTCACCGACGTCTTGCTCGTGAAATCGAACGTCGTCGGACGTGTCGCTTTGTCGGACATGTCTGCTCGCGCGATGATCACTATTGCGAGGAATACGAGTCCGACCGCGAGCGGTCCAAGAGTTCTGCCGCGAGTCGGGCCGCCGCTATTCCCGTTCACATAATGACCCTACACGCGGATGCGAGATGTTGAAATGCGTGTCTGCCCCTCTCCGAGACTGCCTGCAGCCCGATTGTCAGTGCCCTTCCAACTCGCGGCGTTGGGCGAGCAGGGCAGCCTCCACACGGCTGCGGACATGGAGGTTTTGGAGCACGTTGGTCATGTGAGCCTTGACCGTCTTCTCAGCTAGAAAGAGGCGGTCCCCGATCTCGCGGTTCGTGCAACCGTCTGCGACGAGCTCAAGGACCTCCCTCTCACGTGGTGTCAGTTCTTCAAACGCGTCTGTGGTGTCGTTACGGATCATCTCACCGAGGATTCCGCTCGCAAGCGCTGGTGAGACGTACACCTCGCCGGCGATGACGGAGCGAACCGCGTGGATCATCCCGTCTCCCGACACTCCCTTCACTACGTAGCCCCGAGCTCCGGCCTTGAGAGCCTGGAGGAGATCGTCGGTGTCCTCGGATACCGTGAGCACGAGGATTGCCGTCGTCGAAGTCTGCGCTGCGATTCGCCGTGTCGCGACGATGCCCCCGTCGCCGGGCATCGTCAGATCGAGGATTGCGATGTCAGGCACGAGCTCCACCGCGAGTGTGACGGCGGCCTCGCCGGTGCTGGCTTCCGCGACGACCTCGAAGTCCGTCTCTCCGGTCAGGGTGTTGACGGCACCCTCGCGGAACAGAGGATGGTCGTCGGCGACAAGGATGCGCACGGTGTCAGACATCGGTGCCCACAGCGGAGAGGGGGAGGCAGGCGCGCACGACGGTCCCTTCATCACGGATGCTCTCGACAGCAAATGAGCCTCCGAGCAGCTCAACCCGCTCCCTCATTCCGACGAGGCCGAGCGGTGCCGCACCGGGACTCTCGTCGGCATCAAATCCTACCCCATCATCTCGGATCTCGACTTCGACGAGACCCCCGGATGTCGTGACCCGCACTTCTCTTGAGGCCGCTCCCGCGTGCTTGTGGCTGTTCGCGAGGGACTCCTGGACTACCCGGTAGATGGTGATGTTCACAGGCATCGGTGTGGGGGCGAGCCCGTCGTCGCAGACGACGTTCACCGAATCGCCGGAGATCCTTGCGAAGTCGTCGGCCGCACGGCGGGCTACGTCGCACGGCGCCAGATTCTCGACGTTCGGGGTTCGCAGGCCGTGCGTGACTGCCCGCAGGTGTGTGAGTGCGGAGTCGAGCGCAGTGGAGAGCGCAGCGACATCATCGCGAGCGGCACTGTCGCTCCCCTCCATCGTGTCGGCTATATGTCCGATTCTCAGGAGAGCGAACGCCACATCCTGAGCCGGGCGTCGTGGATATCCGCCGAGACGCGCCGGAGATACTGCTCGTTGAGGGTCGTGGTGCGCGCAGCCGCCCTATTCACCCGAGACTGGAGGCGCTGGTTCTCATCGAGAGTCTGACGCAGCTCATCGACGTTCTTCGTGAGTTCGGACTGCTGGGTGCGGGATGAACTGGTAGAACTCCGTCACGAGAGCATCGCCGGTGCCCGGGACCAGTTCCTCCAGCGGATCCTCGCCCTTGGCGTAGGTATCCACTACGTGCACGTCAAAGGTCTGGGTTGCCGTCGAAGCCTCTTCCGTTGCGGCTCCCTGGCCACACGCCGCGACCACCAGTCCCATGATCATGATCAGTGGCACTATCCGTCTCGTCGTGGCTCACTCCTCCGTAATGTGGTGCATCTCTGATGCCTTACGCTGCCATCATAAAAAGTAGTGGGCAGGTCAGGAATAGGCCGAAGGTCGGTAGGATCGATGGGTCTGGCTACAGGGGGATGTTGCCATGCTTCTTCGCCGGCAGCGACTCGCGCTTGTCCCGGAGCATGTCGAGCGCTCTGATGAGGCGCGGTCGTGTCTCCTTCGGCTCGATCACGTCGTCGACGAGACCGTTCTCCGCAGCGACATACGGGTTGTTGAACCGCTCCTCGTAGTCCGAGACGAGTTCGGCCCGCAGTGCAGCCGGGTCCTCCGCTGCTGCGAGCTCTCGACGATGGATCACGTTCACTGCACCGTCGGCTCCCATAACGGCGATCTGCGCCGTTGGCCATGCGAACACGAGGTCGGCACGCACAGCCCGTGAATTCATGACGAGGAAAGCCCCGCCGTATGCCTTGCGCATGATCACCGTGATTCGAGGAACTGTCGCCTCCGAGAATGCGTACAACAGCTTTGCGCCGTGACGGATGATCCCGTCGTGCTCCTGGTCGACACCGGGCAGGAATCCGGGAACGTCGACGAGGGTGACGAGCGGGATGTTGAAGGCGTCGCAGAAGCGGACGAATCTCGCGGCCTTGACGGAGGCATCGATGTCAAGGGTTCCCGCGAGAACAGCGGGCTGGTTGGCGACCATCCCGACGGCGTACCCGTCGAGCCTTGCGAAGCCGACGACGATGTTGCCTGCCCAGTGTGCATGCACCTCGTAGAACTCGCCCTCGTCAACGATGTTCGTGATCACCTCGATCACGTCATAGGGCTGGTTCGGCGAGTCAGGGACCAATGTCGTGAGTGCTTCCTCCATCCGGTCTGGCGCATCGAGCGGTGTGAAGAAGGGAGGCACCTCCATGTTGTTCTGGGGCAGGAACGAGAGCAGATATCTGACCTCGTTGAGTGCTTCGCGATCATCAGCCGCCACGAAGTGCGTGATACCGGACTTCGAGGCGTGAGCGTGGGCACCACCGAGCTCCTCCATCGTGACGTCCTCCCCGGTCACCGCCTTGATGACATCGGGGCCGGTGATGAAGAGGTGTGAGCTCGACTCTACCTGATAAATGAAGTCGGTGAGCACAGGGGAGTAGACGGCGCCCCCCGCGCACGGACCCATGATGACCGAGATCTGAGGGATCACGCCAGACGCTCGCACGTTCCGCTCGAAGATCCTGCCGTACCCGTGGAGAGCGACGACACCCTCCTGGATGCGGGCGCCTCCAGAGTCCTTGAGGCCGATGATCGGTGTGCCGGTGTCCATTGCAAGGTCCATCACCTTGCAGATCTTGTCGGCCACCACTTCACCAAGCGATCCGCCGAATCGGGTGAAGTCCTCCGCATAGATGAAGACGTTGCGGCCATCGACTGCCCCCCACCCCGTAATCACCGCGTCGCCCAAAGGGCGTCTGTTCTCGATCCCGAAGCCCGTGGCGTGGTGTTGGACGAACGGGTCCAGCTCCTGGAACGACCCCTTGTCGAGGAGAATCTCGACGCGTTCGCGTGCGGTGAGCTTGCCCGCGTCGTGCTGTCGTTCGATCGCTCGCCGATCATCAGGCGCGAGTGCTCGCTCCCGTAGCTCGCGGAGCTTGTCGATGCTGTTTTCGGTGCTCACCGGTCTCTCCCATTAGGCTCGCCAGCGATCAGGTGATACTTTCGACTCGTACGGGCTCAGTATGGCTACACAATACGACATCGTGCGTCTTGCAACGGTGGTCAGCACCCAGGACGCGGCGAGAGAGATGATGGCAGCCAGCGGTCGTCCGACACTCGTGGTTGCAGACCGCCAGGTCACAGGCCGTGGGCGGCAGGGGAGAGCATGGGTCCCGCCGGACCGCGGGATGTTCGCCTCCCTCAGTTTCGTCTCGGACTGGGACGTCCCCGTCCGCACGCTCATCCCCCTCGCCACGGCTGTGGCGGTCGCGGACTCTGTAGACGAGATGTTCGATCTCCGGCTGGGCCTTCGATGGCCGAACGACCTGATGATGAGTGGCGACAAGGTTGGGGGGATCCTTGTGGAGACGAGCGGTGACATTGTCACGGTTGGCTGCGGGCTGAACCTGTGGTGGGCTGATCCCATCGAGGGTGCCCGAGGCCTGCTTGGCAGAGACCCCGGCGACTCGATTGCTCCGGCTCTCGCAGCGGCGTGGGTCGAGGCACTGGTGGGGTACCTCGAGAAGGGGAGTGAGGCGTGGCCGAGGGAGGCATACGAGGAGGCGTCTCTCACGCTCGGGAGAGAGGTCACCTGGGAGGACGGCACCGGCAGCGCGGTGGCGATCGCCGACGACGGGGCGCTCGTCGTTGCACAGGGGGACGAGCTTGTGGTACTTCGCGCGGGTGAGGTGCACACGCAGGATCGGCGCTAGCCTCGTCGCAAGACCGAGGAGAGACACACGTGGCCGTACAGACCGGCGAAGGCACCATCACAATCATCTATGGATCGACGAGTATCCCCGCGGGACCTGTGACGCTCGGCGGCTACCTTGCGAGACCCGATGGAGAGGGCGAGTGGCCGACGGTGCTGATATTCGGCCCGAAGCCATCAGCGACATCTCCGATCAAACACTTGTGCCGCGTCATTGCACGCCATGGCATCGCGGCGCTCGCGCCAGAGGTGACCACGAGTCACGACGAGAACACACGAATCGCCGCGCTCGTAGCATCCTTCATCGCCGATCCGACAGGTACGTGGTCAAACGCCCAGTTCGGGTACGGCGTCCTCGCGTTCGGACCAGGCATCTACGACGCATCACGTCTCGCTGCCGGCGACGGGCGCGTCGTCGCATTCGCCTCGGTCGCGGCGACGCTCGACGAGGTCGTGCTTGAGGACCTTGCCATTGCGCAGATCCCGGCGTTGTGGATCGGCTCACGGGCAGATGCCTCAACAGACGTTGAAGTCTCTCTCAACGCGAAAGGGGACCTTCCACAGACGAGCTTCGTCATCCACTCCGACGCAGAAGAGGGATTCTGGGACGACGGCGCCGCGGGCTTCGATGAACCTATCGCCAGAGACACCATAGAGCGCGTCATCGCCTTTCTCGGCGACGAGCTCCCGCCGAGGGTCTGATGCCCAAGTCGGTGGTCACAGGGGGAGCAGGGTTCATCGGCTCCACTCTCGTGGATCGACTCGTTGATGATGGCCACGAGGTGTTCGTCGTCGACGACCTCAGCTCCGGGTCGCTCGGCAACCTCAAGGACGCCAGGCAGCGCGGCACGGTCGTTGTGCACCAGATCGACATCGTCTCGCCAGAGATCGTTGACCTCGTGCGGACGTTTCAGCCGGAGAACGTGTTTCATCTCGCCGCGCAGATTGACGTGCGTCACTCGGTCGCCGATCCGGTGTTCGACGCGAAGGTCAATGTGCTCGGAACGCTCAACATGCTTGAAGCCGCTCGGCACGGCAATGCGGAGCGGTTCGTGTTCGCGAGCTCCGGCGGGGCGATGTTCGGGGATACCTTTAACATCCCTACTCCAGAAGGTCAGGAGCGCAAGCCCGGTTCGCCGTACGGAGTCTCCAAGTCGGTGGTCGAGGAGTACTTCCGCTATTACAAGGAAAATTACGAGCTTGACTTTCTCAGCCTCGGGTTCTCCAACGTGTTCGGACCCAGGCAGGATCCCTACGGCGAGGCTGGTGTGGTTGCGATCTTCGTCGGTGACCTGATCGGCCACCGCACACCGACGATTTACGGGGACGGTTCCCAGACGCGGGACTTCGTGTTCGTTGAAGATGTCGCGGACGCGCTGGTGCGCGCTGCGAGGATCGGTGGGTCGAGGTATCTCAACATCGGGACCGGGAGGGAGACGTCGATCGCCAAACTCTACGAGCTCATCGTCGAGGCGACCGGGGCCGACATCGCGCCGATCATGGCAGCACCGAGACGTGGTGAGCAGCTGAGATCGTGCCTGGACGCTCGGGCGGCGCAGGAACACCTCGGCTGGGAGGCATGGACTCCCCTCGAAGAAGGCATCGCTGCGACGGTCGACTGGTTCCGCCGCGTAGGGGGGTGAGAGAGGCTGAGCCGCGCGATCTGGAGTCGCTCAACCTTCGCCGCACGCGTGCTGGCGGATAGCTCTGGCCTCAGCGGAACAGGTCTTCGTCGGGGGGGCGCACCAGGTCCGTTGCCCTCCCTTCACCTCTGAGATCGAGACCGCGGACGACCGCGACCGGAATCTGGTCTGCCTTCCCCATGACGAGGTCCGCAGCCGCAGCGATCTCGTCTACGATCGCCACCTCCGTCACGTTGAGCTCATTGCCGTGGGCGTCAGTGGTGCCACGCAGGTCGAGGATCGAGGGAAGCCCGGAGATGCCGATCGCGACGTCCACGAGCCCGCGGCGCCACGGCCGTCCGAACGTGTCCGTGATCACCACCGCTATGGACGCGCCGGTTCTCCTCTCGATGAGCGTGCGGAGGCGGTGTGCGCTGCGGTCGGGGTCGATGGGAAGCAGCAGCGCGAGTCCCGCAGCGATGTTTGAGCGGTCAACCGCCGCGTTCGCGCAGATGAATCCGTGGACGGTCTGTGCGATGACGAGGTTGCCTCGTCTGCGCACGATACGGACGCTCTCATCCTCGACGAGCTCTCGGTACGCGTCCTCGTCGGGGATGGCGACGATGCGCCCCTCCTGTTTGGAGATGACCTTGTGGGTGACGACAACGATGTCGCGGTTCTCGATCCCCCAGCCATCGGCGGTCACAGAGTCGAGAATCATCGCTACGAGATCATCGCCGGGCTCGACTTCGCCGATACCCGGAACAGGCCGTATCTCGATCACTGTCATGAGGAGGTCACCTCCACGAGGCGCGATGCGAACGTCGTGCCGCCATCTGCCCCGGAGAGATGCGTGTTCCAAGCGTGGACAACAACGCCGAAGCGGTCGCCAAGCACGGCGTCATGCGCGTCGTCAACGTCAACGAAGAGATGGTCGATGAGTCCCCGATACGCCTCGAGCACACCTTCGGTTCCTTCCGGAAGGCCGATGCCTGCCATTACCTCACGTGCAGGCCCCTTCAACGCCGCACCCGAGAAGAGCGGGCTCACCGCCACGCGCCGTGGGTGGCTGCGCACTGCTTCCTCGATGGCCTCGATAGCGAGGATCGGCCAGATCGAGAGTGGTGGGTTCGATGGAGCGATGACGAGCAGGTCCGCCGACTCGATCGCCTCGACGACGCCTGGCGCAGGACTCGCGTCCGCCGCCCCGTGGTAGGCGAGCGCCGTCACTGGGTCGGTGTGTGAACGGCGGACGAAATACTCCTGGAATTCCAGCCACGCTCCGTCCTGGATCTGGACAAAGGTCCGAACGGGCTCGTCCGACGCAGGGAGGATCGTCACGTCATCAACGGCGAGGCGAGCAGCGAGAATTTCGGTCACTTCCGACATCGGCATTCCCGCCGTCAACATCATCGTTCGTGCAAGGCAGAGAGCGAGATCCTTGTCGCCGAGGGTGAACGACGTGTCGAATCCCATGGATGTGAGGGATTTCATCACGTTCGTTGTGTCGTCAGCCCTGCCCCAGCCATGCGGGCCGACGACTCCAGCGAGCGTGTAAAGGACCGTGTCAGGGTCAGCAGCCACGTGAATGCCGTATTGTTCGGTGTCGTCACCGACGTTTACGACGACGGTCAGATGGTCAGGATCGAGTACAGGGCGAAGTGCCCGTGCCATTCTGGCGCCGCCGACCCCACCCGCGAGGAGGGTTACGCGGAACTTGCTGTAGCGCCGGATCGAATCCAGAATGCACCTCACATGTCTATGACGCCAACACGCCACGCAAGCGTCGCCACGATCGTTGTAACCGACGGCTCGGGCAGACTCAGCCGCACCCTCACCGCCCTCGACCAGCAAGTGTACGAGCTAGCCAGTGTCGTTGCGGTCGGTAGCGCGAAAGGTGTCCGCGCCGGTGCACCTGGCAGATCGGTCGCTGTGCACGCGACTCTCCGAGAAGCGATCGACGGTGTTGGGCCGTCGATCGAATACCTGTGGATCGTCCGCGAGGGAGCGATCCCGAGGCCTGACGCGTTGAACGCCGCCGTCTATGACGCTATCCGGACGGAAGCGGGCATGGTCGGCTCCAAGGTTGTCGGTGAAGATGGGACCTTGCGTTCCGTTGGCCTGGTCAGTGACACGTTCGGAGTCCCCTACACCGGACTGGATGAGTTCGAACGCGACCAGGGCCAGTACGACGTGGTGCGCGATGTCGCTGCGCTCTCGGGAGTCGCCTTGCTGTTGCGGCGAGACCTGCTCCATGGCCTCGGTGGTGTCGACTCGTCTCTGGCGCCGGGAGCCGCCGCGATCGATCTTGCACAACGAGCGAGGCTGAGGGGTGCACGCGTCGTCGTGAGCCCCGCTTCCGAGGTCGTATTCGATCAAGAGGCCCGTGACGACGTGAGGTGGCGTGAGGAGGCCGGCCGGATCAGGGCGATGATGAAGGCGTACAGTCTCTTGACGTTGTTGTGGGTGATCCCACTGGACTTCTTCATCGGCTTGATCGAAGTCATCGTCTCGATCTTTCTCGGGCGATGGCACGGTTTCGAGTTCGCGAAGTCCTGGGGGTGGAACGTCATCTATCTGCCGAGCACCCTCCGCGCTCGCCACCAGGCGAGGTCGGGGAGGGTGGCCGGCGACGAGCAATTGTTTCGGTTCCAACGCCGCGGGAGCGTCAAGATCGCTCGCTTGTCGAGCGAGTCGATGCGCGCGCTTCGGTCGCGGCTCCCCGGAGACGAACGGTTCTCCATCGAGGCGGTGGGGCAGGAGATGCGCCAGCCAGCGTTCGTGATCGGGATCCTCGCAGTGCTCTTCGTGCTGGTAGCCGCGCGCAACTTGTGGTCGGACGGGTTCCCTTCTGTCGGGTACACCCTCGGGTTCCCCTCCAACGGGTGGGACGCTCTCGGTGCCTACGCCGGAGGATGGAATCCTGCAGGGCTTGGAAGCCCGGACCCGCTACGACCGTTGCTCGCGATTGCTGGAATCGCGAAGGTGGTCACTGCCAACGCTGCGGCCCTCTCCGAGTATCTCCTCGGGGCAGGAGCGATGCTCTCCGGGATCTGGGGGATGATGCGACTCCTGCGGACCTGGTCGATCTCGGCCGCGCCCGGTCTCATCGCAGGGCTCGTGTATGTTGCCGGGTCGGCAGCCCAAGGGATTGCGGGCAATACGCACATTGGAACGTTGTTGGCCCTCGGCGTGTTGCCGTGGGCCCTCAGACTCACGCTGCGTCCCGTCGGCGAAGACGGCTGGGCGTTCGCCTCGAGAATGGCCGCGGTCACTCTCACGTTCGGACTCCTCGGCGCCGCATCTCCCCTCCTTCTCCTCGCTCCCGTCCCCCTGATCGGGGCGTATGCGCTGATCCGCATCACCGACGGGAACGCGTGGCGGGCGCTGATTCTCTCACTCGTCGGAACCGCAGGGGGAGCGCTGCTCCTCAGTCCGTGGATCTGGTCGGCGGACTTCGTCTCGATGGCACGAGGGGGATACGCGTACTGGCCTATACCCCCGATCGTCGGTGTGGCAGGTGTGGTCGTCGTTGTCGCCGCCGTGGTGGCCGCACGACGTCACCTCGGCCTTGTCGCTGGCTGGGCGGGCCTGCTCATGAGTGTTGGCGTGCTCGGGGCGCGGTCGGGCGAGTTCGGGTTCGGGACCGAGTTCGAGTCCGTCGCGCTCGCGGTGCTTAGCCTGGGAGCGGCGATAGCCGTCGGCATCGTCGCTCACGCAGTCGCCGACCGCGAAGGCGGTGGGTGGCGCAGACTCGTCATGATGGTCGGTGTCGGCGGCGTCACGGTTCTCATCGCCGTATCGATCGTGATCATGCCTGGGGGACGAATCGGCCTCCCCGGAGATCGATTCGATTCCGCGTTCAGATTCACGCTCGCGACCGCGGGCCAGGCAGAACAATCAAGGATTCTGGTAGTCGGACCATCATTCCTGCTCCCCGGCGACTCCCGCTCGATTGAGGGCGGCGCGTATCGAGTGGTCTCTGCGCCCGTGCCTGACCTCGGTGAGGTACGTCTTGCCGAAAGCCTTGCTTTCGACGATCTGCTCGAGGAGAAGCTCGAGCTCATCATCTCGGGCGAGACGAGGCGGGCCGGTGGAGAACTGGCGCTCTTCGGCATTCGGTGGATCGTGGTCATGGGTGAGAGCAGCGGACCGGAAGCCGAGGAGGCATCTGTTGCGTGGAGAAATGTATTCGCAGGGCAACTCGACCTGCTGCCGCTCACTGCCGCGCCGGAGAACACCGTGTTCGTGACCGACATTCAGCCTGTCGGGAGGGCTCTCACGTCAGCCGCAGACGCCTGGCCGAGAATCGGGTGGTCCTACATCGGCGAGCCGGCTCCGGGGAGGCGTGCCTTCATCGCGGAGAACCCGGACGATGGTTGGGGCCCGCCACCGCGGCTGACTACCGAATCCATGAACGAGATTTCGGCCGAGACCGGAGTGGCGACGTACACTCCGGACCCGTCGAGTCGCACACAGGCCGTCTTCGTTCTCGTTGCGATCATGGTCCTCACGGGGGCGGCTGGATGGGGGCGGAGACGACAATGAGACGAACGCTGCTTCTCCTGCTCGCCGGATTCGCCGCTGCGTTCGGTTTCATCCAGGTCGCCCCGCCGATAGAGCCAGGCCCCAATTTCGGAACGACAGACATCGTGGTCCAGGACGGTGCTGTCTCGTCTCCGAGCGTCTGGTACTGCCCCGGGATCGAATCTGGTGACGTTGTCGACACAGATGTGCTCGTCGTCACACACCGTGATGTTGACGTCATACTCACCCTGCTCGATCCGGTGGCGAACGTAGCGCCTACCGTTGACAGCTTCACGATCGTTGGTCCTGGAGCGGCTTCCGTGGATGTCGGGAAGATCATGCGCAGAGGCGAGTCACCTGCTCTCATCGAGATCTCCGACGGACCTGCCGCGGCGGCCTCGATCGCCTGGGCGGAGTCGCTGCTCGCTGGCGACCGATGCGTCGTCTCCGTGCCGAAGGTGTGGTATCTGACGGGAGGATCGACCCGCGTAGGCACCTTCACAGAGCTTCGGCTCTTTAACCCCTTCGCTGACGTTGCCGAGGTAACGGTGACTGCGTATTCAGAGTTCGGCGTCGATCTCGTCCCCGAGCTCGATGGCCTTGAAGTTGCGGGACGGTCGTGGGCGACGATCGAAATGGAGTCTCGCCTGGAGTTTCGGGACGAGCTTGCGTTCACGGTGACGTCGAGCAGGGGTCTCGTGATCCCGATCATCGTCCGGACGGATGACAGGGGTGAAGCGATCTGGCCGGGATCGGCACCTTCATCTACGTGGGACTTCCCGATCGTGACCCTGGGCGGCCTTGAGCCCTTCATCGCGGTGCTCTCTGCCAGCGGCGCCGACATCGTCGTGAGTCTGGACATCGTGACGGAGACGGGCGTGGTGCTCAACGCGCGCCAGATCACGCTCGACTCCTCTGCACCCGCGCTCATCCCGCTCGCCGACCTCGCTGCACCCCCATTCGGCGTGCGACTGCGGGCGACCGCCCCGGTCGCTGCTTCCGTGATTGCTGTGGTACCTGTCGAAGACATTGACATAGTGGACGTGTTCGGCGATGACCTGGGTGATGACACCACGACGACAGAGGCATCCACGACCTTCATCCGGGGAATGGCAGGAACCGTCGGAATCGCAACGCCGTCTTCAGCCTGGATCGTTCCGCTCACAACTCTCCCCAACAATGAGACAACGTTGTGGGTGATGAACAACGGTGCCGATCCCGTGTCAGTAGAGGCGTTCGCTCTCGGCGAGGTTGACTTCCTGGGCGTGGAGTCGTTCATCGTTGCACCGGGGACGATCGTTGGAGTGAAGGTCGAGGTCGGTATCGGAATTTATGGTTATCACGTGATCGCCGACGGTCTCGTCTCGGTCGCGTGGGAGATGTCCGGCGAACGTGGCGCCGTACTCGTCGCGGGAGTTCCAGCCAGTGAGTGATCCGACGACGCGTGCCCTGGTTGTGCTCATCGTTCTCGGTCTTGCTCTGGTTGCTGGAGTGATTGCGCGACGTGTCAAGCGCCCACCACATCCCCGGATCACGATCGGAGACCTTGGCGAGCGACCAGGCGTTGTGTTGTTCACCTCAACTGATTGTGGCACCTGTAAAGAGACGATCGCGTTGCTCGAGGCCGAGGCAGTGGCGTTCAGGGAAGTGACCTACGATCTTGAGCCGCACCGCTTCGAGGCGTGGACGGTATTCGCCGTCCCTCTCACCGTCGTGATTGCAGCCGATGGTGGCGTCATCGAGACGATCTCTGGCGTGCCACCGCTACGCAGGCTTCGCAGGGCGATATCCGCAGCAGGGATCGAGCGATCATGACGAAGTCCTTGGATCCCTGGTCCGGCTCTTCTACCGTTGGGCGGCCATGATGGTTGCCTGCATACGCTGCTCCGCGCGAGCGACAACGATGCTCACCTATGACCACGCCGACGCCGAGGCGTACCTCGACGACGTACAAGGTCATGAGCGCGCCTATGACGGCATGCTTCTCTGTGAGGGGCACGCCAGTCGATTCGCCGCGCCCGTCGGGTGGACCACGATCGACCGCAGAGCGGCCGATCCGCGCCTCTTCGCCGGTGGGGGTGACTGAGGCGTGCCGATCGATCGAGATGTCCTCGAGGCAGTCAGAGAGATGGATGAGCCTGAGCTCCGACGGCTCTTTATGCTGACGCGCGCGAGGCTCGAGCATCGTGGACACGAATTTCCCGACATCGGGCCCGGAGTGAAGCTCCGCAAGCAGATGGTGCGTTGCGGGAAGGCGTCGTGCACGACATGTCCGCATGGTCCGTACGTATACGCGTACTGGCGTGAGAACGGGAGGCAGCGGTCCAAGTATCTTGGACGGCTCGACGACGTGCCTGAGGCTGCAGAGGACTAGACGCCGAACGCGCGTGATGCAATACTGAATCTGGTCGCTGGGCAGCGACCACGGAGGGAGGGCCTGTGAGGAAGGCATCAGTAGACGGACTCGTCTGCACGTCGTGCGGAGAGAACTCCGTGATTCAGATCGAGATGAAGCTCCCGAACGGCACCGAGGTGATCTTCTGTTCCTGCCACGTCTGCGAAGCGAAATGGTGGGACCGCGAGGGGGAAGAGATCTCCGTCGATGGCATCATCGACCTCGTGGGAGAGTCCTGAGCCACCGGATCCCGCAGACTCCGCACTCCGAGTACCCCGTTATTCTCGTCGTGTGACGACCGCCACCACTCCAGAGGGTCCCGCAGTCGCCGAGCCGACCCAGAACTTCCCGCGCCAGGGGAGGATCTCGAAGTGGTATGTGTTCGCGCTGATCGCAGCACCGACCGTGTTCATTCTCCTCACCATGTCAGGGGTGCTCGGGCCGCTCCTGCGTGACGGCCAGTCGCTCTGGCGCGTTCCGTATCTCTTCATAGCGAACACACCAACTGGTGGCGACATGGGGGCTCACGTGCTCCTCCCCAAGCTACTCCTCGAGGATGTTCTCCCGACGGGGCGCATCCTCGGGTGGTCCATGGACTGGTACGCCGGCATGCCCGTCTTGTATTTCTACTTTCCGCTACCTGCGCTGGCGACCGTCGGGCTTGATCTCCTGCTGCCATACGGCGTTGCTTTCAAGCTTGTGACCATTGCAGGACTTGTCGCTCTTCCTACCTGCTCGTATTTCTTCGTCCGGTATCTCGGCTTCACGAGATTCGTTGCGGTGATCGCGGGTGTCGCTGGATCGCTCTTCATCTTCATGGAGAGCTACTCGATTTTCGGCGCGAATATCAAGTCGACGCTCGCAGGCGAGTTCGCGTTCTCGTGGTCTTTCGCCCTGTCGATCCTCTACGTGGGAATGGTTGTTCGTTCCTATCGCAAGGGCCGCCGGTTCGATGTCTGGGCCGGTGTGGTGCTCGCCGTAACCGTTCTCGCCCATGTCATCACGACGATCGTCGTGGTGTTCGTCGTGCTGCCCCTCGTGATTGCTCCGCTCGTCCTCCTCGTCGTCGACCGGAGCCGTGCTAGGGACGCTGGAGCCGGCGCGCTCGGCGTTATCTCTTCGTGGGTCATTGGATTCGGTCTCTCGGCGTTCTGGTCGTTCGTGCTCGGTATCAACGTTCTCTCTGGCCTGACGACCGACATGGGCTGGTCGCCCGTCACAGCGATCATCGGCAATTATCAGAACCCTGGATCGGCGATCCCCGGCGAGCTGGTCCCCGTGCTGGTAATCGGACTGATCGGGATGGTGTGGACGATGCTGCGTCGTGACACCGCCGGTATCGCTATCTGGATGACGCTGGCACCTCTCGCCGCTTATTTCGTGATCGCGCAGCTGGGCTTCACGGTGCTGTACAACGCGAGACTTCTTCCCTACTGGTACTTCGGCGTGTTCACGTTCGCGGGGATCGCAGTCGCCCTGCTTGGAGTAGCCGTGGGGCGCAGATTCGTGAACCGTCATCAGGCGACGCTTGTTGCTGGCGCGGTCGCTGTAATGCTCATGGTCGGTGCCGCTGCCCTCTCCATGCATGATCTGCCCGGGTGGGTGAAGTGGAATTTCGAGGGGTACGAAGCCAAGCAGGGCTGGCCGGAGTACGAGAACCTTCTCGAGACGATCGATGAGCTCCCTCCCGGACGCGTCATGTGGGAAGTGAACTCGGACATGAACCGGTACGGAACGCCTATGGCGCTGATGCTGATCCCTTTCTGGTCCGAAGGCCATCCCTCGATGGAGAGTGTGTTCTTCGAGAGCTCGTTGACGACGCCGTTCCACTTCCTTAACGCATCTGAAGTCAGTCGTCACCCGTCGAACCCTGTGCGGGGCCTCAAATACCGTGGGATGGATTTCAGACGGGCTACCGCGCATCTGGCGGTGTACGACGTCGCCTACTACGTCTCCTTCACCGACGAGGCCCGCCTGGCGGCAGAGAACTTCGGTCTCGCGACGATCGCCGACGTGGAGCCGTGGACCATCTTCGCGCTTCCGGAGGCTGACCGGATCGATGTCGCGACGATGGAGCCCGTCGTGTGGGATGGCGACCTCGATTTTGTTGATGCCGCACTTGAGTGGTACGACGACATCGACAACCTCGATGCGTGGCTTGTCGAGGATGGTCCGTCAGAGTGGCGTCGGGTAGCCTCCGTTGACGAGCGTCTCTCCGACCAGCGCCCGTACTCGGGTGGTGGAGAGGTTGTGGTGACCACGTTCGAGGATTATGAGGTCTCGTTCACTACGGCCGCTGTTGGTGTGCCACACCTCGTGAAGGTGACCTACTTCCCGAACTGGACGGTGGATGGGGCTGAAGGCGTGTATCGGATCGCTCCCTCACTCATGATGGTGGTCCCGACCCAGAGTGACGTAACCCTTCGGTTCGAGAACCGATGGGTCGAGAACGTCGGTATGGCTCTCACCGCTGTGACCGTTCTCGGGCTTGG
>JASJXX010000122.1 GCA_030123765.1 Actinomycetota bacterium | reverse complement strand
TTTTGGCCGTTCGCGACCGACTGCAACTCAGCATCGACCGGATGCCGGTGGGCTATATCCGGTGGGATACGAACGGAAAGGTGACCCACTGGAACCCCGCAGCGGAACGGATCTTCGGCTTCACCAGCGAGGAAGCGATCGGCAGGACGCTGCTCGAACTCGTCGTGCCGGAGGAGGTCCGTCCGGCGGTGGTCGAGGTGTTGGACAGGCTCGTCGCTGGTGAGGAGGCCTCCTATTCGGAACCCGGAAACAACCTTCGCAAGGACGGTTCGGTCATATCCTGCCAGTGGTTCAACACACCGCTGATCGAGGCGACGGGTGAAGTGTCCGGAGTGCTCTCTATGGTGCTCGACGTAACGGAGCGCCAGCTGGCTGAAGAGGCGCTGCGGGAAGCGAACACCATCATCAACCTCAGCCCGGCGGTGGCTTTCCTGTGGAAGAACCAGGAAGGCTGGCCTGTTCAATATGTGTCCAGGAACGTGAAGGAGTTGTTCGGCTACACCGCCCAAGAGCTCATGGCAGGCGACGTGTCTTACGCCAGCGTCATCCACGCCGACGATCTGGAAACAGTGCGTGAACAGGATAGGACATACTTCGAAGAGAAGAGTAGAGACGAATTCAGCCAAGAGTACAGAATCGTCACCAAGGACGGACAGGTAAGATGGATCGACGAGCGCACCCGGATGCGGAGAAATGAAGAAGGTGAGGTCACGCACTATCAGGGCGTAGTCCTCGACATCACCGACCGCAAGCGGGCGGAAGAGGAGCTACGCCGAAACGAGGTCATTGTCGCCAGTTCCTCAGACATGCTCGCGCTGTTGGACAAGGACTACACCTACCTTGCGGCGAACTCGGCCTACCTGAAAGCATTCGGGATGACGCGTGACCAACTGGTCGGGAGTACGGCGAGCGAGTTGTTTGGGGAGGAGTACTTCAATGGGGTCATCAGGCCCCATGCCGACCGTTGTCTGGGCGGTGAGAGAGTTCACTTCCAAAAGTGGCTTGATCTCCCTGTTTCAGGAAAAGTCTATATGGACGTCAGCTACCATCCGTATGTTGGCGCTGACAACGAAGTCAGAGGGTTCGTTGTCGACGCGCGGGACATCACCGAACTCGAGGCGACGCGGACGAAGCTGCGCGAGATGAACGTCGCGCTCGAACACCTGGTCGAGGCGCGTACCGAGCAGCTCGTGGCGGCCAACGAGGAGCTGGAGGCCTTCGCGTACTCCGTATCCCACGATCTGAAGGCCCCTCTTCGTGCGATCGACGGGTACTCGGCAATGTTGGAGGAGGGCCACGGTTCGTCGCTGCCGGAAGACGGGCAGAGGTTGCTGGGCGTGGTGCGCAGCAGCGCCCAACAGATGGCACGTCTCATCGATGACCTTCTGGCGTTCTCGCGCATCGGACGGGTCGAAATGGTGATCTCCGATGTGGACATGCGGGAGTTGGCACAGGCCGTCTTCTCGGACCTCTTGAACGTCTCGAAGTTGGAGGGTGATCGCACGGTCGACTTCAACTTGGGTGAGCTGCCGACCGTTCGGGCAGATCTCGCGCTCATGCGGCAGGTTTGGGCGAACCTGCTGGACAACGCGCTCAAGTTCACCGGAGGTAGAGAGGTGGCCCGCATCGAGGTCGACTGTCAGGAAGAGCCCGACCACTGGGTCTTCCGTGTTCGGGACAACGGTGCGGGCTTCGATATGGAATACGTGGACAAGCTCTTTGGTGTGTTCCAGAGGCTGCACTATCAAGAGGAGTTTCCGGGGACGGGGGTGGGCTTGGCCACCGTCCAGCGCGTCGTCCAGCGACATGGGGGAGAGGTGTGGGCCGAAGGCGAGGTCGACCGGGGCGCCACGGTCTTCTTCCGGCTTCCCCGTAGCGTGAAGCCGACGTGAGCGAGGCCCCCGCCGATGGGATCTCGAAGGGGCTGACGCTCCGGTATGGAGTGGCGTTGGCTCTCATCGCTACGCTGGTTACGGCATCCTACGTCTCTTTCGGAGTGGCCATCGCCGAGCAGGAGAGCACGACGACTATCGTCAAAGTCAGCGGTCGCCAGCGCATGCTCTCGCAGAGGATCGCACTCTTCTGCCAAGCCTTGGTGTTCGCCCGACTCCCGGAGGAGCGCCAGCGACATCGAGAGCGTCTGACCGCCGCGATCGACTTGATGGAACTCTCCCACAACGGCCTGACACGAGGTTCGGAGGAGTTGGGGTTGCCGGACACGATGTCGGACGTGGTGAGAGGTCTCTACTTCGGGCCACCGCACGATGTCGATGTGAGGGTTCGGGGCTACCTCCGGAGTGCGAGAGCGCTGAGTGAGCTGCCCGCCGAGTCCTATTCGCAGTCTTCCCCCCTGTTGAGGGAAGTCCTGGAAGTGGGTCCAGGTGGGCTAGTGGCTTCGTTGGACAGGCTCGTCACGCAGTACCAGGTCGAGGGAGAAGCTTCCGTCGCGCGGATCGGGAACATTGAACTGGTCGTCTGGCTGATGGCGTTGAGCCTCCTCGTGCTGAAAGTAGCGCTGATCTTTCGACCGATGGTGCGGCTCGTGGCTCGAAATGAGGGGGCCTTGCGGCGGATGGTCGCCGAGCGGACGGCGGAGCTGGAGGCGATCAACGACGAGCTCCAGGCCTTCGCGTACTCCGTATCGCACGATCTCAAGGCCCCGCTTCGCGCGATCGAAGGGTACTCGGGCATGTTGGAGGAGCGACATGAATCGTCGCTGTCGGAGGACGGGCAGAGGTTGCTGGGCGTGGTGCGCAGCAGCGCCCAACAGATGGCACGTC
>JASJXX010000121.1 GCA_030123765.1 Actinomycetota bacterium | reverse complement strand
CGAGCACGAGGACCCGCCGAGGGCTCTCACCGAACCATGGGTCCACACCGACCGACCCGAGATGAGCGCCAACGACCTGCCAACCGTCACCCTCATCTGCGAGGAGGACAACGTCGCCGTTGTCGAGGATTACGACGCCCACCGACCCGCCGGTGCCAAGCTCCTGAATCGTCGCGGAACCCGTGTAGCTGTCGTCGAGGGCACCTGCGCTTTCGACATGGTGAGCGACGAGACCCGGGTCGAGCTGGTCGGCGTCGTTGCGAGGGTCCTGTACGACCGAGAGGAACCCCGCGACTGCCGTTGCGACTTCGGAAGGCAGCTCGCCGCCCATCCGAACAACCGCGAGCGGCGCCGTTGTGGTTGGCCGGTGTTGGCCGGTTGACGTTGTTGTGCTGAGCGTGGTTGTCGTCGACAAGACCGTCGTCGTGACCTCGGTCGAGGTCGCCGGAGAACAAGCCGTTGCGACGAGAGCCGAGACGATAGCGGCTGTGAGAAGGCGGTGTGGGACGCGCATCGGCGGTGAGGGTACTCACCGAGCCCCAAGAACCGGCCTTGTTGGACTCTGGCGTTGATTCGGGCGAAATATCGCCCGAATCAACGCCAGAGTCCTCAGCAGATCCTTGGGAGCTGCTCGCCTATGTGGGTGTCGATGATCCGGTGTGAGCCGAGCGCTGTCTTCGAGACGACCATCCCGATGATGGTGGCGTCTACGCCCTCGGGGTGGCGCCGCATCGCTTCAAGAACCGCGTCTGCGTCGTCCTGACCAACGAACGCGACGACCTTCCCCTCATTAGCAACATGGAGCGGGTCCATGCCAAGAATCTCACAGGCGGCGGCGACGAGGCGGCGCCATCAGCGATTCTAACGTTTTGGAACACGCCCCCGCTGAGTCCGACGGTCTCAAGCCCGTGAGCGGAGCGGAGGATCTCGGCGACCTCCACGATCATGGAGATCACTCCCTGATGGAAACGCGCGGCAATTTCACCTTGGGGCATCCCTGATCGAACGTCATCGACGACGGCGCCGACGAGCGGCCCGGCGTCGATCTCAATCAGGTCGCCTTCCGGCTCCACGCCGAATCGATACCCGACGCTGTTCGACGATCCGAGCAGCGTCTCGAACTCGATCGCTGCTTGCGCCTCATACGTCACCTGCTGGCGCACACCGGCGAGCGAAGAGACGGCGTCGAACAGTTGAACATGGATCACTGCACGATCCCCGGCCACGCGCTCAGCCCAGCGTGTGGAGAGGTAGCCAGGATGGAGGTCGGTGGCGATGACTTCGGGCTTGATGCGAAACAGGCCCTCCATGTGCGCCACAGCTCGCGAGAATGCGTCAAGAGTCTCGAGGTTCTCCATGTCGCCGATGTGTTGGCTCATGAACGCCTGTTGGTCGTCCGCCAGGCAGAATGTCGCCTTGAGCTCACCCCCGACGGCGAGGATCGGCGACACGTCGAATGGGAGAGCAACGGGGTACGGGGCATACCCTCGGGAGCGCCGCACCGGCAGCTCCACGCCATCGAGTATCCGCACTACAGAGTCGTCGCAGGGAACGTGGATGTCACGGTCATGGAGGCAGAACAGATCGGCTATGCCGCCGAGGGCGCTTCGGGCTTCCTCGTTCCCTGTCACGATCGGCTCAGAGGAGAGATTCCCGGAGGTCATCACCCAGACGTCACCTGGTTCAAGAAGAAGGTGGTGCAGAGGGGTGTAGGGGAGCATGACCCCGAGCATCCGGTTGCCGGGTGCGACCAGTGACGACACGGCGCCGTCGTCTCGGGCGCGAGCAAGAACGATCGGCCGTTCGCGTGAAGTCAGCAATCGTAACTCCTCGGTCGTGAGATGAACGAGGCGTTCTGCGGTCGCAACGTCTCGAACCATGAGAGCGAAGGGTTGGTCGGCCCTCCTCTTCCGCTCGCGTAGTCTCTTCACCGCCTGATCCGACGTCGCATCGCAGGAGAGGTGAAAGCCGCCTACGCCTTTGATGGCGACGACCTCACCGGCTGCGATAGAAGCACGGACCGCCTCGATAGGATCGCTCTCGACCACAGCGCCGTCTGCGGACTCCACCCAGACCCGTGGCCCACATCGCTCGCATGCGTTCGGCTGGGCGTGGAAGCGCCGATCGACAGGGTTCTCGTACTCGGTGCGACACGCCTCGCACATCTCGAACGCAGCCATCGTGGTGTCGGGGCGATCGTACGGGGTACGAAGCGTGATCGTGAACCGAGGCCCGCAGTTCGTGCAGTTGAGGAAGGGGTAGCGGTAGCGGCGGTCCCCAGGGTCATCGAGTTCGGAGAGGCAGTCGTCGCATGTGCTGAGGTCGGGCGACACGAGTGCGGTCCCGACAGAGCCGCCGACGCTCTGGACGATCTCGAAGTCGGTCGCGCCGTTCGGCCGGATCTCCGCGCCGACTACCGACTCGATGCGAGCGAGCGGCGGCGCATCCTTCATGAGACGTGCAGTGAACCCGTCGAGGGTCGCGGTTGCGCCCTCCACTTCGATAAAAACCCCCTCAGCGTCGTTCCCGACGAATCCGCCCAGCCCAAGCTCGGTGGCCAGGCCGAATACGAACGGCCGGAATCCGACCCCTGCACTACTCCGGTCACTCTGATCCGACGGCGAACAGGTCTCCCTCGCGTGTAGACGATTCGTTCGCGCCCCATGACCGAAGAATAGCGCTGCCCCCAGGGGTCACCATCCCAGGGCGGCATTACCGTGACCGAACATGAGGATGAAAGAAGCAACAGACGAGGCCGTGAGTGAAGCCGCCTCCATCATCGGCCAGGGTGGCCTTGTGG
>JASJXX010000067.1 GCA_030123765.1 Actinomycetota bacterium | reverse complement strand
TAGCGCACCAGTCTGGGGGACTGGGGGTCGCCGGTTCAAGTCCGGCCGTCCCGACGATATCGCCCACCGCTTTGAGCGGCGGCCGGCGTGGGCGTGGCGGCACGCTGATGTGGGCAACCGCGATCAGCGCTGTATCTCTCGCAGGCGCGCTGAAATGCCACGCCGCGAGAGGGAGGACGCCGTGACACAGGAGTACCCTACTGAGATCGCAGGGCACGATCTGTCACCCGAGAGCCTCATGATGGGCTTCGGATATCACCCCGAGCGGTCAGAGGGTGCGCTCAAGAGCCCCATCTTCCAAACTTCAACGTTCGCCCTCGCCTACGGCCTCGAAGAGCCCGAGGAGGGCGAGACAATGGGCCTGATCTACTCGAGGTTGAACGACCCTGAGACTGGGAGGAACCGACACCCCGAGCTCGAACTCGTGAGGCTCACCATCCCGCGACGCGTCTACACCCAGTCGCACATGGATGTCGTCGCTGAATCGGTGATTGCGGTTTGTGCGGAGCGAGAATCTATCGGTGGCCTTGAATTCACGTACGAGCCTGAATTGTTGAGGTTCTTTCAGGCAAGGTTCCAACCCATTGCGTAGGGCACCGTCCGGGGCGGAGACCCCGCTATCGTCAGGACGAGGCCCTCTGTCTGTGGAACCCGAAGAAGGAGAATCCGAATGAAGCTCACCTCAGCGATGCTTGCTGATGCAGCCCAGGTGCAGTCGGGGAAGCTCTTCGTCCTCGGCGGCGGATTCGACACGATCTCCGTTCGATCACTCCCTGCCACACACCGCAGCCTCAGCCTTGCCATGGTGGCGGAGGTAGGCCCAGACGAGCGCCAGCGCGACCTCGAGTTGCACATCTCGCTGATCGACGAGGACGGCACACCCGTCGGTGTCGAAGCAAAGGGGATGCTGAGGGTCGGTGCGCCACCGAACCTCCCACCCGGGTCTCCAAGCATCGTCCCGATCGTGAGTCCCTTCCACAACATCACCTTCACCGAAGCGAAAGGGTACGTTTTTGTCATCTCACTTGACGACGTCGAACTTGCCCGCGTCGCCTTTAGGGTCGTCCTCCTCCCGGATGGCTGACGTATTCAACGTTCCGAATTCGATATCGTTCGTCCGGCTCGCTCTCGTTCCCTGGTTCGTCTGGCTCGTCCTAGGAGCGGGGGAGCTCGGCTGGGCAGGCGTGCTGCTCGCCGTGATTGGCGCAACAGATTGGATCGACGGGTTCCTCGCACGAAGACTCAACCAGGTTACGGAACTAGGTAAGTTTCTCGACCCTCTCGCCGACCGCGTCGCCGTAGTCACCGCTGTCGCCGTCGGATGGATCGTCGGCATCCTGCCGATGTGGTTCGTCATCGTCCTCATCGTCCGGGAGGTGGCAATCGGTCTCGGCGCCATCTATGGATGGATGCACGGCGTCACGAAGCTTGACGTCCGCTTTCTCGGAAAGGCGGCAACCCTCGCCCTCTATCTATCCGTCACCGCGTTCTACATCGGAAGCGGCTTCCGAAGCGAGGTCGCTGTCTCGGCTGCCTACCTAATCGGTGTCCCTGGACTCGCCATGTATTACTGGGTGGCGATCCTCTATCTCGGAGACATGAGACTCGCCGCGACAGAAGCCAGGTAGGATCGCCACGACCATTCAGGAGGACCCCTTGCACTACCCCGACGACCGCAAGTATGCAGAGAGCCACGAGTGGGCTCGATCTGACGGCGACACATCAGTGCGCGTGGGCATCTCAGACTACGCGCAGGATGCGCTCGGTGACATCGTGTTCGTCGATCTCCCTCCACTCGGTGCAACCACGACCGCGGGGGAGCCACTCGCTGAGGTTGAGTCGACGAAGTCGGTCTCCGACATCTACGCCCCCGTGACCGGCACGGTAATTGCAGTGAACGAGGCCCTCGACGCAAGCCCTGAGCTCGTGAATTCGGATCCCTTTGGAGAGGGGTGGTTCGTCGTCATCGAGGTAGCCGATCTCAGCGGCCTTGAGAGTCTCTTGTCAGCTGCCGACTATGAGAGTTCCGTCACCTGAGAGAAGGTTCGACGCTAGCTTGAGGGTTTCGCTGTAGGATGGTGTCATGCATGACACGGAGCGAGATCTGCCAGCCGAGATCGACATCGAACAGGAGCCGACGGTTGCCTGGGAGCCTGGGATCACTGCGCCCGAGAGCGAAGGGGCGCCGGGGAGGCTCGAAGGCGCGTTCGCGTGGGCCCTCACGATCGAGGGAGGCCCTCAGACTGGTCTCACCTACGTTCTCGGGTCGGGCGAGACCGTCGCGGGTCGAGGCGCGCAGAGCGCCATCTTCCTACCGGACGTAACCGTGTCACGCCACCACGTTCGTTTCACCGTTGATGACGCGGGGCTCTCCCTGTCTGACCTTGAGTCGACGAACGGAACCTACGTCAACGGTGAACGTCTTGCGGCGGGGATGTTGCAGGAGGGGGATGAGCTCATGATCGGCAAGTTCCACCTCAGGGTCTCACGAGGTCATGGCTGAGCTTCGGGCTGTCGGCTCTCCAGCCAGGCGGACACACACCATCGGAGAGGTGATCAACCTCCTCCGACCCGAATTCCCCGACATATCTGTCTCTAAGGTTCGGTTCCTCGAGTCACGCGGTCTCGTGCGCCCTTCACGATCATCCTCCGGATACCGTATCTTCAGCGACGAAGACCTCCAACGGATCCAGTACATCCTCAGCGAACAGCGCGACCATTACACCCCGCTCAAGGTGATCAAGTCCAAGCTCTCCGCATGGGACAGCGGAGAGGAGTCGCCCGGCGTACCCGACAGCGGCCCTCCCCCTAAGGCCTACTTCGCATCCTCGGGCGTCTCGCTCTCCGCAAGGGAGATCATGCGTTCTTCGGGACTGAGCGAGACCCATCTCGAGGCGCTCAAGCGGGAGGGAATCTTCGACCCGGTCGAGCTCCCCGACGGAACGCTCATTTACACCGACTCCGATCTCGTGATCGCGCGAGCAGCCCATCGACTCATGGGGCGAGGTCTCGAAGCCCGCCACCTCCGCGGCATCAGACTCGCAGCAGACCGCCAGACCGATCTCCTCGGCCAGCTCGTCGCACCACTACTGCGACATCGGAATCCGGATAATCAGCGCAGATCCTCTGAGATTCTCGCGGACACCTGTGAAGCAGCTGCGGTCATTCAAGAAACGCTCGTCCGCAGTAGGCTTCGCAAGCTACTCGAACACTGATGTTTACCGCTTCGCTCGTCTCGCTGGCGCTTGGCGCGTCCCTTCTCGGCATACCGCACGCCACCGCGCCGGTGGCCTGGTTTGACACGCCTCAGATTCCTACGATCACTGCGGAACAGTGGATCGTGTACGACGCCGATACCGACGTCATCCTCGCAGCTTGGAACGTCGACGAGCAGACGCCCATGGCCTCCGTCACGAAAGTCATGACCGCCATCGTCGTTCTGGAGAACGCCGACCTCGCCACCAGGATCACTATCCCGGAGCTCGCTGCAGGAACACAAGGGGCTTCGGCAGGACTGGTCGAGGGGGAGCGGTGGACCCTCGGCGATCTCCTCATCGCCATGCTCGTGCGCTCGGGCAATGACACGGCTGTCGCTCTCGCTCACTACGTTGGAGGCGGGTCGGTTGCCACTTTCGTGGACATGATGAATGCCAGGGCGGTCACGTTCGGCATGTCGAGCACGCGTTTCGCGAATCCGCATGGCCTTGACTCCGACGGCCACTACTCGACTGCCCGTGACCTGCTCACGCTCACCGCCGCGTCTCAGGACTATCCCGAGATTCGACGCATCACCCGGATCCGTCTCGTCACGATACCGATCGACCCTTCCGAGAAACCGAAGTCGTTCACGAACACAAACAAGCTACTCGGTGCGTACCCGGGCGTCACCGGACTCAAGACGGGCAACACGAACCTCGCAGGAAAGGTCCTGCTCCTCACCTCGCAGCGGAGAGGACGTAACATTTACACGGTGGTCATGCGCAGCGACGACCACTTCGCGGACACGAGGGAGCTCCTCGACTGGGCATACTCGACGTACTCGATTCGCGACCGGTGGCTTCGCCTGCTCTACGGGGAGGGAGGCGACGGACCGTCGCTCGCGTTGGACCTCGATCTCCCGAGCAGCGAAGAACGCCGCCTACGCGCCTTACCGCCGCTGCAGGACGGCAGATGGAGCACGTCAAGCCTTGAAGACCTCCCGAAGGGGGCATCGATCGGACGCTGGCTTCGGGGCGCGATCCCGGACGTTGCGTCGGGCGACTGATGGCTGACGCGTTCGTCGAGGTCATCTCTCACGAGACCCTGCAGCGGCGGGTGTCGGAGATAGGTGCTCAGATCACGCGAGACTATCCCGACGGCGACCTCGTCGTGGTCGGCATCCTCAAGGGGTGCCTCTTCTTCTTCAAGGATCTGCTCGACCACCTGCCTCTTCTCTGTGAGTCTGATTTCCTCTCCCTCACCAGGTTCGGGCACGAGGGGCGCGTCTCTGTGGCACTGGACGTCTCGATCCCGCTTGAGGGGCGGGATGTACTCATCGTCCTCGAGATAGTCGACACCGGCCTGACACTCACCACCATCCAGCGTCTCATCGAGGCCCACGGTGCGCGCAGCGTTGCAACAGTCGCCCTGCTCGACAAAGCACCGAGACGCATTGTCGATGTCCCCGTCGAGTACCGCGGTTTCGAGGTCGGAGACGAGTACTTGCTCGGTTACGGGCTCGACTGGAACGGTTACTACCGGAACCTCTCGTCCATATGGGCGGTTATGGACCTCCCTTACCTCGCAGAGAATCCACGGGCGTTTGATGCTCTCGCGTTTGCTTCAGACGCCAGCGGTGGATGAAGCGTCCCACACCTACCTCTAAGCCTGTATCCTTGGAGTATGAGCGATGCGATTCCGATGGATCTCGTGGGCATCCGTGTTGAGCTGCCTACCAACACTCCGATCATGCTCCTGCGCGAGAGAGACGGAGACCGGTATCTCCCTATCTGGATCGGCACGCCCGAAGCGACAGCAATCGCTCTCGCTCACGACGGGATTCAGACAAAGAGACCCCTCACCCACGACCTGCTCGCCGTCCTCATCGAGGAACTCGGAGCGAAGGTCGACGCGGTTGTCGTCACCGAGCTGCGAGGGGGCACGTTCTACGCCGATCTCACCGTCTCGATCGGTGATGACGTCCACCACATCTCGTCCCGCCCCTCCGACGCTGTGGCGCTCGCGTTGCGAACACATGCGCCCCTCTTCGCTGAGAAGGAGCTCCTTGAAGAGGTCGGCGTGCGCATCCACGACGAGAATGACGAGGAGCAGATCGAGAAGTTCCGTGAGTTCCTCGACCGCGTCGATCCGACCGATTTCGAGGGCCACGACTTCGAGGACCATTGACCACAGGACTCGAGAGTCATTGACATGGCGCTCCCTGCAACGTAACTTTCGTCCCGGTAATTCGACAGGCGAAATTACGACGTTGTAACCTTCTGGGTGAGGAGATGCATATGGATGAACCGAACACGGAGACAGAGCTAGGATTTCGCTCGCCACAGGTGTGCGCGGTCGTCGGTATCACGTACCGACAACTCGACTACTGGGATCGTTCGGGGCTTCTCGGCCCGTCGCTTCAGGTCGCCTCGGGTTCGGGTACCCAGCGGCTTTACACGTTCCAGGACGTCGTCACGTTGCGAGTGATCAAGCGCCTCAAGGACGCAGGAACGAGTTTGCACAAGATCCGTTCGGCTTTCGAGCAACTCGTCGAACAGGTAGGCGAGGACTGGCGACAGAAGGATATCACCCTCCTCAGCGACGGCACGACCATCTACGCCGCAACCAGCCCGGAAGAAGTCATCGACCTTCTCAAGCGCGGCCAGGGCGTATTCGGAATCGCTGTACGCCCCGTGCACGACGAAGTGCGCGGTGAGCTCCATAAACTCTTTCCTGATCGAGCCATCGGGAACCTCATCGACGAGAAGCGCGCAGGAGCGTCGGGAACCTGACCACGGAAGATCTCTTCGGGCCGTCACCGGCCGAAACGACCGACTTCGCGCACAACAGCGAACGGGGGTTCGCGCGCCTCCTCGATTTCTACGCGATCGAATGGGAGTACGAGCCACACGCCTTCGCTCTTGAGTGGGACGATGCAGGCGAACCGACGAGGTATTTTCGACCCGACTTCTACCTCCCCGAGGACGACGTCTACATTGAGATCACCACTATGAGCCAGAAACTCGTCACGAAGAAGAACCGCAAGGTGCGACAGCTCAGAGAGCACCACCCTCACATCCGCTGCAAGGTCTTCTACCAGCGGGACTATCTCCACCTTCTCGTCAAGTACGGTCTTGAGGAGCCGAACGCTGAAGCCGATCCCCCCGCACCCACACGTATTCCCGGACCACCCGATGTCGTAGACCTCGGCAGGCGGGCCGACGCTTCCTAGGTCTCGCTACCATCGGGCGACCCCACTCTGGAGAAACGATGCCAACGTCACCGTTGCACGCGGACCATCAATCCGCTGGCGCGCGCTTCACCGACTTCGGGGGGTGGACGATGCCCCTGCGCTACATTGGAGTGCTCAAGGAGCACGCGGCGGTCCGGACCCGAGCTGGCATCTTCGACGTCTCCCACCTCGGAAGATTCGACGTCGAGGGGGACGGATCGACGGAGCTCCTGCGCTCGCAGCTGTGCAACGACATCGCCCTGATACCGCCCGGACGCGCCCAGTACACCATGGCTTTGAACGACGGTGGAGGCGTCGAGGATGACATCATCGTCTGGCGACTCGACGACGACCACTACCGCGTCATGCCGAACGGAACGAATTTCGATGGAATCGTCGACCGCTTCACCGAAGCTGCACCAAGCCCTGTCACGGTCAACCCCGTTCGGAGTTCGACCGCGCTCCTCGCAGTACAGGGGCCCACGGCACGCGAGATCGTCGAAGCGACCCTGGGATTCATGCCTGGCCGGTTCCGGGTGAGTCGGGGAACCTTTGCGGGACGCGACGTCGTTGTTGCAGGCACGGGTTACACGGGGGAGCGCGGGGCAGAGATATGTATCGCCCGGGAGGGAGGCTCTGCCCTGTGGGGCGCCCTCACAGCCGCGGGAGCAACGCCGGCGGGGCTTGGCGCTCGAGACACGCTCAGGCTCGAGATGGGATACCCCCTCTGGGGGCAGGATCTCGGACCCGACACGTCACCGATCGAGGCCGGTCTCGAGCGGGTCATCGCGTGGGACCACGATTTCGTGGGACGGGACATGCTCCTTGCTCAGAGGGGGACTCCACGGAAGCTTCTCATCGCTTTCATCACGGAGGGACGCGCCATTCCACGCCACGGTTACCGGGTCCAGGCCGGAGATTCACGAGGGGCTGTCACCTCCGGTAATTTTTCACCCACCCTTGGGCACGGCATCGCTCTTGCCTACCTCACGCCGCCTCCGTTACCCGATGCCCCGATCACCGTCATGATTCGTGGCGATGCAACACCCGCGACGCGCGTCTCCCTCCCTTTCCTGGAGAAGTAAAACAGCAGATGGCGTCCTCCATTCGCTAGCCTTGCGACGAGCCAGGTGACGTCGGGATCGAGTTGCCGTAGCCTGTTTCCGACGAAAGGCACTAAACCTGATTGTGTCGACGCCCAACGCCACAGATCTGTGATGGGGTCCCGCGACGCTCCTTCCGGACAGCAGCCGTCGAGCGGCCTGGCAACGCCGGTAGGCTTCTCGGTGCGGACCAAAGTCGTCTTCGAGCTACTCTTCTTCGCTCTGGTTCCGCTGATTCTGATCAGCCTTGTCACAGTCTCGGTCGTACGCAGACAGGTCATCGAAGACCGCCTTGACGCTCTCGCCTCGGTCGCGCAGCTTCAGGAGTCCCGGATCGAGAGCTTCCTCGTCGAGCGGGATCTCGACTACGTCGTTCTGCTCTCGAATCACTGGCTCTGGGAAGCCAGCAGGCTCATGGGGGAGTGCGAAGACAACCCGAACAGCGAGCAGATGAACACGTACCTCATGCTCGTTCGCGACCAGCATCCGGTCGCTCTCAATAGCGTCACGCTGCTCGACCACGACGGATGCGTGGAGGCCTCGACGAATCCAGACAGAGTTGGCGACGATCTGAGCAACGAACCATTCTTCGCGGAGAGCGTTCACGGGGGACGTCACTCCGTCATCCAAGGCGCTGTCACCGGCGATGGTTTGGGAGGACTCACACAGGCCATCACGGGCCCCCTCTTCCTCGACAACGCCCACGTGGGGACCATCCTGTTGGACACGAACATGGGGTGGCTCGCGGCGTGGGCGATGGACTATACGGGTCTTGGCGAGACCGGCGAGACCGTCTTCGGACGTCTCAGCGACGACCGCAGTACCGCTGTGTTCATGACGCCGCTGCGCTTCGATCCTCATGCCTCCCTGGTGAGAACCGTGCCGATGACGAGCCTGCAAGTACCGATTGTGCAGGCGCTCGCGGGGGACGAAGCGAGATTGAAGGGCTCGACCGATTATCGCGGAGTCGAGGTACTCGCGGTGACGCGGAGGATTCCGAGTGTTGGCTGGGGGATCGTAGTCAAGATGGACAGGATCGAAGCGCTTACGACGGTCACGAATCTGACCAGGTTCCTCACCATGGCGCACGGTGTCTTGCTCGTGGGCCTCATCCCGCTAGCGGCAGCACTCGCCCGTCGACGCACTCGCCCCATCCTCGCAATCACCGACGCAGCCGTCGCAGTCGCGTCCGGTGATCTCGACAAGAGAGCGAATGTGCATGTACGCGATGAGCATCGACTTCTTGCAGACGCGGTGAACCACATGGCTGAGAACCTCGTAGAGAGGCATCGCGCGCTGGAAGATGAAGTGCGCGCCAGAACAACTGACCTGCGCACCACCGTGTTGAGCCTCGAACACCGGAGCCAGGACCTCGAACGCATGGCAGTGGTTGCGGCTCATGATCTGAGTGAGCCGTTGCGTAAGATCCGGGTCTTCGGGGAGCGGTTGGTTGACACCGCTGGTGACTCCCTCGACGAGCGGTCAAGGGACTATCTGGATCGGATGACGTCAGCTGCCGAGCGGATGCAGGACCTCATCGACGGCCTGTTGGAGTATTCCCGTGTCGCGAGCGGTGCGCAACCGTTCGAGTGGGTCGATCTCGCGGAGATCGTCCGGAGCGTGGTCACCGATCTTGAGGTGGCGGTCAATGAGGCTGAGGCAAGGGTGGAGATCGGTGACCTGCCGCGAATCATGGGGGAGCCCACCCAGCTGCGTCAACTCTTCCAGAACCTCATCAGCAACAGCCTCAAATATCGCTCCCCCGACGACGACTCTCTGATCCTGATAACTTCGGAGATCTTGAGCAAGCACACCCTCGAGACGCCTGGGGCCGTCTGCCGGTTTACGGTTGAGGATCGGGGGATAGGGATACCCGAGCAGCACACTCAGGATGTCTTCAACCTCTTCACGCGCCTGCATACCGTCGACGAGTACCCCGGAGCAGGCCTCGGGCTCTCCATCTGCCGCCGAGTCGTCGAACACCACCGGGGATTGATCACTATCGAACCCAACATGCCGACCGGAACCAGAGTGTTCGTCACACTCCCTATCATGCCGGAGAGGGGTGT
>JASJXX010000120.1 GCA_030123765.1 Actinomycetota bacterium | reverse complement strand
TACGCCCAAAGAAAACCGCCGGCGGGGAGGAACCCCGCCGGCGGCTGCCAGGGTGGATCGCACGCGCATGGACACTTCTAGGTCGCCATCTCCTCGAACCACCTCCACACCGCGGTCAGTCGTGCCTTCCGCTCTCGGAGGGCGTCCGCTTCCTTCTTGGCGCGCTCGACGATCTCGTCGAGGTTGAGTTGAGCAGGTGAGCCCGCGTGCATCCGCTCGCGCCAACTCTCGGACACCTCCCCTCGATAGGCCTGCCCGGGGGCCTCGGCGATGCGGCGGTAGGCGGTGCGAAACGGCGTACCATCACGAATGTCCGCACAAAGGGCATCCGTGGCAGCCGTCTCGGGCTTGATCGCTGTGCGAGCGCGCTCGGGATCTGCCGCACACGATTCGATCACCGCCGTCATCGCCCCGAGCAAGTCCGACAGGCTCCGCATTCCTTCGAGCAGGGGACGCTTGGTCAGCTGCAGGTCCCGGTGGTACCCG
This sequence comes from Actinomycetota bacterium, assembly GCA_030123765.1. Classification (GTDB taxonomy): domain Bacteria; phylum Actinomycetota; class Acidimicrobiia; order Spongiisociales; family UBA5794; genus B3-G11. The sequence continues at coordinate 2,326 of JASJXX010000120.1, read as the reverse complement.
GAGGGGAGTGCCCCGTAAATGTTGGCCACCTCGTGCTGGAGGCTGCGAAGCCGGGTGGCCGAAGCGCGCACGATCTCAAGCACATCCGGATTGCGTTTTTGGGGCATGATGCTCGACCCCGTTGTGACCTGAGGGCTCAGTTGCACGTACCCGAGCTCGTCACTCGAAAACCAGATGAGGTCGGACGCCAGGCGACCCAGATCCGTGGCCGTGGCGGCTACGACCGCCAAGACCAACGCTTCACTCTTGCCACGATCGTTCTGCACGGCCAGGGTGTTGTTCTGCACCCCGTCAAAAGCGAGCAAGTGAGCGACCCGTGCCCGATCGAGGGGAAGCGCCACGCCGAATCCCGCCGCGCTTCCCAGGGGAGACCGGTTGACATGGGCGAACGCAGTTTCCAGCCACCTGAGATCATCGAGTAGACCCTCGGCGTGGGCAGCGAGGTAGAAACCCAGGGTGGCCGGCATTGCCTGTCGGGTGTGGGTGTAGCCCGGCAAGCTGACCTCCTTGAATTCGTCTGCTCGGAGACGGAGCGCCTCGACCAGCTCCAGAACCTGTTCTCCTAGTGCCACGAGTTGCTCCCGAGCCCACAGGCGTATGGCAGCGAGCACCTGATCGTTTCGGCTGCGGCCGGTGTGGATCCGCCGGCCGGCGTCTCCGAATTCAGCGGTCAGGCGTTGCTCGATTGCGGTATGGCAGTCTTCCTGAGAGGGGTCAATCGCGAAATCTCCCGCCGACGCTTCCTGAGCGATCCGCCACAGGCCCGTGCACAGCTGACGGCATTCGGCCTCGGTCAGGAGACCGATCTCGGAGAGCATCACCGCGTGGGCGACGCTGCCGAGGGCGTCGAACGGCACGAGTGCGACATCGAGCCGGGGATCGTCGCCGACCGTCAGCTTCTCGACCCTTGGGTCCAGTTTCGCCGTCCCGGACCAGAGTCGTTCGGTCACTGCCCCGCGCCTTCGAGGATGACCCGATGGGCCTTGAGACGGAGGGAGTTGACGCGAATGAACCCTCGGGCATCGACCTGATCATAACCACCCTCGACATCCATCGACGCCAACTCGGGGTCGTAGAGTGAGCGGGGAGATTCTCGACCCAGGATCTCCACATTGCCTTTGTAAAGCCTGAGCCGCACGCTGCCATCGATGAGCTCCCCCGACTTGTTGAAGGCAGCACGTATGAAGTCCATCTCGGGGCTGAACCAGAAGCCGTTATAGATGAGTTGGGCGAATTTGGGAGCCAGCTCGTTCCGCAGGCGAAGCACTTCGCGATCCATCGCCATGCCCTCGAGATCACGCAGGGCCCGGTGCAGAACCGTGCCTGCGGGGGTCTCATAGACACCCCTGGACTTGATCCCGACGAACCGGTTTTCGACCACGTCGATACGGCCTACACCGTGTTCTCCGGCCACCTTGTTGAGCGCTATGAAGAGTTCAAGAGGATCCGAAAAGCTCGTGCCTTCCGCCGGCAGGTGTAGGTGAGTCGGAATGGCGTCGCGGTAGCTGATCGTGAGCTCGAGAGGCTCGTCGGGCGTGTCCTTGAGCGCCCGTGTGAGCCGGAACATGTCCCAACTTGGAGTGGCGGCCGGGTCCTCCAGGAGGCCCGCCTCGAAGCTGATGTGCATGAGGTTTTCGTCGGTGCTGTACGGCTTTTCCTCCGAGGCTTCGACCTCGAGGTCCTGCTCTTCGGCGAACGCCAGCAGGTCGGCCCGTCCCTCGAAACGGTCCAGGAAGGTGCGGTCTTTCCAGGGCGAGATCACAGCGAGCTCGGGCGCCAGCGCTGCATAGGCGAACTCGAAGCGCACCTGGTCGTTGCCCTTCCCGGTAGCCCCGTGGGCTACCGCGACGGCTCCCTCTTCCAAGGCGACCATGACCTGGTGGCGCGCGATGAGGGGTCGGGCTAGCGCGGTACCCAGGAGGTAGCGGTCTTCATAGACCGCATTGCCTGCCACGGCGGGGAAAATGTAGTCGGTGACGAACTCACGCTGGAGGTTGCGCACGACGACCTTCTTGGCCCCGCCGGCCAGTGCGCGGTCACGAAGGAGATCGAAATCCTCGCGCTGCCCAACATCAGCGACGAAAGCGATGACGTCGTAGCCCTGGAGTTCCAGGTACTTGAGAATGCAGGCGGTGTCCAATCCACCGCTATAGGCCAGAACGATGGCCTCTTTCATCGATTCCCCCAGCGAGCACGAGTGACGTTCGAGATGAAACAAGGTGCTGTTCCGAGCCTCCGCCGCAAGATCCCCTCTCCGAGGTCCGATGGGCCCTGAGAACCTGCTCTTGACCATCCGGCCCCTACGCCCAAAGAAAACCGCCGGCGG
>JASJXX010000119.1 GCA_030123765.1 Actinomycetota bacterium | reverse complement strand
AGAGGGTCATGGATGAGGCCGGCCTCGAACTCCTTGCCCCGACTCTTGAGATCCGCACCCACGCAGAACGCCTTCTCCCCTGCTCCGGTCACCACGAGAACCCTTGTATTGGGATCTGCCTCGATGTCGTCGAGGAGACGCCCGATCGTCTCAAGCATCCCAACGGTCATCGAATTGAGCGCCCTCGGACGGTTCAGCGTGAGGATCCCGACCGCACCGTCGTTCTCGTAGAGCACGGGACTCTCTTCAGCGTCCTCCACATGTTCATCGCTCACGGATATCTCCTCTTCATGTTCTCTGTTCGCCCGGACCGACCACGACACCACTGTCCATCAGCTCCGAGATCTCCTGATCTGTGAATCCACACTCGCCGAGAATGTCAACCGAATGCTCACCCGGAATGGGGGGAGGTGGACCGGTGACGTCACCACTTGTTTCCGAGAAACGGCCGGGCAGAACGGGTGCGCGAATCCTTCCAACCGCCGGGTGTTCGACTTCCACGATGGAGCCGCTCTGTTCAACGTGTTCGTGGGCGACAAGATCCGGATATGCCAGGAGCGGTCCGCACAGGACGTCGGCCTCGTCAAGAACCTCGATCCATTCATCAGTCGTTCGCCCGGCGAAGAGCGGCTCAAGCGTTTCATGCAGTTCCGCCCTTGCGCGAACACGTTTGTCGTTGCTGTCGAAGCGTGGGTCGGTCGCGAGCTCCGGACGACCGAGAACGGAGCAGAGTGCAGGCCACCTCTTCTCTGTGTACGCGGCGACCATCACGTGCCCGTCTCTGGTTCGAAATGCCTCGTTCGGCGCCGCATACGGTGCAGCACTTCCGAGACGTTGGGGTGAAGTGCCACTGGCCAGGAACATGGAGAGCGGCACGACCTGGAACGAAAGAAGCGAGTCAAGCAGGGAGACATCGACACGCTGCCCACGACCCGTGCGCTCGCGGACGAACAGCGCGGCAAGAATCGCCTGGCATGCGTAGATGCCACCTGCCATATCGGCAGCAGGTACGCCTACTTTCACGGGAGGGCCGTCGACAGTTCCGGTGACGCTCATGATCCCGCCCATTGCCTGGGCAACGCCGTCGACGCCCGGACGGTCGCGCCACGGGCCGCTCTGACCGAACGCCGAGATGGATGCATACACCAGGCGAGGGTTGCGGGCACGCATCGCCTCGAATCCGATCCCGAGACGGTCGGCGACTCCTGGTCTGAAACTCTCAAGAGCGACGTCGCAGGACTCGGCAAGCCGCAGAACCACTTCTGCGCCGCCGGCCTTCTTCAGATCGACCACCGCGCTTCGTTTGTTCCGATTCATGCCAAGGAACGCGGCGGCAACACCCTCAACGAATGGCGGACCGAGAGTTCTGCCCCACTCCCCGCCGGGCGGTTCAATCTTGAGGATGTCCGCGCCCATGTCGCCAAGGTTCATCGCGCAGGTCGGGCCGGCAGCCCCCTGGGAGAGATCAAGAACCCTCACTCCTTCAAGCGCTCCGCTCATCGGTCGCCTCCGGTCACCGAAGCGCCGCGAACGGCGAAATCAGCGAACTCGTCCGCTATCTCCTGCGCGCTGTAGTCACCGTCCGGCTTGTACCAGCGCACCACCGAATTGCACATACCGAGCACGGCCTTCACCGCGATGCCAATGTCCCGTTTGACGAACTCACCCGACTCGATGCCATCTTCGAACAGCTTTCTGAAGACCTGCTCGTACGCATCCCTGTTTACGACATGTGTCTCCATGAAGTCGCGTTCGAGGTACCGACCCTCCTCGACGAAACATGCAATGGCATCCTGGTCACGGATCGCCTCGACGGTGTGGAGGACGATCGCCCTTCGCAATCGGTCGCTGGCGGGCAGGTCCATTTCGGCAACCTTCTGGACAAGGGGCGTCACCCGGCTGACGGTGACCTCGATGATTTCTGCGAGCAGCGCCTGCTTGCTGGGGAAGTGGTGGTAGAGGCTCGATTTGGTGATACCGACAGCAGCGGCGAGTTCTGACATGGACGTGCCGTTGAACCCGTTCGCGGAGAAGAGCGCTGCCGCCTCGAGCAGGATGCGTTCCCTCGTATCCTGGTTGTCGGTCACGACTCGCCACCACCAACGAGCTCCATCCCCGCGGCCAGAGCTTCGAGGTTCATATCCCGGTGTTGGGCTGGAACTCTCGCAGCGACCGCCTTCTTGAGCGCATCGGCATCGACCACTCCCGTATGCGCCTGCAACACACCAAGGGCGACGACGCCGGTGACGAGCTGACCGCCCGACACGGCTCTCGCCGTGTCAACAACCGGAAATCGAGAGGCGCTCCCGTTGAGCGAGTCGGGGGCGCATCGTGCGTCCACAATGAGGCTTCCGTCTGCGCGAAGCTCCGGCTCGTACCGTGCGTATGCCTCGGCGGAGAGTACGACGAGGACATCGATGCTGTCAGCGAGCGGAAACCCGATTGTTTCATCTGCGATCACAACATCGGAGCGGCTCGCGCCACCACGCGACTGCGGCCCGTACACCTGGCTGTGAGTTGCCCTGCTTCCCGACAGGATCGCGGCTTCAGCGAGAATTCGACCTGCTGTGACGACTCCCTGGCCACCGGCGCCCGCGATCCTGATCTCGCTACGACTCATGGTCGTCCAGTCCTCTCACACCTGAGTACACGGCCCGAATCTCACGCTGAAGAACCCCCGTTCTCAAACCAGGAGCAGGCACAGGGGCGGGCACATGGCTGACGAAACGCTTCTCGGCCAAGGGTCCCGCGACATCTTCATTACGCACAGACATCCAGTTCAACATCACCGAGCCACCGCCGATCTTGTTGTACCGGCCGAAGTACTCGGGGCAGTCGCTAACGACC
>JASJXX010000118.1 GCA_030123765.1 Actinomycetota bacterium | reverse complement strand
TGTGGGGTGGGGCCGCCTGGGTTGTGGGCTCGTCCGTCACTTCTGGGCCCCCCTGGCTCGCAGACTCGCCCGTCCCCCCTGAAGGGGGGACGAGTTTGCGGCCGAGTTGTCTTGCCCGTGCCCTTACCGCAGCGAGGTCGACCATGCGCAGCACGACGTCGCCGTCCGACTCAAGCATCGAAGGCAGGTCCGCCCGCCTCACCCACTTGCGCAGCGTGTTCGACGGGATGCCTGTGGCCGCCTCCGCCTCTCTGAGCGTCACCCACTGCGCGGGATCGCTCCCTCTGTGCGGCGCCCGCTGGCGAGACGGCATCGGGGGCGCCTGCCGGTTTTTCGCGCCCGAGCGGATCGCTTCGGTCTCCCATCGTGTCGTTGCATCCATCGCGAGGCATCCTATCGGTCAACGAGAACGCTTGGAGGGGTCCGCGCACCTAGAATATCGGCACCAACGGAGACCAACCAGTGACCGCACGCGATCCGAACATTGAACAAGACGTACGCTCCCTGGTGCGCAACATCGTCGACGGCTTGTTCGGCGATGACGTTGCCACCGCCCAGGAGACAACGAACCTCACACAAGAGACCAGAGTCCCCTCGGCCATCAGAGCCGTCGCGGTCGGCGGGGACCACGGCGGGTTCGCCCTCAAGGAGAGGATCGCGTTCAGACTGCGCGAGCAGGGTCTCGATGTGATCGACTGCGGCACCGACTCGATCGACGCCGTGGACTACCCCGACATCGCAGCGGACGTCGCGCACAAGGTCGCCTCAGGCGAGGTCGACGTCGGGATCATCATCGACGGAGCAGGCATCGGATCGGCAATGGTCGCCAACAAGATCCCCGGCGTGCGCGCAGCGCTCTGCTACGACCTCTCCACTGCACGCAACGCCCGTGAGCACAACCACGCCAACGTCCTCACTCTCGGGGCGGGACTCACCGGTGACACCCTCGCGTGGCAGATCACCCAGGACTTCCTCGCAACGCCCTACGGTGAGGGGCGCCACGCGAGGCGCGTCAAGAAGATCGACGCGCTCGACCGTGCCCCGATGGAGAACGCCGAATGACCTCACAAGACATCACGCGCAGCGAACTTGTTGAACTCGTCACACGAGAGGTACTCGCCGCGCTCGCCGAAAGGGCCGACATCTGCGCGAACCCGACGAAGCTCCGCGAGATCGTGGCGAACGGCGCAGACCGCGTCTCGTTCCACGGCGACGCGCAGGACGTCCCCCTCGACCTCGCCAAATTCATCGACCACACGCTCCTGAAACCCGACGCCACCCAGGACGAGATCGACGTGCTGTGCGACGAAGCACTCGAGTACGGCTTCGCGTCCGTGTGCATCAACCCGTTCTGGGTGAAACGGTCCGCGGGGAGGCTGCGCGGCTCAGACGTCAGAGTGTGCACCGTCATCGGTTTCCCACTCGGCTCCATGACGTCGGACATGAAAGCAGCCGAGACTCGCAGAGCGCTGCGAGACGGCGCACGCGAAGTAGACATGGTCATCAACATAGGTGCCCTCAAGTCGGGCCAGTACGACGTCGTGCGCAAGGACATAGAACGTGTCGTCGACGCGGCACGCGAAGTGGGGGCCCTCACGAAAGTGATCCTCGAGACCGCTCTGCTCACCGACGAGGAGAAGGTCATCGCGTCCTCGATCGCGAAGCGCGCGAAAGCAGATTTCGTCAAGACGTCCACAGGCTTCGGCGGTGGCGGCGCAACCGTGTTCGACGTCGCGCTCATGCGCGAGACGGTAGGGCCTGACATGGGAGTGAAGGCATCCGGGGGCGTCCGCACGCTCGAAGATGCAGAAGACATGATCGCAGCAGGCGCCACGCGGATCGGTGCATCCGCAGGCGTCCAGATTCTCAGTGCAGCAGAGGGAGATGGCAATGGCGAACGGTATTGAGCTACGGTCCTACGCGTTCCTCGACAGCCTCCAACCCCAGTACGCGGCGTTCCTCGGAACGACGGCCCAGGGATTCCTCCCCCTCGCGGGTGAGGCGTGCCTCTTCGTGGAGGTCGCCCCCGGCATCGAGATCAACCGCCTCACCGACGTCGCTCTCAAAGCGACGAGCGTCACCCCCGGCATGCAGATCATCGAACGTGTCTTTGGGATGCTCGAGGTGCACTCTCCGCACCAGGCAGAGACGCGCGCCGCAGGCGAAGCGATCCTCGACGCGCTCGGCCTCACGGTGGAGGACCGCCTCAAACCCGAGGTGCTCTCAAGCCAGCTCATCCGCAGGATCGAGGATCACCATGCGCAGCTCATCAACAGGATGCGCCACGGCCAGATGATCATCCCCGGCCAGACGCTCTACGTCCTCGAGTGCGCACCCGCGGCGTACGCGGCGCTTGCCGCGAACGAAGCAGAGAAAGCTGCCAACATCAACATCCTCGAGGTGCGAGCGTTCGGCGCAGTCGGGCGCATCTACCTCGGAGGAGATGAGAGCGATATGGACATCGGCTGGCAGGCCGCCGTTGCAGCTCTTGAAGGCCTTGAAGGCCGAACGAAGTCATAATCAGAATCAGGAATCGACAGGAGGATTCGATGTCAGACGCACTGGGAATGATCGAGTGCAGGAGCTTCGCTGCAATGGTTGAAGCTTCTGACGCAATGGTGAAAGCAGCCAAAGTGGAGCTCGTGAGCTACGAAGCAACCGGGGGCGGCTACGTGACCGCGATCGTGCGCGGCGACGTCGCTGCGGTGAAGGCCGCCGTCGACGCCGGTGTGCGCGGCGGTGAGAAGGTCGGCGAAGTGATCGCTACCCACGTCATTGCCCGCCCACACGTCAACCTTGACCTCGTGCTGCCTCTCGGGCGGGCGGGAGAAGCCGAAGACGCCGTCGGCTAGCGGCGACTC
>JASJXX010000027.1 GCA_030123765.1 Actinomycetota bacterium | reverse complement strand
CACGACGAACGATCCTACCCCGGCGGCTCGCAACCGCGCTCGGATCCGGGGACGCTCGGTCTCACCCCGTCGGCCACTCCCCCGTCACCGGTGATCGCGAGGACCCGACCTTGACCAGATACTCGTTGAGCGATGCTCTCCAGCGGTCGTGGGCCTCGACCTGAAGGGCGATGATGCCGGGGCCGTCGAGGTGGACCTGCGTGTAACGATCGGCGATCCTTCGAGCCACAGCGACCGTCGCAGCAGCGTCTGCCGCTGCGCGATGTGCGCCATCGAGCTGTACGGCGTAGTGGGCAGCAACCGTTGTGAGCGTGCGCTTCCCCCTCCGATAACGATCGAGGTGGCGGTCAAGGACGAGGGGGTCGATCAGGATCGCTGGAGGCACCGGGGGGAGGGCGCCCACACCATATCGGGCAAGCTCTGCGGCGAGAAGCGGCCAGTCGTATGTGGCGTTGTAGATGACGATGGGCACACCATCGTCAACGAGGTCTCCGATCGCGGAGCACGTTGCCGCGAGAACTTCAGCGGGGTCGCCACCCCTCGTTGCCAGATCCTCCGGTCGGATCCCGGTCAGATCGGTGACCTTGGCAGGGAGCGTGACACCAGGGTCGATCAACCTGTCGACGAGAGGCACGGACGACCCGTCCGTCTCGAAGCGGAACAGCGCCACCTCGATGATGCGGGCCTCACGAGTGTCGACGCCGGTAGCTTCAAGGTCGAGGACGGCGAGCGGGCCTTCGTGCCAGAACATGCGGCCAGAGTAGCCCTGCTCTTCTCGCCGGCGTCGCAGGGCGAGACGCGAGGCCATTTAGCCGAGCAGAGAGGCACGCGGCTCGCGTCACACAAGCCAAGTACCGTGACGTCCAATGTTCGACCAACAAGACCCGCTCGCACTGTTGCAGGATCTCACCGCCGATCCCGCTGCAACCTTCCACCCCGGACAGCGTGAAGCCATCGACGCGGTCACGGTGTCAGGGGGCCGGGCCCTCGTCGTACAGCGGACGGGTTGGGGGAAGTCGGCGGTGTACTTCATCGCGACGCACATCCTGCGTTCACGCGGCAGGGGTCCGACCGTCATCGTCTCCCCGCTGCTCGCGTTGATGCGGAACCAGATCGAGGCCGCATCACGCCTCGGTCTCAGAGCGGAGACCGTCAACTCCGCGAACCGCGACGACTGGGTGGAAGTGTTCACAGCAATCGATGGCAACGAGATCGACCTGCTGCTGATCTCACCGGAGCGACTCAACAACCCGCAGTTCAGAACGGACATCCTGCCCGAGCTCCTGGACCGGCTCGGGCTCCTCGTCATCGATGAAGCGCACTGCATCTCCGACTGGGGCCATGACTTCCGACCGGACTACCGCCGACTCCAACGCGTCGTCGCTGCGCTACCGCCGTCAACTCCGGTCCTCGGCACAACCGCCACGGCGAACGACCGGGTCGTCGCCGACATCGAGGAGCAGCTGGGATCGAACCTCACCGTCATCCGCGGCACGCTCGACCGTCCGAGCCTCCGCCTCCAGGTAATCCACATGCCCGACAAGGCGGAGCGGATGGCGTGGCTCGCCAAGACGATCCCCGGGTTACCCGGGGCAGGCATCGTCTACACCCTCACGATCGCCGACGCCAAACGTGTCGCCAGGTTCCTGAGACAGCGAGGCATCGACACCGCTGCGTACACCGGTCAGAGCGAGACCGAGGACAGGCTCGACGTCGAGAAGCGCCTGTCGGGGAACGATCTCAAAGTCGTTGTCGCAACGTCAGCTCTCGCCATGGGCTACGACAATCCTCACATCCACTTCGTCATCCACTTTCAGGTTCCGGGCTCACCGATCGCCTACTACCAGCAGGTCGGACGGGCCGGACGCGCTGTTGACGAGGCCTACGGCGTGGCGCTGTCGGGTGCCGAGGATGTGCACATCCAGGACTACTTCATCGAGACTGCGTTCCCGACCGAGGAGGTCACCGACGCCATCCTCGATACTCTCGGATCTGCAAGCGGTCTCACCACGAACAAGCTCCTCACACACGTCAACATGCAGTGGAGCCGACTGGCAGGGACGTTGAAGCTGCTCGAGGTCGAGCAGGCCGTCTATCGCGAGGATGGTCGCTGGTTCCGGTCCGCAACTCGCTGGAGCTACCCGCGCGAACGCGTCGCTTCGGTCAACGCACATCGGAGACGTGAGCAGGAAGCCATGGCGCGCTACATCACGACCGACACGTGCCTGATGGCGTTCCTGCGCTCTGAACTCGACGATGAGCCTGAGCGGTGTGGGCGCTGTGGGAATTGTGGGGAAGATCCTCTCGAGGCAACCGTCGAGCCGAGCCTCACCGCCGAGGCACACAACTTCATCAGGCTCCAACCCATCGTGATTGACGCACGTAGACAGGCCCCCGGCGCCCTTGCGCGACTCAAGCTGCGGACGCATCGCCTTGAGGAGGGCCATGCGCTCACCCGCTACGGAGACCCCGGCTGGGGTGAACTCGTCGATGCACGCAGACGCAACTCGATGCAGTTCGACGAAGAGCTCGTCCGCGCCTCCGCCGACCTCATCCGGAAGTGGTCGCCGGACCCTTCACCCACGTGGCTCACGGCAGTGCCGAGTCGCGCCGCGGAGGACATCGTGGTCAACTTCGCCAGACGCCTCGCCGAGGCCCTCGATCTCGAGTTTGTTGACGCCGTCGTCCGGGTAGCGAACAATCGGCCTCAGAAGGAGATGCAGAACAGCTACCAGCAGGCGAAGAACGTGCTTGACGCCTTCGAGGTGCGCTACGTCAGAGATGGACCGGTGTTCCTTGTCGACGATGTCGTGGATTCGCGCTGGACGCTCACCGTCATCGGCAACCTCCTGTTGCAGCACGGCGCGAGCGCGGTGTACCCGTTCGCCCTGGCAGACGCCGGGAGAGGTTGAGACGATGACCGCCGAAGACGCGAAGGTGGTGATCGCTCTTGCGAGCAGGCTCGGCGACTCGAAGCGGCCCCTCCCTCTCACCCACAGAGTGGGACCGGTTCACAGCCACCATGGACGATCGGCAGATCGATCTCGTCGACGTCTTCGCTGAAGGGTTCACACCTCGTGACATCCAGGGCATCACGGAGACGATCGCGACGAAGATCGGCACGCTCCTCGAATCGGCTGCCGCCGCGACCGTCGGAGCGGCCGAGCTTGAGCGCTACGGCATCACAGCCCTCACCATCGTCGACGAGGCGTACCCCGCGGCGTTCCGGGAACGTCTCGGCAGTCTCGCTCCTCCTGTCATCTACACGACGGGAGACGTCGCCCTGCTGAACGGTGACGGCGTCGGCATCATCGGATCACGCGACGTGACGCAGGAAGGGAGGGCCGTCTCCGAGCGCATCGCGAGGGAGGCGGTGCGCAGTGGACGCAGCGTCGTGTCGGGCGGCGCCCGGGGCGTCGAGCACAACCGGTGTACCGAATCCGGCCGCTCCCTCCATGAACAGTGCGAAGAACCATGCGATGAGCAGAGCGGCAACTCGAGGATCGGGAGTCAGTCGCTCCAATGCCTGCTGCAAACGGTTTGACGCACCGCTACGCATCTGAAGATGGTGTATGCCAAGCGCCGGTCCGATGATGGCTGCGATCGAGATCGCTATGAAGGCCGTCTCACCCATCACACCGGCGAACCCGGTGACGACGCCGTACGGGTCGCCCGAGTCACCGAAACCGAATACAGCCACCGCGAGCACCACGGTCCCCGCTGCCGCCACAACCCCGGCTCGTGCTGCGGACCATCGCAGTCCAAGCATGAACACGAGTACCCCCAGCATCGGCGCGGCAGCCAGCACGGTCCTCACCCGAGCTCATCCCGGATGTCTTGCATCCAGACCATGTGGATAGCGCCTCTCACGAACTCAGATCGAGTGCATAGGTCATCTCCTCACCTGCAGCAAACTCCGAGATGCTCATCATCGTCGTCTCGGCGATATCACTCAATGCTTCGGCGGTGAAGAAGGCTTGGTGGCCCGTGACGAGCACATTCGGGAAAGTCAACAGACGGGAGAACACGTCGTCTTGGAGAACCTCGTCGGAGAGGTCCTCGAAGAAGAGGCCTGCCTCCTCCTCGTACACGTCAAGGCCGAGGTAGCCAACCTTGCCGGTCTTCAGCGCGTCGATCACGGCTGCGGTGTCGATGAGGGCGCCCCTGCTGGTGTTGATCACCATGACGCCATCCTTCATCCCGGAGAGGCGATCAGCGTTGATGAGATGGTGCGTCTCGGGGGTGAGCGGACAGTGGAGCGACACGATGTCGGACCTCGCGAGCACCTCATCAATGGAGTGGTACGTGACCCCGAGCTCGAGAACCCGGGGGTTGGGGTACGGATCGACCGCTATGACCGTCGTTCCGAACCCGCTGATGATCTCCGCGAATCGTGCCCCGATGGTTCCGGTCCCGATGACGCCCACAGTCTTGCCGTGCAGGTCGAACCCGAGCAGGCCTACGAGCGAGAAGTTGCTCTCTCTGACGCGGTTGTATGCACGGTAGATCTTGCGGTTCAGTGACAGGATGAGGCCGATGCAGTGCTCCGCGACGGCGTGGGGCGAGTAATTCGGCACACGCACAACGACGATGCCTCGAAGCGCGGCCGTTTGCAGGTCGACGTGGTTGAACCCCGCAGATCGAAGAGCGATGAGCTGCACGCCGTGATCAGCGAGCTGATTCACCGTGTCGGGTCCGATGTCGTCGTTGACGAACGCGCAGACCACCTCGCAGCCCTCGGCTAGGGGAGCAGTGCGAGAGTTGAGCCCCGCCTCGAAGAATCGGAGGTCATGGCCGTGCTCGCGGTTCGCTTCGCTCAAGTAGCGCTCGTCGTACTCCTTTGTGCTGAAGACGGCGACGCTCACAGAACTAGTGCCGGAAGCCATGGGATACCTCTCTCTCGCTGATCAATCAACCGTCATTGTTCGGGGGCCAGCGTTGGTCATCGGGAGACGCGGGTCCGTAGGGAGCCGTTCCATGGTGTCCCGGACCCAGGCGTACCGAGGGTCGTCGCAGAACCGCCACACCCGTTCAGGAGATGGGCCGGCCATGACGTTGAGGTAGTACATGTGGTGCTGGGGTGTAGCGGCAGCCGGACCGTGGAAGCCCCGCGGCACCAGGTACACGTCGCCGTCGCGCACCGTCAGGGTGTCATTGATCTCTCCGTCGCTGGTGTAACAACTGAAGAACCCGAACCCGTCCTCTCCGTCGATGCGGAAGTAGTAGATCTCCTCGAGTTCGGTCTCGGTCTCGGTTGTCTCGTCGTGCTTGTGGGGAGGGTACGACGACCAACTACCTTCAGGTGTCAGTACTTCCACAGCGATGAGCTTGTCGGCATCGGCCGAGTCTGCGCTGAGAAAATTGTTGATCTGGCGCGTCCCGGCACCCCCTCCTCTGACTTCGACCAGGACATCGTGCGCATCGACCCGATACGGGTCGATGCGTCGGGTTGCCTCTGCCGTGCAGAGAGCGATCTCACATGGCCCATGGGTCACGATGCGGACCTCCGCGTCGATCGGCACATAGGCGAAGTCCGTGACTGCAGCGAAGACACCGGACCTCCCCTGGAGACGGAGAGAGTGCGACTCCACGTCGACTGTCACACCACCCGAGAGAGGGAGTATCGCCATCTCGGTCGACCCGGTGGCGAACACGTGAGTCGTCTCCGCAGCAAGGCTCACAACACGCAGACCCGAGTACCTCCACCCCGCTCGGGCTGCCGTGATGTCGACCAGCGTCGACCCGCCGCTGGCTTCCGATGGATAGAATCGTGTCACCCTGTCCTCCTCCTTCGAGCGATCGAGATGTGCGACGCATGCGCTCCCGCCCTGACAGCGGTCCTTCACACTACGTCACCCATCAGATCTCGCACTTGATCTTCGGTTGGCATCGCATCCGCGCAGGCCAGTTGTGTGGCCACGTAGGCGCCGGCCGCATTCGCGAAACGCAGTATCGCGACCGGGTCCCAGCCGAGCAGCAGCCCGTGGCACAGGGCACCACCGAACGCGTCCCCAGCGCCCAAGCCGCAGACGACATCGATGTTGAGGGGAGCGACCCGCTCGACACCTCCGGACCAAGCGACGAGGGCCCCTGCTGGACCCATCTTGACAATGGCAAGTTCGGGGCCACAATCGAGCAGACGTGTCGCTTGTCGCTCCGGCGTGCCCGGACCGAGAACGATGGCGCACTCCTCCTCGTTTCCGACCACCACCGACGCGAGCTCCAAGGCGAGGCGTTGATACCTCCCGGCGTCTTCGGGGGCAGGCCAGAGACTCGGCCGGAAATCGAGGTCGTGGACAGTGTGTTCCCTACCTCCGCGTGCCTCGAGAGCAGCGAACGTGGCGGTTCGGCTCGGCTCATCGGAGAGTCCGGTGCCAGTGGTCCAGAAGATGTCGGCACCTCGAATCGCATCAAGGTCGAGGTCGTCGACCGCGGTGTTCATGTCCGGCGCTTTCGGCTGCCGGTAAAAGAGGAGCGGGAAGTGGTCCGGTGGGTAGATCTCCACGAACACGAGCGGGGTTCGCAGCACGGGGTCGGTGCCGACGTACCGGTCGTCCACTCCGAAACCGCGAAGAGCACTACGCACGAAATCGGCGAACCCATCGTCACCGACACGAGTGATCACCGCGCTCGCATGGCCGTAACGTGCAGCAGCGACGGCCACATTCGTGGGACTTCCGCCCAGGAACTTGTGGAACGACGAGACCTGCGACAGCGGCAACCCGATCTCCGACGGATAGAGGTCGACACTGACACGGCCGAGCGTCAACACTTCGAAGTCACTGCCTGTCACAGAACGGAGCTTCCCCTGCGGGACGGTGCATGGCGACGCTCGAGCCGGACAGAAGGCACCCTCCGAATCGGGTCCGACAGAGACCATCTACCAGGCATCACCGAGCGCCCGCAAGATCCTCCAGGAACGCGAAGCTCCGAGCCGCGGCAATGATCGGACCGGCACCGGCATCAGGTTCCGCTCCCAATACGACATCCTGCTCGATGACGTACCAGCCCTCGTATCCCTGGGCCTCGAGTACATCGATGAAGCCCGCGATGTCGACACTTCCGTCGCCCAGCGGGAGGAAGAGACCCTCCATCACGGCCTCGCGGAAATCCAGATCGCCCGAGCGAACCCGTTGCGCCAGGTCCCCGTCGAGATCCTTGAGGTGAACGTGGGCGACGCGGCCGATTGCAGCCTGAGCGACGTCTACGGGGTCGGCGCCGGCGAGAGCGAGATGTCCGGTGTCGATGCACAGGTCCACGAGGGACCGATCAAGCACACGGTCAACGTGGTCCTGACGAACGACCGCCATTCCCCAGTGGGGGTGGAGTGCCATCCTCAGCCCGTGTCGCGAAGCGATCTCGATGACACGATCAAGACTGGCCAGGAACGTGTCCCACTCAGGCTCGGTGAGATCTATCTGGCGATCGTACCCGGGGTAGTGCGAATCGGGTCCGAGCACCATGACAGGGGCACCGAGGCTCGCGAGGGTTGCGGCTGCACGCTCTACATAGGCGAGACTCTCGGTGACCAGCTCGGGACGGTAGAGGACTGCGGGTACGAATCCGCCTATGAGGGTGAGGTCGAATCGGCTGAGAAGAACTCGTAACTCCTCTGCATCTTCAGGGAGGTAACCGTCAGGGCCGAGCTCAGTTGCGGAGAGGCCGACCTGCTGCATCTCGTCGAGGACGCGTACGCTGCCCATGAGGTGGCCCCATCCAGGGGATCCGTCGACGCCCCACGTGATCGGGGCACCGGCGATGCGGTCCAGAAACGTCATAGTAACTCCTCTAGTGTCACGATTCGTCCCTCTCTCGCTGCAATGGTGCAAGCCTCGGCGATCATGAGCGCCGCTCGCCCGTCGTGCACCGTGCACTCGTTCGGCCCTCCGTCGCTGACCATCGAGAGGAACGCATCCATCTCCCGTGCGTAGGTTGCACCGAAGCGCGGTACCCATTCGGTGTAGGGATCGACGGGTCCGGGGACACCAGGCTCGACGGATCGAAGCGGCGTTCGCGCGTCGAGTCCCACCGCTATTGAGTCCTTCGTCCCGAAGATCTCCATGCGCACGTCGTACCCAACGGGGTTTTGGCGCGAGCCGCAGAGCACCGCCAGGGTGCCGTCATCAAGCCAGAGAGTCGCTGTGGTCTGTGCGTAGTCATCAAACTCGTCGAACCACTCGAACGCCTTCGTCGCGCCGGCTGCATGGACGCGGACCACATCACGACCCGTTACAAAGCGGAGGATGTCAAAGTCGTGGATCAGCTGATCACGGAACGCGCCGCCCGAGCCGGCGATGTACTCCTCGCTCGACATCTCGTAGTCCCGATGCTGTCCCACGATGAACGTCAAAGTTCCGAGGCTGCCGTCTGCAACGAGGCGACGCGCGGTTCGGTAGCCCTGATCAAACCGGCGATTGAAGCCGACTTGAACGGGTACATCGCTCTGGGACACGGCGAGAACTGCTCGATCGGCATCAGCGAGGTTCGTCGCAAGCGGCTTCTCACACAACGCAGGCACCCCGTGACCGACTGCTAGCTCGATCAGCTCGACGTGCGTGTCCCCAGGGGTGCAGATCACGACTGCGTCAACCGATTCGAGGAGTTCGTCTGGGCCTGCCGTCGTCTCGGCGTCACACATCGCCGCGATGCGATGGGAGAGAGCGGACTCGATGTCGGTCACGACGATGCCAGAGACCTTGGGATGACGACGCAGGTTGTCAGCGTGGATCGTGCCGATCCGTCCGGCGCCGATGATACCCACCCTCATCCGAGACCTCCGTCTCTGTCACATTCCCTTGTTGGAACGTTCCAACTTCTGAGGTTATACTCTACTGAACGTTGGCGTCAAAGCGGTCCATCTGCACCTGCAATCGAGGCGCGCCAGCAGCAAGGAGTGACGATGGAGACAGTGCGACTCACGACGGGCCAGGCAATCGTGCGTTGGATCGTTGCGCAGCGCACCGAGATCGATGGTGTAGACCTTCCCGTGTTTCCCGGTGTGTTCGGGATCTTCGGCCACGGCAACGTCGTGTCCCTGGCCGAGGCGCTCGCTCTGGTCAAGGATGAGCTGCCGACCTGGCGCGGGCACAACGAACAGTCCATGGCACTCGCGGCGGTAGCGTTCGCAAAAGCGAGACGCCGACGCCAGATCATGATCGCTACATCCTCCGTCGGACCTGGGTCGACGAACATGGTGACGGCCGCGGCGCTCGCTCATGCGAACCGGCTACCGCTCCTGCTGATCAGCGGCGACACTTTCCAACATCGCGTCTCGGACCCCGTTCTGCAACAAATCGAAGACTTCGGCAACCCCTCGACAACGGTGAGTGACACGTTTCGCGCGGTAACACGTTTCTGGGACCGCATCACCCGCCCCGAACAGATCATCCAGACCCTTCCTCAGGCGCTCGCCGTCATGCTTGATCCCGCCGACTGCGGGCCGGCGTACATCGGACTTCCCCAGGACATCGCCGCCGAAGCGTACGACTTCCCCGTGCAGTTCTTCGACGAGACTCAGCATTACATCCGCCGGCCGGGCCCGGACGCCCGCGATATTGCAACGGCGGCCATGGTGCTCGCTGCGGCAGAGAAGCCACTCCTCATCGCCGGAGGTGGCGTCCACTATTCTGGCGCTGCGGACAGACTCACGGCCTTCGCTGTCGACAGGGGGATACCGGTCGTCGAGACAGTGGCAGGTAAGTCCACACTGCTCTACGACCACCCGAACTATGTCGGGCCTATCGGGGTTTCCGGCAGCACCTCTGCCAACACGCTCGCTGCCGACGCTGACGTGGTTGTGGCGGTCGGGACACGTCTCCAGGACTTCACGACCGGGTCGTGGTCGGTCTTCAAGAACCCCCGGATGCGACTGGTCTCGATCAACGTCGGTCGGTTCGACGCCACCAAACACCATGCAATCTCGGTCGTTGGGGACGCGCTGGTCTCCCTTACGGCGCTCGATGAGGCGCTCGGCGAATACCAGGCCCCCGGCGAGTGGCTCAGCCACGCGAGCGACAAGCGGAGCGAGTGGCGCGACTACCTCGACGACTACGTGAGCCAGGATCTCGGCATGCCCACCTATGCACAGGTCGTGCGGGCGATCAACGACCTTGCCGACGACGACGCCTACCAGGTCGCTGCCGCCGGGGGACTTCCCGGAGAGATCAACATGGGATGGCAGACTAAATCAGTCGGCTCCATCGATATCGAGTACGGGTACTCGTGCATGGGGTACGAGATCCCCGGCGCGTGGGGAGCGAAGATGGCACTCCCCGGACGCGAGGTCATCTCGTGGGTCGGCGACGGCTCCTACCTCATGATGAACTCAGATATCCACTCAACCGTCGCGACGGGACACAAGGTGATCTTCATCGTGTGTGACAACGGCGGATTCGCGGTCATTAATCGGCTTCAGATGAACACGGGCGGCGAAGAGTTCAACAACCTCTTCAAACACACGAGGAGAGTGAACGATACGCGGGTCGACTTCGTCAAGCACGCCGAGTCGATGGGTGCTCTCGCTGAGAAGGTCACCGGCATCGAGGAGTTGCGCGCTGCGTTCCGTAGAGCGAAGACAGCAGATCGGAGCTCCGTCATCGTGATCGACACCCACCCCTACGAATGGACAGAGGGAGGCTCCTGGTGGGAGGTAGGCGTTCCCGAGGTATCGGGGCGCAACGAGGTTCTCGCCGCGCGTGCCGAATGGGTCGCAGAACGCGAACACCAACGGGTCGGGATCTGGGGCAGGCCGTGATCCGAGCCATCGAACCCAGCCCGCACACCGAGGCGATCACGACGGCTTTGGGGCACCACCCGGCGCCCCTGCACGGTCGGGGAGGGGAAGGACTCTTCGGTGCGCCAGCCCGGGCGCACTCTGTATGGTGACCCGATGAGACACCCCACAATCCTTGACGTCGCCAACGAAGCCGGTGTCTCGAAATCTCTCGTCTCCCTCGTCATGAGGGACTCCGACCGGGTGAGCGCATCAAGCCGGGACGCTGTGCTAGAGGCCGTACGGACCCTCGGATACCGCCCCAACGCGGCAGCACGCACCATGGTGCGCCAACGCTCCTACGTCGTCGGCGTGATGGTCTCAGATCTTCGGAACCCGTTCTTCGCCGACGTGATCGACGGTATCGATGTGGCAGTCACGGAAGCCGGGTACCGCGCGATTCTGACCACAGGTAACCGGGTGCCAGAGCGGGAACGTCTTGCGATCGCAACGTTGCTCGAGATGCGAGTGGATGGCCTCATCCTGGCGTCGCCGGCACTCGACGACGAGTTCGCAATAGACGCATCGCGATCGGTGCCGACAGTCGTCGTGGGCAAGGCAACCAGCGCGCCCACTGTCGATAGTGTCACCAACGATGACCAGCGCGGCGCGGCGATGGTTGTCGACCACCTCGTGGAGCTCGGCCACCGACGCATCGCACACATCGACGGCGGCGCCGGTGCGGGATCCCATCCCCGACGGGCGGGTTACGAGCATTCGATGCGACAGCACGGGCTGGAGGACGAGATCCGATCGACACCGGGTGGCTTCACCGAGGAGGGGGGCAGTACGGGGATGGCGAGCCTGCTCGCGCAGGACGTCCTGCCGACCGCCGTCTTCGTCGCCAACGACCTCGCCGCGATCGGCGCTCTTGAAGTACTCGACTCTGCCGGACGCAACGTGCCCGGAGACATCTCGGTCGTGGGCTACGACAACACCGCCCTCGCCGCCGGCCACCGCATGCGGTTGACAACCGTAGACCAGCCCCGACACGACATGGGGCGGATGGCGGCCGGACTCATCCTTGAGAAGATCGAGCAGGATCGCACGACCACCAGCCATGTCCTCCTCTCACCAAAATTGGTGGTACGCGAATCGACCGGACCGCCTCATCTGCTACTACGCGACAGCTAACGGAGCCAACACCATGCAACTCATCAACCATTGGATCGACGGAGCGTTCGTATCCACCACACCACACCGGACGGGTCCCGTCTTCAATCCGGCGACAGGCGCGCAGACCGCGGAAGTGGCGATGGCATCGGCCGACGATGTCGCGCTCGCCGTAGGCGCGGCAAGACGCGCCTACGACTCGTGGCGTGACGCACCGCTGACACGTCGTCAGAACATCATGTTCGCCTTCCGCGAGCTCGTAGCGAAGAGCCGCCCGGCGCTGGCGGAGGCTCTGACCGCCGAACACGGCAAGACGATCGACGATGCCCTCGGCGAAGTCCAACGCGGGCTCGAGGTCATCGAATTTGCCTGCAACATCGCCCACTTGCTCAAGGGTGACTTCTCCGAGCAGGTCTCCACCGGAGTCGACACCTACTCGGTCCGCCAGCCCCTGGGAGTGGTGGCCGGTATCACACCCTTCAACTTCCCCGCCATGGTTCCCATGTGGATGTATCCCATCGCCATTGCGTGTGGGAACACGTTCGTGCTCAAGCCGTCGGAGAAAGATCCGACGGTCTCACAGATGGTGGCCGAGCTCTTCGCTGAGGCGGGCCTGCCCGACGGTGTCTTCAACGTCGTCCACGGCGACAAGGAATCCGTTGACGCCCTCCTGAGCCATCCCGACGTCGCGGCGATCTCGTTCGTTGGCTCGACTCCGATCGCGCGATACGTCCACGAGACAGGAATTCGCAACGGCAAGCGAGTCCAAGCCCTCGGTGGAGCGAAGAACCACATGATCGTCCTGCCCGACGCTGATATGGACCTCGCTGCTGACGCTGCGGTCTCGGCCGGCTTCGGATCCGCGGGCGAGCGCTGCATGGCGATCTCGGTCGTGGTCAGCGTCGGAGACGCCGCCGACACACTGCTCCCGAAGATTCAGGAGAGGATCGCCAAGCTGAAGATCGCTCCGGGCAACGAGGAGGGCGCCGAGATGGGCCCGCTCGTGACTCGCGAGCACCTCGAAAAGGTGGCTTCGTACGTGACGGCAGGTGAATCCGAGGGGGGGACCCTGCTCGTCGACGGACGCGACCTGACGGTCGAGGGGTCCGCCGACGGATTCTTCATCGGTCCCTCGCTGTTCGACAATGTCACGACCGATATGTCCATCTACACGGACGAGATCTTCGGACCCGTCCTGTCAGTGGTGCGCGTGAGCCGCTACGAAGACGCGATAGCGCTGATCAACGACAACCAGTATGGCAACGGCACCGCGATCTTCACGAACGACGGGGGGGCTGCACGAAAATTTCAGAGAGAGATCCAGGTCGGGATGATCGGCATCAATCTTCCGATCCCCGTGCCGTTGGCGTTCTACAGCTTCGGAGGTTGGAAGGACTCGATCTTCGGCTCCCACGCCATATACGGCCCCGAGGGTGTCCACTTTTACACGCGACCCAAGGTCATGATCTCCCGGTGGCCGGACCCGATTCACCGCGGGGTTGACCTCGGTTTCCCCCAACACGAGTGACGAGAACCGTCGGTGAGCCTTCTCACTTCCCACGCATCACCTACCCGGCCCCGCTACCAGATCAAATGAAGATTCGGAGTACGTGGAACGTTCCAACGAATATACTGGGAGGCGGAATATCGCCGTCGCTGCGAGGCCCATCGAGGTGGGATCGCCGCGAGAGATGAACTGGCGACGCCAAGGAGCAACCAACATGCCAGAGACCAACTACAAGAGTCCGCTGCACGAGACAGTCAGCGCCTACCCGACAGATTTCTGGAATGACTCATGCTCCGTTCAGGAGCTGGCCTACGCGATCGAACACGGCGCGGTTGGCGCGACAAGCAATCCAACGATCGTTGAACAGGTTCTCAACATGGAACGTCATCTGTGGGAGGACAGGATCCATGAGCTGATATCGGGGAACCCGACGTGGTCGGACGAGAACGTCATGGCGAAGGTATCCGAGGAGATCGCGCTCAAGGGCGCTGAACTGCTCCTCCCCGTCTTCGAACGAGAGAACGGCATGAAGGGCCGCCTGTCGATCCAGACGAACCCCTCCTACTACCGCAACGTCGACGCGATGGTCGAACAGGCGGTTCGCTACGACTCGCTGGCTCCCAACATGCAAATCAAGTTGCCAGCGACGAGCCAGGGCATCGCCGCAGTGGAGGAAGCAACTTACCTGGGGGTGAACATCAACGCCACAGTCAGCTTCACCGTGCCCCAGGCGGTCGCCGTCGGAGAGGCTGTTGACCGCGGATTGGCACGACGCGAAGCGGAGGGGCTGCGAACAGACAACATGACACCTGTCACAACGATCATGGTGGGTCGGACAGATGACTGGATCGAGGTCGTCACGAAGAGAGATGGCATCATCGTGAGTCCGCAATACCTGCCGTGGGCCGGAGTTGCCGTGTTCAAGAAGGCGTACGAGATTTATGAGGAGCGCGGGTTCCGCTCGCGCCTCCTTGCAGCGGCCTACCGCCACCATCTGCACTGGTCGGAACTCATTGGCGGCGACGTCATTCTCACGATCCCGTCGAAGTGGCAGAAGCTGTTCAACAGTTCAGCCGTAGAGGTCAAGGAACGGATCAACGACCCCGTCGCCCCTGAGATCATCGCGGAGCTCTATGACCGGGTCCCCGACTTCCGCAGAGCGTACGACGAGGACGGGATGACCATCGAAGAGTTCGACACCTACGGCGCCACCGTACGCACGCTTCGTGGATTCGTCGCTTCGTACCACGAGCTGATCCGCGTCATCCGCGAAGACTTCATGCTCCCAAATCCAGATATGAAGCAGACCTCGTAGTCAGGAGCGCCGTATCCATGGTTGTCGATGGCGCCGAGCGGCGCGCGTTTGCCGAGGAACTTGCCGTCGAGGCCGGAGAGCTGGCGCTCTCGTATCAGGAACAGGGCGACCTGGACGTCCGAGCGAAAGGCGTCCTCGACTGGGTGACCGAAGCCGACCTTGCGACCGAACGGCTGATCCGACGCCGCATCGGTGACGCCTTCCCCCAAGACCGGGTGCTCGGAGAGGAGGAGAGCGAGAGTGTTCCTCAAGCCGGGAGCGGGCACGCCACATGGGTCGTCGATCCGATCGACGGCACGACCTGCTTCGTCTCTCGTTTACCGAGCTGGTGCGTCTCGATTGCATGCGTTGACGGAGGTGGTCGTCCCTTCCTGGGTGTGATTCGCGACCCAGGTGGAGCCGAGACGTTCTCAGCGCTCACCGGCCACGGGGTGACGATCAATGGTCACGACATCTCTGTCCCTAACAGAGGGATCACGGACGGGCTGGTAGGGGTGGGACATCCTCGCAACGCTCCCGACGAGCCGACGCTGAGGTTTCTCCAGAGGCTCTTCGCCGTGGACGGATTGTTCTACAACTGCGGATCGGCTTCGCTCGCTCTCGCCTACGTCGCTGCCGGGCGGCTCGTCGGGTTCTTCGAATCCGACCTGCGCGCCTGGGACGCCCTCGCGGGGGAGGTTCTGATCCGAGAATCGGGTGGCTGGTCTACCCGATTCATGCGTGACGGATCAATGACCACGAGCAAGCCGGTACTCGCGGCGAATCGCGGCAGCGCCACCGCGCTCTGGGACATGGCACGGGAGATGTTCCCAGGATGCGCCGGCCCCGAGCAGCACAGCGCGGAGTGAAGCCGTCAGGCAGATCCACGGATCAGCAACTCGGGCTGCCACAACATGACTTCGCCTTCGACCGGCACACCATCTCGAACGCCGGACAGAAGCGCTCTAAACGCGGCATCGGCCATGCCGATACTGTCCTGGACGATCGTCGTCAGCGGCGGGGATGTGACCGCGCCGAACGAGATCCCGTCATAACCAACGATCGCGACGTCCTCAGGTACGCGCCGTCCGAGGTCCTGACAGGCCAAGAGCGCCCCCATAGCCATCGTGTCGTTGAATCCGACGATCGCATCGAGGTCGGGATGCCGCCGGAGAAGCGTGGTAGCAGCCTTCCTGCCGTGCTTGATCCGGGGATGGTCGGCCTCCACCGGCGGCCGGGCGACCCCTGTCCGGTCGACGATGGCTCGCTGCAAGGCTACGAAGCGTTCATGGACGACCTCGGGAAACATCTCGTTCATGAGGACACCGATCTGCCTCCTTCCGCTCTGGACGAGGTGATCCACTATCAGATTGGCGGCGGCCGTCTCGTCCAACGCAACGGACACGACGTACGGGATCTTGGCCCCGCGGCCAATCATCACGACGGGGCACCCACTTGTCGCGGCGAACGTCTCGATATCAGCGTTCTCCATGAAGGAGGGGAAGAAGGCAACACCATCGACTCCGAGGGTCAGAAGCGTCTCAAGTGTTCCCACTCCGCGGTCGTCCTCAAACTCCAGTCTGGTAACCACCAGGTAGTAACCACGCTCGCGAGCTTCCTCCTGCATACCCGCGCAAGTGTCTCCGAAGTGAAGATCTTGCATGTCGACGGCAGCGAAGCCGAAGGTGAGCGATGTACGGGTGACGAGTGCCCTGGCCATTCGATTCGGGCGGTATCCGAGGTTCTCGATGGCTTCCTCGACTCGCCGACGAGTCGCCGGCGCCACTCTCGGGTGATCCAAGAGCACACGGGAGACGGTCTGACGCGAGACGTTGGCGATGTCCGCCACATCGATAATCGTTGGCCGGGTGATTCCGTTTGGCCTTCTTTTCATCAATTGACCCCTATTCGACTGTGGTCGGATCTACACTGACTCGCACTATGTGAACGTTCACTCTAGGGTGCCATCTGATTGTTGGAGAGATGCAAGGTTACCGGGTTCACCTCAGTCCCCGTGGTATTGCCGTACGGGCAACCGGAATGAGGTTGCAATTGCCCAGAGGCAGAGGATGATCCTCGCAAGCGAGAAGTTGTTGCAGTGAAAACGATTAGCCATACCGTTATGCGCCTCTCAGGGGTTGTGTAGGGCGGATACGCCCATTGAGACGCCCATGCCCTACGAGACACCACCCTGGACCCAGATCATCGCCCATCGAGGCAACTCAGGACCGATACCTGAGAACACCGTGGCTGCTATCGAGAGTGCGATCGCCCTGGGCGTCGACATGATCGAAGTTGACATCCGGCTGACCCGAGACGGTGTCCCGATCCTCATGCACAGTGCTCACGTCGATGACACAACGTCCGGAGCCGGCCTGGTAGCGGATCTCACCTCGGACGAGCTCAGGAAGCTCGATGCTGGCAGCTGGCGTGGCCCGGAGTTCGCGAACGAACGGGTGAGCACACTCAACGAGATTCTCGACGTGACCCATGAACGGGTTGCGTTGAACCTCGACATCAAGGTGCCCGAAGCCGCCAGGCCAACAGCGCAGGCCGTAATCGAGGCAGGCGCGTCGGCGAGAGTCGTCATCAGCGGCTGCACGTCGAATGGAGTGCGCACGGTCGCCGAGATGACGAGCGCCATCGCCGTCCTCTTCAATCTCGACAAGTTACTCTCAGGTATCGACCCCTCCACCGCTCCTGCGGTCACGCGCCACAGCATCGACCTCGCCGTTGAGTTGGGAGCAGTGGGAATCAACGTACCGCACCCACTCGTCGATGCTGACCTCGTAGCGCACGCAGCACAAGCAGGAGTCGGAGTCTGGGCATTCACGATCGACGACGAATCGCGGTTCGTCGACCTGATCGACGCAGGGGTCGCCTCGCTCACCACCAACTGGCCCGAACGCATGCTCCCTCTTGTGAAACGCCGGATTTCGAGACCCGGGCTCAATTTTCCATGAATTGGATGAAGGCTCTCGCTGAGGCGTACCACACTGCGTGTGAGCGGTATCCCGACGAGAAGCTGATGCTGGTCTCTGAC
Source organism: Actinomycetota bacterium (assembly GCA_030123765.1). Lineage (GTDB taxonomy): Bacteria > Actinomycetota > Acidimicrobiia > Spongiisociales > UBA5794 > B3-G11. Next base: position 11,426 of record JASJXX010000027.1, on the reverse strand, counting down.
ATCGACGGCACCATCATCGACATGCAGTACCTCGTGATGTCCGTTCTCCAGGCGTACGACCAGGCACACGGATCGAGGCACTTCACCCGCCTGGCTCTCTCGGACATATACGTGCACGAGAACAGCGTCGAGCAGCTCCTCGAGCGCCAGCACATCCCGGCTGTGGATCGTCCGATGGTGATGCAGTGGTACCTCGATCGGCGCTGGAGCGAGGACGTGATACTGGACGCCCACCGCCCCTTCCCCGGTGTCCTACCGATGATCCGATGGTTTCAGCTGCAACCGAATACAACCGTTGGACTCCTTACGGGGAGGCCGGAGTCGCTGCGAGCGGTGACTCTCCGCTCGTTGAACAGCATCGGTGAAGCCCACCGGGTGGTCTTCGACAACGATCTTCTGCTGATGAACAAGAGGGGCTGGGAGCAGGATGTCGAGAGCGCCAAGATCGCTGGCTTGCAGCGGTTCCACGAGATGGGATATCGCGTCTTCGCCGTGATCGACAACGAACCGCGCATGCTTGAAGCCCTTGCTCCTGAAGCGGCCAAGCAAGAGGTACTGCTTCTCCACGCCAACACGATCTTCGAGTCCCCCAGCTCGTCAATGCCCGGCGGCGTCGTCGAGGGCAGAGATTATGAGCTGACAGAGCTGGTACCCGGCCAGGAAGCGCTCCCACCGGAGGTCCAGCTCGTCTGGCACGGTGTCAACGATCCGGCGAATCTCCGACGGTTCCTTGCCTCGGGTGTGCTCTGGGCTGAGATCGACGTGCGCAACGACCCCTCCGGTGAGCTCATCCTCCGTCACGACTCTTTCGTGACGACACCTGCCCTGCCGGACGAGGAGTGGCTCATCTACAACGAAGCCGTCGCCGAGCTCGCCGAGAGCGGCGTCGGGATCAAGGTCGACATCAAGGGGAGGGCCGACGTACTCGATCGGGTCTTGAAGTCCGTCGCCTCTCTGGACCTGCCTGACAGCCGCCTGTGGTTCAATGGCGAACTCGAGAACATCGGAGAGGAGGGCTTTCGAAGGATTCGAGCCCTCCACCCCGAAGCGATCGTGCAATGCCCGGTCGGATGGCTGAGCCCGCTCGTCGAAGCAGCGCCAGACGAAGCACACCGGATACTCGAACTGCTCGTCGAGTGGGGGGTGAGTCGCTTCTCAGTGAACTGGGAGAACGGCGATGCACGAGCGATGCTCAGGAGACTGGCCGCTTGGGGCTATGAAGTGAACTTCTATGGGGTCCTCGACCTTGAGGGCTTCCTCGAGGCGGTCGTCCTTCTGCCGAGCTCCGTCACCTCAGATTTCAACTTTCCTCAATGGAACTACTACGGGCGCGGGGCAGGCGTGAACGGAGAGAGGTTCGTCTATACCAATGAGACCGTGCCCGATCACACCTGATTCGACGCTCTAGCCACGCATGCCACAACCTGCAGCCTGCCGTGTCACCGGGCTCTGTCGTGCAGCGTCACGCCCACAGAAGCGACTCTTCGGTCTCCGGGTCGAAGAACTGAACATTGTCCATGTTGAAGACCAGGTCAACGAGATCACCGGGCTTCGCCCTCTTGGTCTTATCAACGAGCAGACGCACGTTCACACCACCTACAACCACTCCGAGGAGGTCTTCTCTCCCGAGTGGCTCAACAACCTCGACCTTCGCCGAGAGAGTGAGGCCTTCCACACGCGGCGACGAATCGTCCGCCACATCCACATCCTCGGGCCGCACCCCCATGACGACCCTGCCTTCCTTAGCCGCCGCCTTCGCTGCCCGGTCGTCCGGGACGATGAGGTCGAGCGACTCGTTCTTCGCGTGGAACTCGCCACCCAATAGCATGACCTCGACATCGAAGAAGTTCATCGGCGGGTTGCCCACGAACCCTGCGACGAAGAGCGTCTTGGGTCGGTCGTAGAGAGCTTCAGGAATGTCGTACGCCTGGAGGACACCCTTGGACATCACGGCGATCTTGTCGGCCATCGTCATCGCTTCGACCTGGTCGTGGGTCACGTAGATCGAGGTGATACCGAGATCATTCTGGAGTCGCTTGATCTCTCCCCGCATCGCCAGTCGGAGACGAGCGTCGAGATTCGAGAGAGGCTCGTCGAAGAGCAGGAGCTGGGGTTCCTTCACCAGAGCGCGCCCCAGAGACACACGCTGCTGCTGCCCGCCGGAGAGTTGAGCGATCCGGCGATCCAACAGATCCCCGATGCCCATCATGTCGGCTACTTGTTCGACCCGTTTTCGGATCTCGCCCTTCTCCAGTCTCTTCAATCTGAGCGGATAACTGATGTTCCCGAAGACCGTCATGTGGGGATAGAGGGCGTAACTCTGAAACACCATCCCGATGCCACGATCCTTGGGAGCGACCTCATTGACAACGCGCCCATCAAAGGAGATCGTCCCTCCCGTGGGTCTGTAGATTCCGGCCACCATGAGGAGTGTCGTCGTCTTGCCGCACCCCGACGGCCCGAGGAACGCCACCATCTCACCGTCAGCTACCTCAAGCGTGATGCGGTCGGCACCGACGACGCCATCCCATGCTTTGCTCAGGTTGTCGAGCTCAACCCTCATGTCGACACCCGTTCTCGTCCTCTGTAAGACATCACGTACCTTTCGATCCGCCAGCGTAAATATTCAGGAGTAATTCCTGTGTGAAGATGAAGAAGATGATCAATGGAATCATCTGAAACATGCCGACGGCCGCGACGAGGTTCCAGTTCGTGGGCGCGGTGTCACTGATGAGCTGGCTCAGGAACACCGGCATGTTGGCAACCCTGGTGCCGACAGTGAAGGTGAAGGGCACGAGGTAAGCATTCCAACCCGAGATGAAGGTAAAGAGAGAGAGGGCCGCGAGGCCGGGACGCACCTGGGGCAGCATGATCTGCCACCACACCCGAAAACGGGACGCTCCGTCGATCAGCGCAGCTCGCTCCATGTCCCAGGGGAGATTGTCGAAGAAACCCTTCATCAGCCAGATGCCGAGCGGGAGTTCGAGCGCGATCATCACCAGCGCCACCCCGCCTACCGAGTTGAAGCCGATGAAACCTCCGATGAGGGGGATGCCCCCCAACCAGCGCAGCACGAAGAATATTGCGATGAGCAACATCTCTGCCTTGAAGGCATGCAGCACAAGGGTCCCCGTAAGGAAAACCTTACGACCGGCGAACTTCATGCGAGACAACGCGTACCCACCGGCCGTCGATGCGACTCCGACACCGATCACCATCGTCACGGCGATGAGGAACGAGTTCAGCATCGCGTTCCAGACCGCGTCGTCGGTGATGAACGCCCAGTTGCTGAGCGTGAAGCCACCGATGCCCCCTTCGGCGTTGCGGGGTAGGAGGCCTTCGGTGCGAATCGAGAATGTAGCGATAACCAGCCATGAGTATCCCACGAGAATGGGAGCGATTGAGAGGATGAGGAAGCCGTACGCGAAGCGGCGACCCATCTTCTCGCGAACCTTCGGGAACGGGCTGGTGCTGTGATGCGGCGGTGTGGCTTCAGTGATGGTCATGGCTTACAGGTTGTCGATTCTGGGCTCTTCAACGAGCTCGTCGAACTTGAACAGCTTCACATAGATGACGGCGAAGAAGAGAGCAACTGTTACCAGGACGATCGCCCACGTCGCGCCGAAGGCCCACTGACTGTTCCCGGCGTAGGTGGCGAAGGCACGTTTGTACGCCGTCAGCGCCCAGACTTCGGTGGTGAACAAGCCGGGACCACCCTCGGTCAGCAGCAGGATGTACTCGAACGAGGTAAGCAGAGACAGCGTCTGATACGTCGCGATGAAGAGCAACGGCCACTTGATCAGAGGGAGCTTGATATCGCGGATGATTCTCCACGCGGAGGCGCCGTCGACCTTGGCCGCGGTCAGAAGATCTTCAGGGATCGACAGGAGCGCGGATGTAAAGATGATCATCCCGAAGGAAGCCCCGACAAACCCGTTCGTGAGAATCACGAACGTCCACGGGCTCCCTCCCAGAAAGAGGTTCCCCCCCGACGCGCCGAGAAACTCTGGAAAGAGCTGGTTGTAGATGCCGTAGGGCTCTGCCTGGCCGATACGGCGCCACATCAGGATGTACACGACCGACGGTGTGAGGCGGGGCAGCAACCACACCAGTCGGAAGAAGAACCCTGCGCGCCGTGGAATGTTCGTCGTCACGATCGCCAGCACAAGCGCGAGACCGAGGTTGAACAGGATCAGCGTCGTAAAGACGTAGAAGACGGTGTTGCGCAGGATCTTTGGGAAGAAACGATCGGTGAAGAGTCTCTCGAAGTTAGCGAACCCGATGAAGTTCCACGGATCACCGAAGTTGACGCTCGCGAGGTTGGTGAAGCTGAGGATGAGCAGCAGAATGCCGGGAATGACGAAAAACGTGAGCACCAGCGCCATCGTCGGTACCAGAAAACCGTAGGCGGTCGCCGTGGAGCGTACGCGCCGAAGGAGCGTCCGGCGCGGCACCCCGGAAGTTCCTGCTGCAGCCCCGGCCTGGGCCTCTTTTTCCAACGGTTGCGTCATCCCGACTGCGACCTCTCAGGGGAGTTGACAAGCGGGAGGTGGGAGAGGGAACAACTCCCTTCCCCACCTCCGACTGTCACTAGGTTACTTAACGATTACGTTGTCGCCGAGTTCGGCCTTGAGCTGGTCCACAGCTACCTCGACTGCTTCCACCGGGGTCAGGTCGCCAGAGACAACGGCTGAGAGCCCCAGGTAGTAGGCGTCAGACCATGCGCTGAAGAACGGGCTGTTCGGCTGGAAGGTCGTGAACTCGAGGATCGGCGCCATCTCGCTCTGGAACCTTGCGCTCGTGTACGGCTCGTAATCCGCCTGTGACTTGAGAATCGCAAGCTTGCCGCTTAACACTGCATACTCGGTGTTGAGCTCGGTCGTCGTCGCTTTGGAGATGACCATGAGCGCGAGGTCGACGTGCTCGGTGGCCGAACTCACCATGTAGGCGAACGGGTTCGTCAACGTGATCGGTGTATTCGTTCCCGCAGCAAGAGCCGGGATGGGACCGAAGCCAACGTTCTCGAAGAGATACTCCTCACCACCGAGATCGGCGACAAAGAGCTCCGCCCACTCCGCCCACTGCCACGAACCGGCGTACCAGAACAGAACGTTCCCCAAGGCGACACCGTTGTGCCAGTTGCCCCAGTCACCGTCGAGACGGGTGTCGAGCAGGATGTTGCGGGCAACAGCGTCCTCAACGATCTCGTAGACGATCTGCGCGGCAGCAGTGTCGTAGATCAGGGCACCACTTGGATCCATGAGTTCGCCGCCAGCTGCGTAGTAGTAGTACAGGAAGTCGGGACCGTTCTTCGGACGGGGCCACCATCCGTGGCCCGGGTCCACGACACCAGCGTTCACGGCTGCTTCGGCAGTGTCGAACATGTCCTCCCATGTGAAGTCGCCACTCGCGAGCCTGGCAGGCAAGCTGTCAATCTCACCCTGAGTCCATCCCAGCTCTGCAAGGAGATCCTTCCGGAAGTACATGGGTCGCGCCTCAGCGTCCTGTGGGACGCCGTAGAGGCGGCCATCGAGTTCGACTGAGGACCAGAGCGAGTCGATGACGTCGTCGAACTCCGCGTAATTGCCCAGAAGATCCGTCAGGTCAGCAATGATACCGGATACAGCCCAAGTGCCAATGTTGACATGGGCGGCCGCGATGATGTCGGGCGCCTGGTCCGCGGCCGAGGCAAGCTCGAACTCGGTGACGTAGTCGCCCGCAGAGGGATTGTCCTGGATGATTCGGAGCTGGACCCGCCGATCGTCGCCCGCTGCAGCTAGTGCGGCGTTCGCTTCAACAACACCCCTCAGGAGGTTGTTGCAGCGCCCATCCTCGATGGGTGGCTTCGCGCGGCATCGGGCTACGAGGGTGATGAGTTCGCCCCCGACCGGTACCTCAACTACAACCTCGACTATCTCGGTGACGGTGACGGTCTCGCCAGGTACCTCGACGATGATCGTCTCGGGTGTTGACTCGACTGGATCCGCGGTCGAGCAGGCCGCTGCTACAAGTGCGAACACCATGCTCAGGAGAATCCAGGCTCCAAGGCCTGTCTTGCTTCGCTTCATCGTGTAACTCCTATTTCCTATTCGTTTTCGTGCGTGCAACAACTCCACACCCCGATGGGGCACGGAGTGAAGAGAGAGCGTCTCAACCAATATGTGGAGTCGGTCCGCACCGACGTCCCTCGCCTTCCTGGTCGCCATTTAACGGATCGACTGTGACCACGATCCGACCCGAGTAAGACTTTAGAGTGAACGTTCACATGATGCAAGCGAGCATGTCAAGAATCGTCGTCGAAATCGCGGAGAGCACGGTGCAGCACCCGGTCAGCGCGAACGTACCACCACTGTCCTTGCGGCCTTGTCGTGCAGCCCTCTCCGACTGCCGTTGAGGAGCAACCAGCCGTATATGACTACGAACGTGACGCTGACTCCTGGCAGAAACACGAAGACGCCGGGCACGATCCAGCGCAGCCCCGACACCCCGAGACCGGGCGTCCGGGCCGAGCGCTCGACCAACACCCTCGTACCGACAAGCATCTTCCCTGGCGTCTGGCCACGAAACATCGTGAACCCGACGTAGTAGGCGGCGGCGGCGATCCCTTGAACCACCCTGACCGCGACAGGGAGCCGCAGATCCTCTCTCGTACCGAGATCGATCTGGAACAGAGATGTCACGATCAGGACAATCAGGACCAGGATCGCCCAGTCGACGACGAACCCGGCCAGACGCCGCCACGGTTCGGCGATCTCGTCTTCGGTGATTGTCCTGTGCGCGGGAGATTCAGTCACGTCACACTTCCTTCGGCGTCAGTCCCGAGAGCATACGGCCACCTCGCCGCCGCAGGCGGGGACGCTTGCTGATAACGTCAGGACCATGCCAGCACCACTGCGAATGGCCGTCATCGGCGTTGGGCGGATGGGTCAGATCCACGCTCGGATCCTGAGCGGGCTCCATGAGATCCACCTCGTCGCGATAGTCGACAGTCGGGCCAAGGCAGTCGAAGCTCTTGGAACCGAACTCGACGCGACGCCCTATCAGAGCGTCGACGCGGTTCTCCGTGACGACACCGTCGAGGCGTGGCTCATCGCGACCCCAACGCCAACCCACCCCTCGCTGGTTCGCAGAGGCCTGGAAGCGGGGCTCCACGTTCTGTGCGAGAAACCGCTCTCCCTCGAACCGTTCGAGGGCACGGAACTCGGCGACCTCGCGGACCGGCTCGGACGTGTGCTTCAGATCGGATTCTGGCGGAGGTTCTCGCCTCCGTGGAGCGCCGCCAAGGCCGCCCTCGACGCCGGCGCGATCGGCGAGCCTGTGATGATGCGCCTCAGCCAGTGGGATGCAGATCCGCCGCCGCCAGCGTTCTGCGATCCGAAGGTCAGCGGGGGCCTCGCGATCGACTGCGGCGTTCATGAGTTCGATCTCGCGGAGTGGTTTACGGGCTTGTCCGTGTCCTCGGTGACAGGGCGAAACCTGCGTCTCGTCGATGCAGGCGTGAGCGCTTCGGGGGACGTCGATAATCTCATCGCGATGCTTGACCTCGGCGACGGCGTCATGGCAACCGTCGATCTGAGCCGCAATTGCCGGTACGGAGACGATGTGCGAACAGAGATCCTCGGCTCCCAGGGGGCGCTCCTGATCGATGTGATACCGACGGGCCGGACGCGGCTCGCTACGGCCTCCGGCGTCCAGATACTCGAAGACTCGAAGACCCGCGATGCAGCGGGAGCCGGTATCGCGAACCAGGCGCGCGCGTTTGCCGCTCGCGTGCGGGGCGAGGACGTTGACGTGCCATCGGCCACGGCGAGCACGAGGGCGGTAGCCATCGGCAGGGCCCTCCAACGTTCGGCTGAGACGGGCCTGCCCGAGAACGTAGTGATCCGATGAGCTCGCGCTCCTGAGCTGGCCTCACAGCCTTCGCGCACCGAGGACTTCGACGCGCGCTGTCAACGCTCTCGCCCGTCGATCACAGCGGCTCAGACATCGGGCGCATCCCTATGAGGAACGTCCGGGCCTTCTCTGGCTGTGTGAGCGCGAACATCACGGCTTCGGCGATGTCTTCTGGTTCCATCATGGCGTCGAGCGCGGGATCGCCTTCGATCCGGCCGGTACCGATCGCGAATTCTGTGTGAACACCACCCGGAGCAACCACACTGACCTTGATGCCTGACTCACGCGTCTCGTAGTCGAGGGCCTGAGCAAAACCGACCTGGGCGAACTTCGACGCGCAGTACACGGTCTCGTTCGGGAGGCCCTTCAAGCCCGCGACGGATGCGAGAAAGCAGATCTGGCCTCGTTGTCGAACAAGCATGTCGGGCAGGAACCGTCGAGTGCACAGAAATGATGAACGCATATTCGTGTTCATCATCCAGTCGTAGTCCTCAACGGTGATGGTGTCGAGCGGACCGTAGCTGGACACGCCTGCGTTGTTGAACAGGATGTCAACTCTTCCGAACGCCTCGATCGCTACGTCGTAGAGACGGTCCACATCGTCAGCGTTCGTGACGTCTGCCGTCACCGCGATGGCCTGGCCGCCAGCTTCGTTGATTCTGCGAGCAACCTCTTCGATGCGATCGGTACGCCTCGCCGTCACCACAACTTGGGCACCGGCTTCACCCATCGCGTACGCGGTCGCTCTCCCGATGCCGCTACTGGCCCCCGTCACTACGGCTACGTTGTCGGTAAGTGACCTATTCATGATGTGTCTCCCATCCGTCTGATCTCCTGGGAAGCCAGGCCTCTTCTTTATACGCCTGAGGACCACCTGATCGCGTTGTATCAGGGGACCTCGTCGGCAGTGAGCTTCGGAGGGTCTCCCCCGCCGACCACACTCTGGTCGAAATCTATGATCGCTCCAGTCATCATCCCGGATTCCTCTGACGCGAGGAACGCCACCGCTTTCGCGACCTCGTCGACTTTCAGTAGCCTGCCGAAGGGTGCCTGCGCTTCCGCTTCACCGAGCCATCCGTCTTCGGCATCGTGGAATCGTCGCTGGGCGTCGTCCTCGCCCGGCGTGTCCATCCATCCGATCATCAACGTGTTGATGCGAATGCGGTCTCTCGACATCGCGTATCCGACATTCTTTGTGAGGGGGATGAGCGCGCCCTTCGAGATCGCGTACGGTGCCAGGTACGGTTGCGCACCGTACCCTGATACCGATCCGATGTTCACGATGGACCCCTCGATGCTCTCTCGCCGCATGATCTTGATCGCTCCCTGTATGAGGAAGAACGGGGCGCGAAGGTTCACGTTCATGATTGTGTCCCAGAGTTCAAGGCCCGTGTCAACGACGGTGCCCCGCCAAGTCACAGCCGCTGCGTTGACGAGGATGTCGAGTCGACCGAAGGCGTCGTCGGTGGCCCCGATCAACCCTTGGACATCGTCATGTCGTGCGAGATCAGCCTCGACGAAAACCGCGCGAGTGCCGAGCTCGTCGAGGCGCTCGACAACGGAAGCGCCCCTCTCCGTGTCACGGCCGGTCACGACGACCCCGGCAGCTCCTTCAGACGCGAGACGTCGAGCGATCGCTTCGCCGAGGCCCTGGGTGCTTCCGGTGACGAGCGCCACCTTTCCTTCGAACCGGCTCACTCTGCCTCCTCAATCGGTAGGGACCTGGATCTGCTTGCGTCGTTCAGCATGAGTGTCGCTTACGGAATTGCAAGGTCGACGACAAGCTCCCACTGCTCGGACTTCCACGACCGGGTCATGGCGTCAAGCACGCCTGCCACTGCAAGAGCATCGGCGAACCCCGGACGGTGTTGCGTGTGAGACGCGACCGCCTTGAGGAACTCAAGGGCCTCGATCACTTTCATGTCCTCATAACCGATGGAGTTGCCTCCACCAGGAACGAAGTTGGTTTGATGGGGGAACGCGTCGCCCGACAGGACTTCGATGAAGCCATCGACCGGCTGCTCCTCGGGTAAGAACAGCTTGAGCTGGTTGAGTCGCTCGTGATCCCACGACGCCGCACCCTTTGAGCCGTTGAGTTCATACGCCATCGAGCTCTGGGGACCGAAAATCGATCGATCTGCCTCGAGAGTGCCCCGCGCTCCGTTCGCGAACTCGACGAGTGCTCCGACGTAGTCTTCGTTCGTCACCGTGCCGGTAGGGTCGTCCGGCGATCCCCGGTCATAATGCGTGCCCTCCCCCAGGGTGGGTAGTGGCCGCTCCGTGACGAAGGTGTCGCTCACGGACACCACCCGCTTGATCGGGCCTGCGAGGTGCAACGCCATGTCCACGGCGTGGGACATGATGTCGGTCAGCGCCCCGTACCCCGCCTGGTCCTGAAGGAATCGCCACGAGAGCAGACCCAACCTGTCCCTGCCGTACATCGAGAAGAATCGCCCGCGATAGTGCGTCAGCTCACCGAGCCTGCCTTCCTCGATGAGTCCCTTGGTGTACTGCACCATCGGAGCCCAGCGGTAGTTGTACCCACACCCAGTGATCACACCCGCGTTTCGCGCCGCTCGCTCGATCGCTGCGGTCGCCAAAGGGTCGGTTCCGACCGGCTTCTCACAGAACACGTGCTTTCCTGCAGCCGCTGCTGCCTCCGCCATCTCCCTATGCATCGCCGCGGGGGCAGTGATGTCGATGACGTCTACATCTGGCCTCGCGATCAGATCCTGCCACTCCGTCGTCCCCGTCTCGTACCCGAAGTTCTCCATCGCGAGCTTCACACGCCCACCCATGAGGTCTGCGACACCGACGAGCCTCGGAGTGATCCCCTCGTCGGCGAAGTACGTGGGGATGGCCCGATAGGACCGCGAGTGGGCTTGACCCATCCAGCCGAACCCGATGAGCCCGATACCGATCTCCTTCGTCATCGAGCCGCACTCCTTCGTTTCATCGATCGACCGGTCACGCTCAACCTCCACCACGCGACGGGGATCATACGCGACCACGCGCCTCTCCTCACGACATCGGCCCTGGCAGCACGACACAAGAGACAACCCGATCCGATAGGTCCGCGCACTCTGCCGTCCAGTTCGGTCGCTTCACGCTGAGCACGTGGATTCCCTCCCTCGGCAGAGCATCGCGACGCTCCGCACTTCAACGACTTCACAGCCCCATGGATGTGGGCGGCGAACCGAGGATGGACTTCCGCTCGACCCTGCGCATCGTGTCGCTCGAACCACTCAACGCCTCCTCGAGTCAGACTCGGCCACGTTACCAGAATCTAGGTGGAACGTTCCAACTTGTGGGCCGCTCAGCAGGCAGCACGATCGGCGTCCACTGCGAAACCGTTTGACAGTCGCGCTCCACCGCGATTATTTTAGATGTACTTGGAACGTTCCAGCGGTTGATCTGATATGTCGGCTGAGTTGAATGTCCAGGATCTGGATCCGATTGATCGGCTCCAGCACATAGGCGCACACAATTGCGCCGCGACGAGGAGAATCCGACCATGAAACGTATGCGAGTAT
>JASJXX010000002.1 GCA_030123765.1 Actinomycetota bacterium | reverse complement strand
CGGATGAATCCCCCCGGATTTCATAGAGATGGTCTGTCCCGGGTTTGGTGGAGTCAGCTGACTTGACTCAGCCGTGCGGGTGATTGGGTGTCGTGGAGCTCGTCTTGAAGGCGGGCGCTACGGGCTGCACCGTTACCGATGCTCGCGGCGAAGGGTCACGCCACATGGGATCGCACACCTTCGAGGGTCGCAATGTCAAGATCGAGACTGTGGTGCGTGGGGAAGAGTACATCGGCGAGGTGCCGCGGGGAGACTGACCCGGGCGCCACCGGTGGTCACAGGGTGCGGTCGGGAGTCGATGCTCAGTCCCGTGCTGCCCGGCGAAGTCGATCCATGATTGCCCGGCCGAGGCCGCTCTCGGGCACCGGTTCCGCGTAGATGATCTCGAGCCCGGCCCTGTCCAGACGGTGCAGGCAGCTAAACAGGTTCGCCGCGGCCTCCCGAACATCGCCCGCAGGAGAGAGAACCTCGACGAGGGAGAAATGCTCCGCGTCTGCCGGTGTGCGAAAAGCGAGCAGACCGGCTCGCTCGTTTACCGGCGCACAGGAGTGATGGCTCGCGAGAATCACCAGGCGAGTGCGTGGCGAGTAGTGGTTACGAAGTTGACCGGGTGCAAGCACTCTCTCCGGGCTCGCAGCGCTGACTTCCACGCTGCCGACGACGGCTTCGATGTCTTCGACACTCACCCCCCCGGCGCGCAGCAGGACGGGACGTCCCGCGGTCAGGTCGACGATGCTCGACTCCACCCCGACCGGGCATTGTCCGCCATCGAGAATCATGTCGACACGTTCTCCGAGTTGCTCGTCGACATGCTGCGCTGTGGTTGGGCTGATGTAACCGAAGGGATTGGCACTGGGCGCAGCGATGGGCGTGTCGGCCCCTTCGAGTAGTCGAGATGCCACCGCATGCGCGGGCATCCTGACCGCGACCGTGTCGAGTCCGGCGGTCACGATCTCGGGAACCAGGTCGGACTTTCCGAGAACCAGCGTCAACGGGCCCGGCCAGAACCGTTCTGCCAGATTCCGCGCCATCGCATCCACGGCGGTGCAGAGATCATCCAATTGGTCGATCTGCGCGATGTGCACGATGAGCGGGTCAAAACGCGGGCGATTCTTCGCTTCAAAAATACGCGCGCATGCGATCGGGTTCAGCGCGTCGGCGCCGAGCCCGTACACGGTCTCCGTCGGGAAGGCCACGAGGCCGCCTCCTCTGATGATCGTGGCAGCGGCACGTATGGCTTCGTCTGTCGGGTCTGTGATTCTCATATTCATCCAACGGTTGCTAGAAGTGGAGGTGCGGTTGGACGGCACGTCGTTCTAGGCGTCGTGCGGGTACCGGGGTTTGCAATCCTCGCAGTGTCCGAGGATTGCGAAGTGGTGGAGGTTGGTGTGGAATTGGTAGGTGTCGCGGAAGTGGTTGAACATGGGTGCGATCTCGGTGAGGGGGACGAGGGTTGTCTTTTGACAGGTTTCACAGACGAGGTGCTGGTGGTCGTTGTCGAGGGTGAGGTGCCATTTGCCGGGTTGGTTCCCGAAGTGGATGTGGTGGACGAGGCCGATGCGGGCGAGTTCGTCGAGTGTGCGGTAGGCGGTGGAGGAGTCGATCTGTCCTGCTGATTGTTCGACGCTCTCGAGGATCTGTGCCACGGTGAGGAATCCTTCGCTGTTGGCTGCCAGGACCCGGCAGATTGCTCGTCGTGGGAGGGTGAGTCGTAGGCCTGCACTGCGGATGGCGCTGTGGAGGGCTTCTACGACCGATGTTTCGTGTTTCTCCATGGTTCAGGAGTGTAATCGCAGGCGTTAGCGCAAGACTGCCATATGCTAATGCGAATAGCTGCAATAAGGATGTGTTGCATCTATGGTCTCGCCGAAGAACAGCCCAGCATCGACTCGGAGTGATGTGACTCAACATAAGAACGTTCAGACAGATGCGGCTCATGACGGGCACTCCCATGATGATGATGCTCATGGGCATGGTCATGAGCATGGGGAGGGTCGGGGGTCCTGGTTTGGTGCGCTGCGTCACACGTTGAGCGGCTTTTTGGGGTTGCATTCTCATGATCCTGCGGACTCGATTGATGATGCTCTTGAGAGCAGCGGTCGTGGTATTCGGGCGGTGATCATCTCGTTCACTGTGTTGATAGTTACTGCTGGTGTGCAGGCGGGTCTGGTCGTTCTTACGGGGTCGGTCGCGCTTCTGGCTGACACGATCCACAACTTCTCTGACGCGTTGACTTCGGTGCCGCTCTTTATTGCGTTCCGGTTGGGTCGGAGGGCTGCTACTCGCAAGTACACGTACGGGTTTCGTCGTGCGGAGGATCTTGCGGGCCTGTTCATTGTTCTGATGATTTTGTTGTCTGCGTTTGTGGTGGCGTACGAGTCGATTGACCGGATGATCAATCCTCGCGATATCACGTATGTCGGTATCGTGTTCTGGGCGGGCATCATCGGGTTTGCGGGCAATGAGCTCGTCGCGTTGTACCGGATCCGTGTGGGGCGCTCTATCGGGTCTGCCGCGTTGGTTGCTGATGGGCATCATGCTCGGGTTGACGGTTTCACGTCTCTTGCGGTCGCTGCGGGCGCTACCGGGGTGTGGCTCGGGTTCCCGATGGCTGACCCGATCGTCGGTGTCCTCGTTGCCCTAGCAATCCTGGGTGTGCTGCGCACAGCAGCGCGTGACATCTTCGGCCGTCTCATGGACGCGGTGGATCCTGAGCTTGTCGACACGGTTGAGAAGATCGTAGCTTCTGTCCCTGGTGTGAGCGGGGTTGGCCGCTGCCAGGTGCGTTGGATAGGTCACCGTCTCCGGATCGACTTAGAGCTCAACGTTGACGGCGGCCTGAGCGTTGCTGAGGGCCACGAGATCTCTGAGATAGTGCGCCTCGAGCTCCTCGACAAGGTGCTCCACCTCGATGAAGTCCTCATCCACATCGACCCGGACACCCCCCACGCCCCCACAACCACCGCACCCGACGCACTCACCCACACCCAACCATGACATGACCACCCGCACGGGGGTGGGTTACGGCCAGATGCCGCGCTGTTCCGTCGCCCTTCGGCAGCGCTGCACCGCGACCACGTAAGCAGCGGTTCGCAGTGTCGGAGGTGCGAGAGGCGGGGCATCCGGCTGCACCTCGGCCCACGCCTCCCTGTAGTCGTCGAGCTCGTCGAGGAGTGTGGCCCGGGTCGTGACCATCGTGTCGACGGCACGGACCATCGTGGTGCGGAGACGGTCGTGCACGTCGGTCTCGGTCCAGTGCTCATTGGCCAGGTTCTGGACCCACTCAAAGTAGGAGACCACCACTCCGCCTGAGGCACTGAGCAGGTCAGGAACCACAGTGATGCCGCGATCGGAGAGGACATCGTCCGCTTCGGGCGTGATGGGGCCGTTTGCGGCCTCGATGACGACGCTGGCCTTGATCCTCGCGGCGTTGGCAGTCGTAATCTGCGTCTCTAACGCCGCCGGGATCAGGATGTCGCAAGGAACCTCGAGCACTTCCCGGTGGCCGAGCGGAGTGGTGCCCGGCGTTGCAACCACCGACCCGGTCTTCTCCTTGTGGCTCTCGACTTGCGTCAAGTCGAGGCCGTCTGGCACGTGAATCCCGCCCCGGCTGTCGCTGACCGCGACGATGTGCGCGCCTGCTCTCTGAAAGATCCGGGCAGTGTTGCCTCCGACATTCCCGAATCCCTGAATGGCCACGCGTGAACCGGGAATGTCGGGGAGGGAGGGAAGCGCTCCACTGGATAGAAGATGCTCAAATACGTAGAACAACCCCTGTGCGGTCGCGGTCTCTCGTCCTTCCGAGCCCCCGAGGTCGAGCGGTTTCCCGGTGACCACCGGGAGGTTGTTCTGTCCGGGATGCATCATTGAATATGTGTCGTAGACCCAGGCCATTGTCTGAGAATCGGTGTAGAGGTCCGGCGCTGGGATGTCGGTGTGTGGTCCGAGATCATCGCCGAGAGCAGCGATGAACCGCCGGGTGATCCGCTGTTTCTCGGCCGCGGAGAGGATCTTGGGATCGCACGCCACCCCGCCCTTCGCTCCGCCGAAGGGGATGTCGGTGAGTGCGCACTTCCACGTCATCCAGGCGGCGAGCGCCTTGACGTCACTCTCGTTGACGTCGGGGTGGAAGCGGATACCCCCCTTGCCGGGGCCGCGCACATTGTCATGTAAGACCCGATAACCCTGGAAGGTGTGCACGAATCCATCGTCGAGCACAACCGGAAGAGTCAGCTTGATCGTTCGCTCCGGTTCGAAGAGCATCTCGGCCATCCCCCGCCAGCCCTTGAGGGGATGCACGAAGGGGATCGCTCGATCGAACTGCCGGCGAGCCATGCGAAACAGATCGAGATCTTCGATGGGTGTCTGCATAAGGTTCCCTGTCAGCCTACTCCAGAGCGTGCCGGTGCGCCGTATCATGACGGTCGCCGAGAACACCTCATCCTCAGTTGACCCGGGCCACCGTTGCCGGATCGGCAGAGTCGTTGAGAGGCCAACATCGACGACGTCACGCTCCGCTCTTGATCGCATTCAGATAGTTGTAGATCGTGATTCTGCTCACTCCCATGATTGCGCCGAGGTCCTCGATCGATCTACGGAGGCGGAAAGCGCCTCGTTCTTCGAGCAGACGGACCGCACGCTGCTTCTCCGCGCGGTCGAGGTCGGCGAGCGGTGATCCGAACTGACTCTCGATCGTCGCGACGAGCCGCTCGAGCGACACGATGTCGACGAGCCGAACGCCGATGGGTGGCTCGCCCGCCCACTCGAGTGTGATATCCCCACCTTCGATGTCATCGGCGGTGACGATCGATCCACCGATCGCGCTCACGAGGGGCTGGATCGCTTCTGCAAGCGGGTGGGACGCAGCTTTCATGACGTGTCTGTCACCACGTCGACGAGTACGCGGTGTGCACCGCTCTCCACCGCAGCGGCCACCATCGCTCCGGCAGCGTCCAGCACGTCGCCGACCTCCCCGGCGACCGACGATCCGAAGGGCCCCATAGATACCGCGAGGCCTCTCGCCTCCATCGCATCGATGCCGGAGACAACGTGTGGTCCAGGGGAGCCTTCCGTGAAGGGCTCGATCACGAACTCGACGGTGCAGCGCCTCATGAAGAAGCGACGCCCTTGTACAGCTCTGGCCGACGATCCCTGTAGAACGCCCACTGCCTCCGTGCCCGCTCGATCTCGGACATGTCGAGGTCGCGGAGGACGACCTCGTCCTCAGTATCCGACGCGGTGCCGCCGACGATCTGGCCGCGTGGATCCACGAAGTACGACGATCCGTAATAGTCGGTGTCTTCGAGCTCTTCGGAGCCGACTCTGTTGATCGCTCCGATGAAGTACTGGTTCGCCACCGCAGCGGCGGGCTGTTCGAGCTGCCAGAGATACTTCGAATGCCCGCGGGTGGTCGCCGACGGGTTAAAGACGATCTTGGCGCCCTTGAGCCCCAGCTCTCGCCATCCCTCGGGGAAATGCCTGTCGTAGCAGATGTAGACGCCGATACGTCCGACCGCTGTGTCGAATATCGGGTAGCCGAGGTTTCCAGGCCGGAAGTAGAACTTCTCCCAGAAACCCTCGACCTGAGGGATGTGCGTTTTGCGATAGAGGCCGAGGAGCGTCCCGTCGGCGTCGATGACGGCTGCCGTGTTGTAGAACGTTCCCTCGTCGACCCGTTCGTAGATCGGGACGACGAGCACCATCCCGGTCTCTTTCGCCACCCGCATCATCGCGGTGACGGTGGGCCCGTCGGGTATCGATTCAGCGAGGTCGTAGAAGGATGTGTCCTGCACGGTGCAGAAATACGGTCCTGTGAAGATCTCCTGAAAGCAGAGCACTTCGGCGCCGTCGTCTGCAGCCTGCCGCGCGTACCCGATATTGGCGTCAAGCATCGAGTCGTAGGCGCCCGTCCACGCCGATTGGACGAGGGCGGCACGTATCGTTCCAGACATGTCTGTTCCTCTCGATTCTGGTTGAGTCGACCCTACCGAGCGTCTTGACAAATTGTCAAAAGTGCATTTGACAGAATGTCAAGCAATCGACAAGAATCGACTCATCGCCGTGCCATCCTCGCGTTGTCGTCACTGGCCGCGAGCACCTCAGGAGAATCGTTGTGACAAGAAACATCACGGTAGGAGCAGCGCAGATGGGGCCTATCGCGCGTGCGGAGAGCCGCTCGCACGTTGTCGAGCGGCTCATCGCACTCCTCGACGAAGGCGCGGACCGCGGGTGTGACCTCGTCGTGTTCCCCGAGCTCACCCTCACGACGTTCTTCCCCCGATGGTTTCTCGACGATGAGGCGGAGATCGACCGGTGGTTCGAGACTGAGATGCCGGGTCCAGAGACACAGGTCCTCTTCGACCGTGCAGCGGAACACGGTGTCGGATTCAGCCTCGGCTATGCGGAGATTTTCGTCGCGGACGACGGAGAGAAACATCGGTACAACACGCAGATCCTCGTCGAGCGCGATGGATCGGTCGTCGGCAAGTATCGCAAGGTACATGTACCTGGCCATGAGCACAATGAGCCGGACCGACCGTTCCAGCATCTCGAGCGCTATTACTTCGAGCCCGGTCCCGACGGTTTCAGCGTGTGGAAAGCATTCGAGGGAACGGTCGGCATGGCTATCTGCAACGACCGAAGATGGTCCGAGACGTACCGGGTGATGGGGCTTCAGGGCGTGGAGCTGATCCTGATCGGGTACAACACGCCGCTTCATTACAGCCCGGACCCGCAACAGAACGCGCTCGCGAGCTTCCACAACCACCTCGTGATGCAGTCCGGCGCCTATCAGAACGGGACGTACGTCGTCGGCGTCGCAAAGGGTGGTATCGAAGAGGGCGTCGACTCGCTCGCGCAGTCGGTCATCATCGCCCCTTCAGGCCAGATCATCGCCCAGTGCATCACGACGGGCGACGAGATCATCTTCGCTACTCTCGATCTTGACTACTGCTCGTTCTACAAGAACACGCTCTTCGACTTCGACCGGTACCACCAGTCGCAACACTTCGGGATCATTAGCGAGAAACGCAGCGGCCGCACTTGACGACATCGTTTGCGCTCAACGGCACAACCGTAGAAGTCAGCGGACGTCATTCGCCTCTGCTCTTAGCCGTGCGAGGGGGAGCCCCGACTGCCACTGAATGTGTACGAACCTATCGGATTGGAGGCTGACATGGGAGCAAGAACACCCGGCCTCGTGTGCGCACACCATCATCTGTACTCGGCACTCGCACGCGGGATGCCAGCCCCACCGAAGACGGCAACGACGTTCCAGGAGATCCTCGACCAGGTGTGGTGGCGGCTCGATGCCGCACTCGACCTCGAGATGGTTCGATGGTCCGCCATGCTGGGTGCCCTCGAAGCGTTGGAACGGGGGACGACGGCGATCATCGACCATCACGCGTCCCCGAACGCTATCGAGGGGTCACTCTCGGTCATCGCCGATGCCTGCGCCGAGGTAGGCGTCCGGGTCGCCTGTGCCTACGAGGTGACCGACCGCAACGGCTCTGACGGCGCCCGCAGAGGGCTCGAGGAGAACCGCAGGTTCCTCACGGAAGGAGGCAGAGGTTGGGTGGGCGCCCACGCATGTTTCACGCTGTCTGACGACACTCTTGACCGGGTGATCGGCCTCGGCCAGGAGACAGGTGCAGGTGTGCACATCCATGTGCACGAGGGGCCGGAAGATGCCGAGGCGGGGAGGAGGCTTGCGGGCAGGACTGACGACTCCTGGCTTCTGGCACACTGCGTCTACCTCGAAGAGGATCTCGCAGGGACGATCCTGCACAACGCGGAGTCCAATATGAACAACGCTGTCGGGTATGCCAACCCGGTCCGGTTCGACAATCCAGTGGCGCTCGGCACCGACGGGATCGGTGGGGACATGCTCGGCTCGTTCCGCGCTGCGTACTTCAAGCATCGTGAGTCAGATGTCACGGCGGTGCCTGACTCGGCGTGGTCATGGCTCGCGACCGGGTGGGATCTCTTCCCTGAAGCTCGGTCAGATTCGGTTACGTGGTCGTATGACCCGATCGACCCCTGGCATCTTGCTTTCACGCCCGGGGTTCACCCGCTCGAGATCACGGTAGGGGACCGCGTCGTGTTCGCAGATGGCGCCCCCACTCTCGTCGATGGGGACGAGATCAGGGCTAGAGCAGCAGAACAAGCCGCCAGGCTTCACGCGAGGCTCTAAACACCTCGTTCATGACTTACAAGGAGGAGAGATGAAGCAGCCGCCACTCACCCCGATGAGCCTCACGGCCATCCTTGGACGCATTGCACACGAGTGGGAGTCTCGTGGCAGGATCTTCGACCTCCCTTCGGCGCGGATCTGGAAGCTCGACCCTGACGTTGACCTCAGCATCAATTTTCTTGGTCGACCGGCAGCAACCCCTCTCGGCCCGGCCGCCGGTCCTCACACGCAGATGGCGCAGAACATCGTGCTCGCGTGGCTCGCAGGCTCGCGCATCTTCGAACTCAAGACCGTTCAGATCCTGGACAGCCTTGAAGTTGCGAGGCCGTGCATCGACATGCAGACGATCGGCTACAACATCGAGTGGAGCCAGGAACTCACCGTTCCAGAGTCGATTGACGAGTACGTCAAAGCGTGGATGATTATCGAGATCCTCAAGCGGTGGGATCCTCTCAAGGAGCACCTCGGCCCTGACACGGGCGCCCACGTGTTCGACATGTCCGTCGGGTACGACCTCGCAGGCATCAGATCGCCCAAGATCGTGAACTTCGTCGGGACCATGATGGATGCATCACAGCGAATCGATGCGCTGCGTCACGAGATCCCTGAACCGTTCGAAGCATTTCGGGATCTTGACTTTCCGGCGAAGATCGCGGACACGCTCACACTCTCGACGTTCCACGGATGCCCCCCCGATGAGATCGACGGAATCGTGCGCCATCTCATTGACGAGTACGAACTTGATGTCATCGTCAAGCTCAACCCCACTCTGCTCGGGTTTGCGAGCGTTGACGGGTTGCTGCACGAGACCCTTGGTTACGACGACGTCACGATCATCAGAGACACGTTCGACGCTGATCTCCAGTTTGACCGTGCAGTGCGGCTCATCACGGACCTGCGGGCACACGCCGCGGCGACCGGCAGGCGATTCGGCATCAAGGTGACGAACACGCTCGTTGTCAAGAATGAGAAGGGGTGGATGCCAGACGACCCGATGTACCTCTCAGGCGCGCCGTTGCACGTCCTTGCGTCCTCGCTCCTCGACCGCTTGATTGATGAGCTCCCCGGAGTCTTTGATCTTCCGGGTCAGAACGGAACGTCACCCGTCACGTTCTCTGCCGGTGTCACGAAGGCGAATGTCGCCGACACGGTTGCGATGGGTGTTGCTCCGGCGACGATGTCCACCGACCTTCTCAAACCGGGTGGCTACGGACGGCTCAAGCCGATGCTCAATGCGCTCGCCGCGGAGGTGTCAGAATCCGGTGTGGCCTCTCTCCGCGAGTGGCGCGAGACACGGTTCGCTGAGGCGGTAGCGGCCGGTCACCGTGACTGGGTCGCGAGCCATGTTGCTGCGATTACGGGTGACGGCGTCGGGCTGTACCACAAGGACGGCAACTCGAAGCTGCCGCGTCGCGTCGACGCCGGCCTCCAGATGTGGGGATGCGTCGCATGCAACTTGTGTGTGACAGTCTGCCCGAACGGGGCGTTCATGAAGCTGCCGACTCCGAGCCACCTCTCCGACCAGATCGGCGGTAGGTGGCAGTATCTCGTGCTCGCTGAGCTCTGCAACGAGTGCGGAAACTGCCTGACGTTCTGCCCGGAAGACGGCGACCCTGCAATGATCAAGCCGAGACTGTTCCTCGATGAGTCCCGATTCGCCGGTGCCGAGGGTCAGGCATTCCGACTCGTTGCCAGCGGGCAGGAAGTCAGCGCCTCCGCTGCGGCTGGATGGGAGAGTGAACTCGCGACCCTCACTGCCGTTATCGCAGGAGACCAAGGAGTGCCCATCCGTGCCACCGACATCTGATCCGAAGGTACTTCTGAACGAGATTTCAGAGCTGCCCATGACATCTTCTGCGTCGCGAGGAGTACTGCAATTTCATGAGCGGCTCCCCGGCTACGCGCCGACGCCTCTCTTCAGCGTTCAAGGACTCGCAGACAGGCTCGGTGTCGGGACCGTATTGATCAAGGACGAGTCCGAGCGACTCGGGCTCCCCGCGTTCAAGATGCTCGGCGCGTCGTGGGCTTCATATCGGTCGATCATCGCCCACACGGGTCTCGATCCGGATGCTTGGTCCACGATCGAGGAGCTCACCGAGCGCATCAGGCCGCACCTGCCGCTGACCCTTGCAACGGCTACGGACGGGAACCATGGTCGCGCGGTCGCGAGAATTGCGCGACTCCTCGGTCTGCGCGCCCGGATCTGGGTGCCTGTCGGAACCGCGGATGCTCGTGTCCGGGCGATCGAGTCTGAGGGAGCGACGGTGACCGTGACCGACGGCACCTACGACGACGCGGTCGCAGAGGCGGCGCTGGTGGCGGACGAAGCGACGCTCGTCGTCTCGGACACCTCGTGGCTCGGCTACGAAGTGGTGCCACAGTGGGTGATCGACGGCTACTCGACGATGATGTCGGAAGTTGCGGACCAGACCGTCAAGGCGGGACTCTCCGAGCCAACGGTGATCGTCGCCCCGATGGGGGTCGGAGCGTTGGGAGCGGCCATTGTGTCGCACTACGCCGGACACGAGCCTCGGCCGGTGATCGTCGGATGCGAGCCGACAAACGCAGCATGTGTCATGGCCGCGTTCGAAGCGGGTGAGGTCGTGACGGTCCCGGGACCCCATGACACGATCATGGTCGGACTGAGCTGCGGCACTGCGTCACCCATAGCGTTCCCGACGATCAAGGCGGGTCTGAACGCAACCGTGTCCTTCGATGACGAGTGGGCCGAAGAAGCGATGCGCCTCCTCGCGGCGGAGGGGGTCATCTCGGGCGAGACCGGCGCGGCAGCACTTGGCACTCTGCTGGCTCTCGTCGATAGACGACCTGACCTTCGAGGCGAACTCAACCTCGGACCCAGGGATGTAGCGTTGGTGATCGTCACCGAGGGTGCCACGGACCCGGTCAACTATCGGTCCATAGTCGGTGTCGGCCCGAACGAGGTTTACGCCTGAAGCGACGTGCTCACCGTTGCGGTGTCGGGAGCGTCCCGCACGGTTTGGCGACCCACTAGACACTCCCTAGAGTGGCGTCACGCGAGTGCGTGCCTGTCTCCGATGCGTGGAGGGGGCGCCTCAAACATGGAGAGGATCAACATGGCATTCACGAGATGGCGCGTGTTCGCGACCCTGCTTGTCGCGTTCGCACTGGTTGCAGCAGCATGCGGCGGTGATGACGACGCGGATACCGCGGGTCCCGCACAGCCCGCCGAGGTATTGAAGGTCGCATTTGTCCATGTCGGCCCTGTTGCAGACAAGGGCTGGTCGTGGGCACACGACCAGGGTGTGCAGTATCTGAAGGCCCAACTGGGCGACGCCGTCGAGATCACGACCCTTGAGACGATTTCTGAAGGAGCCGACTCACAGCGAGTCTTCGAAGATCTTGCTGCCGCAGGCAACAAGCTGATCTTTGGCACATCGTTCGGTTACATGGATCCGATGCTTGCAGCCGCGGAGAACTTCCCTGACACCGTGTTCATGCATGCGACTGGGTACAAGACCTCCGAGGGCATGGGCAACTACTTCGGTGCGGCCGAGGAAGGCCGCTACCTCAGCGGTATGGCAGCGGGAGCAGCTACTGAGACGAACTTGATCGGCTACGTCGCCGCGTTCCCGATCCCCGAGGTGCTCCGAGGCATCAACGCGTTCACGCTTGGCGCTCAAGAGGTGAATCCCGACGTCCAGGTCCAGGTTGTGTGGACTTCGACGTGGTTTGACCCACCGAAGGAGAAGACCGCAGCAGAGTCACTGCTCGATGCAGGGGCAGACGTGATCGCCATGCACCAGGACTCCGCAGCACCGGGCCAGGCTGCAGAGGCCGCGGGAGCCAAGTGGGTTGGCTACAACACCGACATGACCGAGTTCGCCCCGACCGCCTGGCTGACAGCAGCCATCTGGAATTGGGGTCCGATCTATCTTGCGACGGCCGAGCAGGTCATTGCCGGTACATGGAAGTCAGAGGCGTTCTACGGGAACATGGCCGGTGGGATGGTGGCTCTGGCGCCGTTCGGTGATTCGGTCGAACAGGCCACTCGTGATCTCATCCTCGAACGTGAGGCCCAGATCAAAGACGGCTCTTTCTCGGTCTTCCCTGATCCGATCATCAACCAGGACGGAGAGAGCCAGCCGCTCGGTGACATCTTCGGCATGGACTTCTTCGTCGAAGGTGTCATTGGCAGCTCGAGCGGGTAACTCGCCTGAGTAGCACACGAGAGGGCGTGCCCAGTCACGAGCGGGCACGCCCACGAAGTGGGACCGCGGGCAGGTGCGCCATAGCTGACAGAACGAAGGTGTTGTGACGGTGAGCGGGGAGAGTTCTGATACTCCGGCTGTGGAGCTCGTTGATGTTGACAAGGCGTTTTACGGCGTCAAGGCGAACGATCAGGTCAGCTTCCAGCTTGCTCGCGGCGAAGTGCACGCGCTCCTCGGAGAGAACGGCGCAGGCAAGTCCACCCTGTGCTCGATCCTCGCAGGCCTGTACCGTCCCGACGCAGGCGGGATATTTCTCGAGGGACGGGCGGTAACGTTCAAGGGTCCGAAGGATGCCCTGCAAGCGGGCATCGGCATGGTCTACCAACACTTCCGGCTCGTCCCGAACCTCACGGTGGCGGAGAACTTTGCCCTGGGTCACCCCGATGTCGGAGTCAGGATCAAGCAGAAGGAGCTGTACCGGGCCGCCGAGGAGTTGGGTGAGAGGTACGGCCTCCCCATAGATCCATCCGCGCGGATCTGGCAGCTCTCAGTCGGCGAACAGCAGCGGGTCGAGATCCTCAAACTGCTGTATCGAGATGCGAGGATCCTCATCCTGGATGAGCCGACAGCTGTCCTGACACCTCAAGAGAGCAAGGCACTCTTCAAGACGATGCGTCAGATGGCCGCGGAGGGGCGGTCCGTGATCTTCGTCTCCCACAAGCTGAACGAGGTCAAGCAGGTCTCAGATCGTGTCACCATCCTGCGTGATGGGAGGGTTGTCGGAGAGGTTGCTACCCGGGACGCTGAGCCTGCCGACCTGGCGAGGACGATGGTCGGCCGCGATCTCGAACTGCCATCGCGTGATGCCAGAACCGGATTCGGACCGACGGTGCTTGCAGTGGAAGGACTCAGAGTGCAGGGGGACCGGGGCCTTGAGGCCGTGTGCGGCATCTCATTCGAGGTGAGGGCTGGCGAGATCGTTGGCGTCGCGGGTGTCTCGGGGAACGGACAACGCGAACTGGCCTATGGATTAGTCGGTCTCCGTACCCCGACGAGTGGATCGGTGGCCCTGGACGGTGTTGACGTCACGCGGGCTTCGGTGCTCGAACACATCGAGAGTGGATTCGCCTACATACCGCAGAGTCGCCTCGGGATGGGTCTGGCACCCGGGCTCACGACCGAGGAGAACCTGGCGCTGAAGGCGTTCCGACGCGCTCCTTATACGAAGGGGTGGCGTCTCATCGCGGCAGCGTTCCGAGACGAGGGTGCCCGCCAGATCCAGCAGTACGACATCCGGGGTGTTCGCCTCGGCCTGCCGATCCGCCTGTTGTCGGGCGGGAACCTTCAGAAGGCGCTCGTCGCCCGCGAGGTCGAACTCGAGCCCAGGATCTTGATCGCCCGATCACCGACACGAGGCCTTGACGTCGGTGCGACGCAGGCGGTTCGCAACCAGATCCTCTCGGAACGGGATCGTGGTGCCGGTGTGCTGCTGATCTCAGAGGATCTTGACGAACTGCTCGCCCTGGCAGATCGCATCCTCGTCATGTACGAAGGCGAGATCGTCGGCGAGATGCCCGCAGAGGAGGCGACGGCTGAGCGGCTCGGTCTGCTCATGGCCGGCGAGCGTGAGGAGGTGTCACCATGATGACCCGCCGCTTCATTGTCGAACCGCGCGGGCTGGCTTCTCCCCGCCTCAAACTTGCTGTGCCGATCGCTTCTGTCATCGCCGCCCTCGTCGTTGGGGGAGTGTTCCTTTTCATCACGGGGGAGAACCCGTTCGCTGTATACGCCAAGATGCTCGACGCCGCGTTCGGAACCGGGCGGGGTTTCAGCGAGACGCTGGTATCGGCGACGCCACTGATCCTCACCGGCGTCGCTGCGGCAATCGCGTTCAAGATGCTGGTGTGGAACATCGGAGGTGAAGGCCAGCTCCTCATGGGTGCGGTAGCCGCCGCGGGCACCGCGATCTGGCTCGGGGACGGAGCGCCCGCCGTTCTCCTTCTACCTGCTGTCATTCTTGCCGGCGGGATTGGAGGCGCGATCTGGGCGGCTGCCTCAGCGATCCCTCGCGTGTATCTGGGCACGAACGAGATCATCACGACGCTCATGCTCAACTTCATCGCTCTCAACTTCGTCAATTTTCTGATTTTCGGTAGTCACAGTCCCTGGCGGGACCCGGTCGTGGCCACCTTCCCCTCTGGACGGCCGATCGCTCCGACGGCTCGTCTGCCAGAGTTCTTCAACCGCCTCGATGCTGGCATCTTCATCGCGATCGTGATCGCTGTCGCGGCGTGGTACCTGTTGGAGAAAACTCGATGGGGTTTCGCGGTTCGGATCGTCGGGGATTCCTCTGACACCGCGCGATACGTAGGCATCAGCGTCCCCAAGAAGATTCTTGGTGTCTTTCTTCTCTCAGGAGCGGCAGCAGGTTTCGCCGGCGGACTCCTCGTCTCCGGGCCGGTCGGCGCACTCGACCCGAGATCCCTCGACCTCGGGATCGGATTCACAGGGATCATCGTTGCTGCTCTCGCGCGGCTGAACCTCGTGGCCGTCATCCCCGTTGCGATCCTGATCGGTGCGCTCAGCAATGCGGGGCCGTCACTGCAGGCGATCGGTGTGCCCGCCGCAACGGTGACGATGCTCCAGGGCGCCATCCTGATCTTCGCTGTTGCGGGAGAGTTCTTCGTAAGGAACCGGTTGCGGCGACCCGACCGTGTCTCAGAGCCGATCCTGGAAGCGGGGGAGCCGGCGTGAACGAGTCCCAGCTCATCCTCACCATCGTCGCAGCCATCGGACTCGGCACCCCGCTCATCTTCGCGACTGTCGGAGAGACCATCACAGAGCGGGCCGGGATTCTGAACCTCGGGGTCCAGGGGATGATGCTCATCGGAGCGGTGAGCGGCTTCTGGGCGACGTTTCATACGGGCAGTCTCCTCCTCGGTGTGATTGTGGCGATGATCGCCGGAGCCGCCCTCTCGGCGGTTCACGCGTTCACCTCAATCACCCTGCGTGTCAATCAGATCGTCTCGGGGCTCGCGTTGACTCTCTTTGGCACAGGGCTCGCGAGCTTCCTCGGGCGCGCCGGGAGCAATCCTCTCGTAGGCAACCCCTCACGCAAGGTCTTCGAGCCACTCTTTAGCGGTGCCATCACCGAGATTGCGGTCGTCGGACCACTCCTGTTCGGCCATGACATCTTGGTCTACACAGCCATCGCTGTCGCAGGTGGGGCGAGCTACTACCTGTTCAACACTCGCATGGGCCTCTCGCTGCGGGCAGTAGGGGAGGATCCGGCGAGCGCCGAGTCGGCAGGCGTCAGTGTTGCCCGGGTTCGCTACATCCATGTGATGGTTGGTGGCTCTCTCGCGGGCCTCGGCGGCGCGTACTTCTCGCTGGTGCTGGTACCTACCTGGCAGGACGATCCCATCGGAGCCGCCGGATGGATCGCGATCGCCCTCGTGATCCTCTCGAGCTGGCGGCCGTGGCGAGCGGTCGTTGCTGCCTACCTCTTCGGTGCCGCTGAACGCTTCCAGTTCACGTTGCAGACGTTGGGCGAGCCGTGGAGCGCCGTCCCTTCGACCCTGCTCGCGATGCTCCCGTTCGTTCTTGCCATCGCCGCCATGATCGTCCTCACGAGCGGCAAGCGAGCGCGTCTCCTTGGCGCACCCGCCGCGCTCGGCATCCCCTACTTCCGTGAGCAGCGGTAAGACCCCGCGGACACCCCTGCTGTGCTACCTCACAGTCAGCTCGCGGGCTCATAGGCGATGGTGACGGCCCGGTCGACTCCCGGGTGCGCGTTGAGGATCCTGGTGAGATGGATCACGGCCGGCCCGTTCCCCTGGTTCACCTTCGTGACCGCGATGACCACTCGAGCGTCCTCTGGGATGCCCTTGAACCCACCCTCGGGGTGGAGAAGGATCCTGGCGGCATCGTCCGCTGTGAGCACATCGTCTCTGTGGAGGCCGGTGATCGCGGTGATCCGGTCCGGACGATGGGCAACGCTCCCCATGGGCTTGCCCAGCGCGTCGGCGCCGATCACCACGATGACCGTGGTCGACGCGTGGGGGATCACCGGCTCGTGGGGTGCAGGGGCTTTGATCGAGAGCGACCGGGACCCGTCAGCTTCGACGAGGACGTGGTCGGCAGATGTGGCGGCGTAGAGACGGTCGATGGCGTCGGGCCCCGGGCCCGTCACCTTCCCCTGCGCCCGGCTGATCGCCACAAAGAGGGGAGTTCCTGGTCTGAGGGCTGTTGCTATGTCGGCAGGATCGTCCGACCAGCACGTCGGCTCGACGACCTGGGCTGCTGCCATCCTGGTGGTCGTGGTGAGGATGACCCGGCCGCCTCGGGAAGCGAGCTCGCGGCCAAGCATGAACAGGATCCTCGACTTGCCTCCCGCGCCGACGAGTGAGATGAGCTCGTGCTCCTCGATGCCGAGTCGCTCGCCAAGCAGTGCCGTCATCGGGTCTCGCCACCGATCCACACAAGTACAGCTTCAAGGACGCCACCTCCGATCGAGCGTGCCTTATCGGAGATCTGGCGAAGCGCCGACGGATCGCACCGGGGATCGATGTCCCCGATCTTGAGTCCCGGTGTGACGGGTCCTGGCAGGAGAAGCCCGCGAACGGTTCCCCCGATCTTCGCTCGCACAGGCGCGCCGTCGATCGTGCCGAGGCTCTGGCCTGGCTCGACGAGATCGCCGAACGAGGCCGTCCACACGAGTTCGCCGCCCGAACCAGCGCGAAGCACCCGCTCGGCAGAAGCTCCACCGATCTCACCAGGGACACCGGTGTTCGGAGCGGCTGATCCGTCCCAGATCACCCTCCCGAGGCGGTGCCCGCGCATCGTCTCGACAACCGCGTGGCAGTCCGACCCCGCCGAGAAGCCCGGGCCGAGGGCGACCACGAAGGGCGCCTGGCCCATGGTGGTTCCGAGGTTCCGCTTCGCGAGCCGCGCATCGATGATCACCGAGATCGGAAACCGGGGAATCTCGCGTGAGAGGAGGACAGGGACAGAACCGTGATCTGCCACCTCGATCGCCTCCTCGGGTGACGCGACCCGCACTCCCTCGATCCCGTCGATGAGGATGCTCCCCTCGGTGATGGCTGACGAGTACGAGACCGTGCGGCGTACCGAGAGGGGGCGCTCGAGCTCGAGGACGACGACGGGGAAGCCGACGCGGCGCATCCGCCAGATCACACCTGATCCGAGGTCCCCACCGCCGCGGACGACGACGAGATGCTCGGAGAGATCGATCACCGGGTGCTCGCGGAGGCGGACTTGATGATGTCGGACATGATTGAGACGGCGATCTCCTCGACGGTCTCTGCTCCGATCTCAATACCTATCGGCACATGGATGGCGTCCAGCGCTCCGTCGGGGAGGCCGGCTTGCACGAGTAAGGCGCGAGTGGATGTCCAACGGCGCGTGCTCCCCATGACCCCGATGTAACGTGCCTGCGTTGCAACGAGCGTCGGCACGATCTGCGCGTCAAGTTCGTGGCTCCTCGTCACGACCACGACTGACGTGTCCGCTGTGATGGGGTGCTCTTGTACCGCTTCGCTCACCGAACCGACGAACCGGACGTCGGCATTCGGCAGAGCATCCTCAGTGAGGAGGTCGGCACGGTCGTCGACGGCGACGGTGTAGTAGCCGAGCCAGTGGGCGAGGTCCACAACGGCTTTACCGATGTGGCCGCAGCCGATGACGAAGATAGTGGGAGAGGGCATATAGGGCTCCAGATAGACAGTCATGATGCCGCCACAGATTCCGGGGTCTCCCCGTTTCGGGTTATGCAACGTGTAGCGGCGAAGCTGGGGGGATCCATCAGCGAGCGTGGCGAGGGCATCGTCGCGGACGCAGGCCTCGACCTTGCCACCCCCAACCGTTCCGATGATCGTGGCATCGGGGTAGACGATCATCTTGGTGCCGATGTGTCGAGGCACGGATCCCTCCGTCGCGACGATAGTGGCGAGTACCAGAGGGCGCCGTGCGTGAGCCGCTGCGGAGAGCGCCGCGAGGAACTGGTTGGGTTCGACGGTCGTCACGCTTCTTGCAGCGCCCGCCAGACCCGTTCGGGAGTGAACGGGATGTTCGCGATACGCACGCCGGTTGCGTTCGCGATGGCGTTGCGCATTGCCGGGGCGACGCCGTCCTTCGGAATCTCGGCGATTGCCTTCGCTCCGAACGGGCCGCTTGGTTCCATTGTCTGGACGAGGATGGCCTCGAGGCGCGGCATCTCGTCGGCGCGATAGATCTTGTAGGGGCCGAAGCGCGGGTTCACTACTCGCCCGTCCCGGTCGTACGCGAGTTCCTCGCAGTGCCCGTAGCCGAGAGCCTGCACCATCCCGCCCTCAACCTGCCCCGCGGAAGTGATCGGGTTGATCGGAACACCGCAGTCCACGGCCATGACGAGCTGGATCACCGTCACCTGCCCTGTCTCGACGTCAACCTCGATCTCGGCGAACTGGGCCGCGTACGGTGGAGGTGACTCCGGGGAGACGTGGGATGCTGTCGCCATGATCTGATGCTGGCCCGCCTGGTGGAGGGTCGACAGGGCGATCGTCTCGAGTGACACGGAGCGCCCGTCTGGCACCCACGCGGCGCGGTCGTAAAGATCGATCGAAGCGGCATCTACCTTGAGTATCTCTGCGGCACGGGCAATGATCTGGGTGCGCACCTGTTCGGCAGCGCGCTTGACCGCCATACCCGAGATGTAGGTCGTGCTCGACGCGTACGCACCCGTATCGAATGGCGTCATGTCGGTGTCCGACGCGTACACGAGCACATCACTGGTTGTGGCTCCTACCACCTCGGCGGCGATCTGAGCGAGGACCGTGTCTGAACCGGTTCCCAGGTCGGTGGCGCCCACGAGCAGGTTGAAGGATCCGTCGTCGTTGATCTTGAGACTTGCACCCCCCATGTCGAGACCGGGGATCGCGGTGCCGTGCATCGCCATCGCAAAGCCGAGTCCACGTCGGATATTCGGCCTGTCTTCTGGCTGTCTCCAATCGGGATCGTTACGGCGTTCCCATCCGATGGCTCGCTGCCCCTGCAGGACGGCTTCCTCCAGGCCGCTGGAGGTGACGATCGGCATCACGCTCGCGTCCTGGTTGCCCTCACTGAGCTGCTGGGCGATGTCGAGGGGGTCGCCGACCTTGGTCCAGTTCAGGCGTCGGAACTCGATCGGGTCCATCTCGAGTGCGTCCGCGATGTCCTCCATGTGCGACTCGAGGGCGAAGAGCGCCTGTGGGGCCCCGTACCCGCGGTACGCACCAGGGACAGGGATGTTCGTGTAGGCGACCTTGCAGTCGAACCGCTTGACCGGGGAGTTGTAAGAGCTGAGGCCGCGAAGGCCGCTGACGAGCTGGACCGTCAGGCCGTGAGTGCCATATGCACCGGTGTTGGCGATGATGCGCATCTCCTGGGCGGTGAGTCTCCCGTCAGCGTCGACACCGGTCTTGAAAGTGATCGTCTGAGGGTGCCGTGTGCGGCTCGAGACGAACTCCTCTGCGCGGGTGAGTTCGAGGCGGACAGGACGACCTGTAGCCATCGTAAGGTGACCGACGATATCCTCGATCAGCAGCTCCTGTTTGACTCCGAACCCACCACCGATCCGGGGCTTGATAATGCGGATCCGCTTCACAGGAAGACCGAGGAGCGGCGCGACCATGCGCCGGATATGGAAAGGCACCTGGGTGGAGGAGGTGATGACAAGTCGTTCGTCGGAGTCCCACGCGGCGATCGCAACGTGTGGTTCGATCGGAGCCGGCTGTACCTGGTGCACGCGATAGGTCTGTTCGAAGATCCGGTCGGCAGCAGCGAAGCCTTCCTCGATGTCGCCGGTGTCGGCCTTGAGATGATGGACGATGTTGCGGGACGGATCGTGCGCGCCCTCCATCCCAGGTTCGTCATGGATCACCGGTGCACCCTCGAGGATTGCCTCGTTCTCGTCGAAGACCGCGGGGAGCACCTCGTAGGTGACATCGATCAGGTCGAGCGCAGAGAGCGCGATCTCCTCGGTGTCGGCGGCAACGGCGGCGACACGGTCCCCGACATAACGGACCTTGTCGCCGAAGCTCACCTGGTCGTAGGGGAGCGGGTTCGGGTAACTCTGACCACCAGACGCGTACCGTACCTGGGTCACGTTGCCGTGATGCAGGACCGCGTGGACGCCGGGGAGAGATCGCGCTGCCGAATCGTCGATCGAGGTTATTCTCGCGTGGGCATGCGGGCTGTAGAGGACCTTCGCGATGAGGGTCCCGGTCAGGTCGACATCGTCGGTGAACGCAGGGTTCCCCTTGACGAGTTTGATAGCGTCGACCTTCGGCTCTGCGTGCCCGACGACGCGGGTCCGCGGGACGTCACTGCACGGCACGACGCGAGGGGCGATCTCGGAGACCCGGGCGCGATCGGCGCTCGCTGCGTCGCTGCCACCATCAAGGAGAGGATCGAGGTGCGTGATGGCGATGTCATCAGGTTCCTCTCCCCGCATCACCGCAGCGGCGCGCAACACGGCGTGGACGGGCCGCAGATAACCCGTCTCGCGGTCGAGTATTCCTGAGAGGGCATCCCTGACATCGTCCTCGGTGGGTCTCGGGTTCCGGTCGATGAGGGCTTTCGCGGCGAGGATCGTCGCCGGAGTCGAGTACCCGGACTGGATCGCGCCCGAGTCGATGAATGCCTTCTGGATCGGATGGAGTTGGCCGAGTGTGCTGAGACCTTCGATCGTCTCGACATCGTGGCCGTCGGCTTGCGCACCGAGCATGACGTCGGCGGAGATGAGGCTGCCGTCGACGAGGACGGCGGCTGCACCTGTCTCCCCCGTGCTCGACCCGTAACGGACGCTGAAGTATCCGGCTCTTCGCAGCACCGAACGTAGCGATTCGTGGGGCTCGCAGGAGAGGATCTGCTCGACCCCGTTGATGGTGAGGGTGATCGTCATTCCGGATCACTCTCCGTGACTGCGGTAAGGACCCGGTCTGCGAGCACGGTGGCGAGGTGCCTTCGATAGTCGGGTGACCCGCGGAAGTCTGACGGCGGATCGAGGTCTTTGATCCGCTCTGGATCCACGACCACCGGAACGTGTGCGACTCCGGTCACGGCCATACGGACGGCTTCTGCCGCGCCTCTGTGGGCAACGACCATCACGATCGGTCGGTCCATCGGCGTGCGACCGGTACGTTCGGCGGCAGCGACTCCGGTGGTCGGGATCGTGACACTCGTCATGATCGCCTGGCTGATCAGCCCTGGATCGTGGAGGATGTCGTCGAGGGCATGGTCGGTCGTTGAACCCACCCTCGCGAGAGTGACGACGGCACCGAACGCGAGCAGGCCGGCGAGGAGTTCACTCTCGGGATCCGCGGCACCGACGGTACCACCGACCGTCGCCGCGTTACGGATCGTGCTGGGGGCTTCGCGTCGGGCGAGATCGCGGAGAGTGAACGGGACGAGGTCTGATTCCACGAGTGCCTGAAGGCGCGTCATCGCCCCGATGCGGATGAACGCACCAAGAGATTCGATTCCGGCGAGGTTGAGCGCTTGCAGATCCACGGCGGTGACACCGGAGCTACCGCCTCCGGCGTTAACGGACGTTCCCCCCGCCATGATCACGGTGTCGGGCCGGGCTGCAAGGGTGGTGGCCTCATCGAGGGTGAGGGGTCGGGAGTACTGCATGGTCATGTTCGTCTCGGCTCCTCTTCTATCCCGTGCCTCCACTTTACCGAGAGAACGGAGCTCGGAGAGCGACGTAGGAGTTGAGTAGGTTGGTACATTCACTTCTATGAGCACACTTCTTGTCCGGCACGCGCAGGTTCTGGCCACCATGGACGACGACGGAACCGAGATCGCGGACGGCGGTCTCTACGCCGTGGACGGGATCATCAAACACGTAGGCACGACCTCCGAGCTCCCCGACAGCGCAGACGAAGTTCTCGATCTCTCCGGGCACGTCGTGCTCCCCGGGCTCATCAATACGCATCATCACTTCTACCAGACCCTCACGCGGGCGGTCCCCGGCGCTCAGGACGTCGGCCTCTTTGACTGGCTCCGCACGCTCTACCCAATCTGGGCACGGATCACACCCGACGACGTGCGGATCGCGACCCGGCTCGCCCTCGCGGAGCTCGCCCTCTCCGGGTGCACGACCTCGTCAGACCACCAGTACGTCTTCCCTAACGGATCGAGGCTCGACGACCAGATCGAGGGTGCCGCCGGGGTCGGTCTGCGCTTCCACGCAGCGCGTGGGTCGATGAGCCTCGGCGAGAGCGACGGCGGGCTGCCTCCCGACTCCGTCGTCGAGGACCAAGAGGCGATCCTGCTCGACACCGAGAGGGTCATCGAAGCGTTCCACGACCCGGCTCCGGGCGCCATGACCCGAATCGTGGTCGCCCCGTGTTCCCCCTTCTCGGTGACGGAGGAGCTGATGCGCGAATCGGCGAACCTTGCGCGCCGTCACGGCGTCCACCTCCACACCCACGTTGCTGAGACGTACGACGAGGAGCAGTTCTGCATCGAGAGGTTCGGGCGGCGTCCCGTCGAGCTCATGGAGGATCTCGGGTGGGTCGGGGATGACGTGTGGTACGCCCACGGTGTCTACATCAACGATGGTGAGATCGACCGTCTCGCTGAATCTGGCACCGGGATCGCCCACTGCCCATCGTCGAACATGCGCCTCGGTTCGGGTATCGCTCCGGTTCGCCGCTACCTGGCGGCCGGCGTCCGGCTCGGCATCGGCGTCGATGGATCGGCGAGCAACGACGGCAGCCACCTGCTCGGAGAGGCCCGGCAGGCCATGTTGCTCTCCCGCCTCGCGGCGGCGCCCTCGATCGAGGGCGGGAGGCTGCTCACTGCTAGGGAGGTTCTGCGCATCGCGACCCGCGGATCGGCAGCGGTTCTCGGGAGGGACGACATCGGTTCGCTTGAGCCTGGCAGAGGCGCGGACTTCATCGCTATCTCGCTCGACCGCATCGAGTACGCCGGGGCGTTGCACGATCCCGTCGCGGCAGTCCTGTTCGCCGCTGCTGTGCGCGTGGACCACTCCTTCGTACACGGCAAACCTGTCGTCCGCGACGGCGAACTGGTGGGCGTCGAGCTACCGAAGCTGATTGAGGAGCACAATCGGGCCGCGAAGCGTCTGGTGGGGTGACGGGGAGAGGAGCAGCGGGAGCCCTTCGCCGGCCACGGGCGACGGACAAGTGGCAGCGGGCCGCGGGCTACGGTACGGTCATGGACTTTCTCGCTGCCCGGAATCTCGACGAAACGCTCGCAGCGAAGGCTCAACGACCCGACGCGCAGCTCCTCGCCGGCGGGACCGACCTCATGGTGGAGGTGAACATCGCCCACCGCCGGCCGTCGCGGGTCATCTCCCTGCGACGCGTAGAAGAGCTCAGGGAGATGACATCGAACCGTATCGGAGCCGGCGTTACCTGGGCCCGACTCGAGGGCTCGGATCACGGCGCTCTCGCTCAGGCTGCCCGGACCATCGGCTCGCCGCAGATCCGTGCCGTTGCAACGATTGGAGGCAACGTCGCGACCGCGAGCCCGGCTGGTGACGGCCTTCCCTGGATCGCTGCCGCGAATGCCCGAATCGTTGTCCGATCGAAGGAGCGTGGCGAGCGAGTCATTCCCTGGAACGAGTTCTTCACCGGTGTCAAACACACCTCGCTCGAACCTGACGAGGTGGTCACCGGTGTCGCTATTCCCGATGACGTCCCTACGGCTCAGGAGTTCGCCAAGGTCGGGACTCGCAACGCGATGGTCATCTCCATTGTGAGTTGCGTGGTCATGCGCGGCGACGACGGTTTCCGTGTTGCTCTCGGATCGGTGGCGCCGACGCCTATACGGGTGACGAGGGCAGAGGAGATGCTCAATGCCGAGGCGAGGATCACCGAAGAGGCGCTCAAGGAGTTCTCCCGGATCGTGTCGGAGGAGGTTCGCCCGATCACCGATCACCGATCGACGGAGGGGTATCGACGTCACGCTGCGGGGGTGCTTGCGCGCAGGCTCGCCGAACGGTGTCTCGCGTGACCGTGCCCATCGTGATCACCGTTAACGGAGAGCGACGTTCCGTGGATGTTGCGGGTTCCGAGAGCCTGCTGCACACACTTCGTAACGATCTTGGTCTGCCGGGTACGAAGGACGCGTGTGAGCAGGGGGAGTGTGGATCATGCACCGTCATCTTCGACGGTGCAGCCGTCTGCTCGTGTCTTGTCATGGCGGCGGACGCCGACGGCGCGACAGTGACGACCGTCGAGGGAATCGGGGAGGGCGCGCAGTTGCACCCACTCCAGGAGGTGATGCTCGCAGAGGGTGCCGTCCAGTGTGGTTTCTGCACTCCCGGGTTCATCGTTACTGGCGTGCATCTGCTCGAGACGAACTCGCACCCGACCGAGCCTGAGATTCGTGAGGCGTTATCTGGCAATATCTGCCGGTGCACTGGATACGGGGCGATCCTGCGCGCCTTCACCGCACTGACAAGTGAGGGAGCATGACGACTCGAACGCTGCCCAGGGTACGGGGGGGCATCGGTACCAGCGTCGGGAGGCCGGACGGAGAGCCGAAGGTCACAGGGAACTTCGCCTTCGCGTCCGATCTGTCCTCGCCGGGGATGCTGTGGGGCGCGACGCTGCGGAGCCCGCACGCTCACGCCACGCTGACGGAACTTGACATCGGCCCCGCCCTCGCGATGGTCGGCGTGCACGCTGTCCTGACGCAGGACGACGTGGTCGGTAGCCCCATGTTCGGTCAGGTGGAGCAGGATCAGCCTGTGCTCTGCGACGGAACAGCCAGATATTGGGGTGAACCGGTTGCCGTAGTGGCAGCCGACGACGAGGAGACCGCGAGGCGTGCCGCTGCGGCGATCGTGGCGGTGTGGGAGCCGCTTGACCCGCTTGATGATCCTGAGAGAGCTGCGGAGATCGGCTCGACATTCCGCGAGATGAGGATCCGCCGCGGGGACGAGACGGCAGAGGGGAGTGTTGTCGTCGAGGGGTTCTACGAGACAGCGACGCAGGATCAGGCGCCGCTCGGACCTGAGGCGGGATTCGCGATCCCGGACGGGGAGGGAGGTCTCGACCTGTACATCACGAGCCAGTGGGTCCACGTGGACCACCGCCAGATCATCGCATGCCTCGATCTGGAACCCGATCAGGTCCGTTGCCACCCTGCAGGGATCGGCGGCGCGTTCGGCTCGCGGGAGGACATCTCGCTGCACATCCACGTCGCCATGCTCGCCCTCGCGACCGGCCGCAGCGTGAAGATGGTGTACGACCGATCTGAGTCGTTCGTCGGTCATGTGAAGCGGCACCCGTCACGCATGTGGTACCGCCACGAGGCGGACGAGGACGGGAATCTGGTGAAGGTCACGGCACGGCTGATTCTCGACGGTGGGGCCTACGCCCACACGAGCCCGGCGGTCATAGCCAACGCAGCGTTCTTCAGCGTTGGCCCGTATCGTTGCGACAACGTCGTCATCGATGCGGTGGTCGTCCGAACGAATAATCCTCCGGCGGGTGCGATGCGCGGATTCGGCGTGGTGCAAGCCTGCTTCGCGTCCGAGAGCCAGATGGACAGCCTCGCTGAGGCGATCGGCCTCGCTCCCCTCGAACTCCGGCGGCGCAACGCGCTCGCTCCCGGCGACCCCTTTGCCACGTCCGGCCAGGTCATACAGGGCTCGCTCCCGACGGTCGCGGTGATCGATGCGCTCGAATCGATACCGATTCCGGATCCGATCCCCTCGGACGACCCGCGGCTCGCTCCCGGCGGGACGGGGTTGACGACGCCTCGGTCAGCGGTCGTTCGCGGCGTCGGGTACGCCGTCGGGTTGAAGAACCTCGCTTTCTCCGAAGGCTTCGACGATTTCGCCGAGGCCCGGGTGGTGATGACCCCCGCAGGCATCGAGATCCACACGGCGGCGATAGAGGTGGGACAGGGTCTTGTCACCGTCTGCCAGCAGATCGCCCGGACCGTTCTGGGAGTTGATCGAGTAGCTGTCGTATGGAAGGACACCTCACAGATCGGTTCGGCCGGGTCCACTTCGGCGTCCCGTCAGACCCAGATGACCGGGGGCGCCGTGCATGATGCTGCCGTCGGGCTCCGTGATCAGATTCTCTCGCTCCACGGCGGAGACGAGCTCCGCGATGATGGTGTGTACAAACAGGGCGAGCTTGTCGCGACGGTCAACGAGATCTGCAGCGATGGCCCCGTCGAATGTCATGTTCGCTTCAGGCATCCGAAGACCTACCCGCCTGACGCCGACGGCCAGGGGGAGATCCACGCCGGGTTCGTCGTCGCTGCCCACCGTGCCGTGGTGGACGTCGACCCGGAGCTCGGCCTCGTGCGCGTGGTCCGTGTCGATACGGCTCAGGATGTCGGCAGGGCACTCAATCCTCAGGCGATAGTGGGGCAGCTCGAGGGTGGCATCATGCAAGGCATGGGCTTCGCGGTGATGGAGGAGCTTGTCATTGACGGGGGTGTCATCCGGAATCCGACGTTCACCGACTACCTGATTCCGACGTTCCTCGATGCCCCCGACGTCGAAGTCCGGATCATCGAAGAGGGGGACCACTGGGGTCCCTTCGGGGCGAAGGGGATAGCGGAGTCACCCACGATCAGTTCGACACCGGCGATCGTCGCGGCTATTCGAGCGGCGACGGGTAGATCACTGACGAGGGTTCCGGTGCTCCCTACCGACATTGTCGGGGTCTGAATGCCGCGTCCAATCGTCGGGGTCGTTCTCGCCGCAGGCGCCTCGACGCGGATGGCAGCATCGAAGCTCACGCTGGAGTACCAGGGGACG
The DNA here is from genome assembly GCA_030123765.1 of Actinomycetota bacterium. Taxonomy (GTDB): domain Bacteria; phylum Actinomycetota; class Acidimicrobiia; order Spongiisociales; family UBA5794; genus B3-G11. The sequence continues at coordinate 57,024 of JASJXX010000002.1, read as the reverse complement.
ACGGTACTCAACGCGACGATTGATGCGGTCCAGGCGAGCATGCTTGACAGGGTGATCGTCGTCACCGGGTGCGATGCAGAGATGGTCGAAGCGTCGATCAAGGCCGTCTCCGTGACGGTCGTGACGAATCCGGACTACCGCCGTGGGAACATGTCGTCACTCCTCACGGCGACTACCGCGGATCCTGACGCCGCCGCATTCCTGCTCGTGGCGGGCGATCTGCCCCAGGTTCGGACCACCGTCATCAATACGATGGTCGGGGTCTGGACGGAGGAGAGACCCTGGGCAGCGGTGGCCGCGTACCGCGACCGGGTCGCCCACCCTTTCCTTCTGTCACGCGACGCGGTGGAGTGTGCTGCGTCGATGGTGGGGGAGAAGGTGCTGTGGCGCCTCCTTGTCGACGCGCAGGACGACCGCGTGGTAAAAGTTGCGGTGGCGCAGAGTGCACCTCGCGACATCAACACCCCCCGAGACTACGAGGAACTGCAGAGCGAGTAGCCCCCTCGGGCTACCGCTCTGCCCACTCCTTGAAGAGGCCGAGGCCCTCTTCGATGTCGGCGACGTCGATGCCTGAGTAGGCGAAGCGGATGTATCGGTTCGACTCGTCATCGACCTGTCGGCCGAAGTGGATCCGGGAGGTGAACGACACCCCCGTGGCGTGGAGGGCCGCGCGGCGGAACACCTCGTAGCTCTTGATGTTCTTCCGCTCCATCAGCTCGGTGACGTTGGGAAACAGGTAGAAGGTGGCGTCGGGCGTGAACGTGGTGATCCCGTCGATCGCGTTTAACCCGTTGACGGTCGCGTCCCTTCGTGCTTCGAGCGTGTCGAGGATCGCTTGCACCTCGCTCTGGTCCCCGCGTAGCCCTGCGAGAGCGCCGTACTGGACGAAGTGGTTCGAGCAGGATTCGTCGTTGACATTGATCTTGGCGATTACCTCCATGATCTCCTTCGGGCCGATGCTCGCACCGAGGCGCCACCCGGTCATTGCAAACTTCTTTGAGAAGGTGTACAACACGACAGTTCGTTCCGCAATGCCGGGCTGCTCAACGAAGGATGTGCTCTCCCCCGAGTAGCGCATGTCGAAGTAGGCCTCGTCGGCGAGGACGTACAGGTCGTGTGCGCGGACGATTTCGGCGAGCCGTTCGTGCTCCTCGATGGAGCACTCGGCGCCCATCGGGTTCTGCAGGTCATTGAGGATCAGGAGGCGGGTCTTCTCCGTGATGCCACGCTCGATCGAATCGAAGTCCAACTCGAAGTTCTTGACACCCTCGACATACCCGTACGGGACGGCGACTCCACCGTGGAACTCGATCTGGGACTCGTAGATGGGGTACCCCGGGTTCGGGTAGAGCACCTCGTCTCCCGGGTTCATCAGCGTGAGGATGAACTTACCGATCGTCGGCTTGCCACCCGGCTGGATCACGACGTTCTCGGCCGTGTAATCGGTTTTGTGGGAGGCAGCGACGTTAGAGGCGATGGCTTCGCGGAGCTGTGGGATCCCGGCGTTCGGGCAGTACCCGGTCTTGCCATCCGCGATCGCCTTCTCAGCCCCTTCGACGACGGTCGACGGGGTAGGAAGGTTGATGTCTCCGAGATGGAAGGGATATACCCGGTTCCCTTGTGCGGCAAAGGTTGCAGCCTCGCCCGACACCGCGAATGCGGTCTCGGTCCCGAGGTCGGCGATACGATCGGCGATACGCATTTTTCTAGGTTCCCTTCTCGTGCAGTTCGAGTTCAACGGCATTGACGATACTCGGCGCCGCTTGGGGCACGTCACCCGAGAGGAATGGCAGAACGTCGTCACCGCTCCACAAGGGGTACCCCTGGAGGATGGCTGCGACGTTCGCTGCCGCGAGGGTCGCCATGCCTTCGCGGGTCCACTTCGACGCGGACGCGATGTGCGGCACGATGACGACGTTCTCGAGATCGGCGAGGCCCGGCTTCATGGCGGGCTCGTCTTCGAACACGTCAAGGCCTGCGGTGAACTGTGGATGTGTCCGGCAGTGTGCAACGAGCGCTGCCTCGTCGATGATGGGACCCCGGCTCGAGTTGATGAGGATCGCATCCGGTTTCATCGCTGCCAGTCGCTCGGCGTTGATGAGATGATGCGTGCTGTCATCGAGAACCGTGTGGAGGCTGACGATGTCTGAGAGTGCGAGTAGCTCTTCGATCGTCGCGATCCGGCGGCAGGTCACCGGTTCCTCTCCCCGGGCCTGGATGAAGGCCGAGTACGCACTGACGTACTGCTCGAGCGCCTCGTTGGGGTACAGATCGAAGTAGACGAGGTTCATCTTGTGACCCTCGACCATCATCCTCCCGTAGGCAGCGCCGATCCGTCCCGCACCGACGATGCCGACGGTTTCACCGTGGAAACGCTTCCCCATGAACAGGCTCGGGAGCCAGCCGTGATACTTCCCGTCGCGCATGAACCTGTCAGCCTCGCAGATACGGCGACCGGCCGAGAAGGTCAGCGCAACAGCCATCTCCGCCGTCGTCTCCGTGAGAACGCCCGGCGTGTTCCCGACCGGGATGCCTACAGCCGTCGCTCCGTTGACGTCGACGTTGTTGTACCCGACCGCGTAGTTCGAGTAGGCCTTCGCTCCCGCTGCGGCAAGGATGGCGAAGAGCTCGGCGCTCCAGTCTTCGGTCAGTTGGCCGATCACTCCGTCGCAGGAGTCACCGATCTGTCCGGCGATCTCATCGACGGTGAGGGCGGTATCCGATGTGCAGACCTCCACACGACAGTCGGCGGCAGTCAGGATGTGGAGCCACCGGCTCCCGGGGAGCTCCTTCGTGACAATGACGCGGCGACTGCCGGTCGGGTTGTGCACAGTCCATGCGTGAGGAGGCATCGACGCCCCTTTCTGGATCGCTGAGGACGCCGAAGCGTCTGTTACTTGTTCTCGAGATTGTCCCGCACCTTGGAGAGCATCGCCGCTGGATCCACGAATTCTACGACATCCGGGATGTCGGCGACGAGCGTCTCCGCCTTGTCGCGGAGCCCGTTGTGGACTTCAATGAGGAGAGGGGTGTCGAAGGTGCGGCAGACGTGGAAGATGTCCTGGTAGGTGACACCTCCCGGCGGCACGCTGTCGTGGGGGGCGTAAACCTTGTGAACGTGACCGATGCGCACGCCGAGTCGGTACCGTCGACATATCCGACGACTCTTCTCATGGTCACATCTCCTTAGACGACGCCCTGATCGATCATCGCGTCCGCGACTCTGCAGAAGCCAGCGATGTCTGCCCCGACGACGTAGTTGTCTCGTACGTCGTACTCCTCTGCCATCTCGCGGCGGGTGCGGTACAGCTCGCTCATGAACGCCTGGCGGAATCGCATCACCTCGCTCTCGCTCTTGTTCCTCGGATCGAAGTCGGAGCCACCCTTGCCGGCACCCATCGGGACCGTCGTGAGCGCGTTCTTGAAGACCTGCTCAGAGGCGAGGAACTTGAGGACTCCCAGGTACACGGACGGATGGAAGCGCAATCCGCCCTTGTAGGGGCCGATGGCGCTGTTCATCTCAACGCGGAATCCACGGTTTGCTTGCACCGCTCCGGAGTCATCGACCCATGCAACCCGGAAGATGATGATCCGTTCGGCCTCAACCATGCGGTGCGGGATCCGACCCTCCCACTATTTCGGGTAGCGCCTCAAGAGGGGCAACATCGACCCGACTACCTCATGGACGGCCCGGTGGAACTCGAATTGTGCGACCGATTTCTCAACCACCCCGTCCATGAATTCTGCGACGGCGTGCCTGCGCATCTCGTGCGTCCTCTCGTGGTGAGACGCAACGATCCGGATCCACGACAGCGCTCACATCGTGAGCGCCATCACCGCCTTCTGCACGTGGAGCCGATTCTCGGCCTGGTCGAACACGCGGCTTGATGGCCCGTCGATGACGGCGTCCGCCACTTCTACGTTTCGGTCGGCCGGGAGCGGATGCATGTAGATGGCATCCTCGTGGGCCATCTCCATCCGCCTCGGGTCGACGATCCAGTCCTGGTAATGCGCCGAGATCTTTGCTGACTCTTCATGGTCAGAGGTGGTGAGCATCGAACCCCACGCCTTGGCGTAGACGACGTCTGCGCCGCGCATCCCCTCCTCGAAGTCTTCGACGATCTCGAAGGACCCGTGGGATTTCTTGGCATTCTCCTCAGCCTGAGCGATGATCTCGGGCATGAGCTTGAACTCCGGCGGATGGGTGAGGCGCACGTTCGCGCCGTACCGGGTCATGAGCAGGATGAGGCTCTGCGGCACGCTGATGGGCTTCTGATAGCTGGCTGCGTACGCGTAGCTCATGTTGATGGTGAGCTTGCGGGGGTCGCCCTTCTGCTCGATGATCGTCAGCAGGTCCGCAAGTGCCTGGAAGGGGTGATACCAGTCGCACTGCATGTTGAGCACCGGGGTGCGGCTGGCCTCCGCAACGGCGCGGATGTAGTCGTTGCCGATGCCCCAGTCGACCTGGCGGATGGCGATCCCATCGTTGTAGCGGCCCAGAATGTCTCCGATCTCCTTCCAGGTGTCGCCGTGGCCGATCTGGGTGCTCGTCGAGTCGAGGAACATGGCGTGGCCGCCGAGCTGGGCCATGCCGGCCTCAAAGCTTGCTCTGGTTCGAGTGCTTGAGAAGAAGAACAACATCGCGAGGACCTTGTCGCGTAGCAGAGCGTGCGGCTCACCGAGAGCCCGTCGGCGTTTCAGGTCGAGGGCGATATCGATCACCGTGTCGAGCTCGTCCTTGGTCCACTCCTGGGTCGTGATCATGTCGCGGCCCCGCAGATAGGTCTGCATCAACTACTCCTTTGTGGCTCGTGACTCTGGCTGAGGATGGTTCATGCCCCGCTTCTCTTGCGGATGAGCCGGAACCGAAGGAGGTCATCGCGGAAGTGTGACGTCGCCCGCACGAGCGGCTCGTTGGATTGGTCGAATCCGATCTCGTCGAATGAGATCGCCGGTGTGCCCGGATCAACCCCGAGCTTGGACGCCGTGTCGGCGTCGAGGGCGACCGGGATGATCTCTGAGAGGTAGTAGCTCAGTGAGCGGTCGCAGTGGTCCTGGAGAAACTCGTAGATCGGGGCCGCCTCATCGTCGGCGTAGTCGGTTCCGCTCAGGAAGTGGGTCGGGATGCGATTGATCGTCAGCATGACCGGCTTCTCGTCTTCGAGGAAGAGTTTCTCGATGATCAGCACCATGTCGCCGTCGTTGAGGCCCAGGGCCTCGGCGGTGGGGGAGTCGGCGGGAGCCTTGGATGCGGCGAGCACTCGCACCGACGGTTCGAATCCGTGGTCTTCGAGGAGCTTCTCGTAGGACCAGATGTCTTCGAGGCGGGACTTGATCTGGAGGCCCTGCTGGTTGACAAAGGTGCCTGCGCCCTGACGGCGATAGATCGCTCCCTCGCTCTGGAGGCGACTCAGCGCGTCGCGGACGGTGGTGCGGCTGACTCCGAGGTCGGCGGCGAGCTCCGTCTCGGGGGGGATTCGGGCATCCTCGAAACCGTCGGTGAGGATGAGCTCTTTGATGTGCGCTTTCACCTGGTCGGTGAGTGACGGGTTGCGGGTAATCATCGGGAGCACTCCGCATGGCATAGGGTCATAATATTGTACTATAGTATGGCCAATGTACCAAGCCGACTCAAAGGATGCCAGGCATGCGTAGCTTCACCGGACGCGACATTCTCTCCCTCAAGGACTTCGAGCGGAGCGAGTTCTTCCACCTCTTCGAGATTGCCGACCGCCTTGAGCCGATCGCCCGGGAACGCCGAAACACGGATCTCCTTGCCCACAAGACGCTTGTGACCGCGTTCTATCAGCCCTCCACACGGACGCGGCTCGCCCACGAGGCCGCGATGCACCGCCTCGGCGGTCACGTGACGGGCTTCTCGGACGCCAAGATGACGCGTGCCGGCGACTTCTACCAGGAGTCGATCAAAGACACGGTCCACATGTTGGAGTACTACGGCGATGTCCTGGTCATGCGCCACTTTGAGCAGGGTGCTCCCCACGAGGCCGCCAAGTGGTGCTCAATCCCGGTCATCAACGCCGGTGACGGTTGGGGTGAGCATCCGACCCAGATCCTCACGGATCTCTACACCGTGTTGAAGGAGAAGGGCACCATCGACGGGCTCACGTTCGTCGCCATCGGTGACCACCGGATGCGGACGATGCACTCCCTCGGATACGCCCTGTCACAATTCGACGTCGAGATGGTCATCCTCGCTCCCGAGGAGATGTCCCCTCTCCCGGAGTTCCTTGCCGAGCTCGACGAGAAGGGCACGAATTACCGTGTCGTCGATCACATCGACGATGTCATCGCCGAAGCCGACGTGATCTACATGGAGCCGGTCATCCAGCCCGATTACACCCTCTCCGTTCAGGAGAGGCCCGACGACTACGGCCTCACCCCGGCCAACTACAAGATCACTCCTGAGGTCATGAAGCGGGCCAAGGGCGACTCGATCATCCTCCACTCGCTCCCGCGAATGGACGAGCTGCTCCCGGAGGTTGACCAGCTCAAGCATGCCCGGTACTGGCAGGAGGCCTACAACGGTGTCGTGATGCGCATGGCTCTGCTGTCGTCCGTGCTCGGAGCCTGGGAGTAATGCCCAGACTCGTTATCGCCATTGGCGGTAATTCGCTGATCCCGGACGCCAGGCACCAGTCGGTCCAGGACCAGTACGCAGCCGCGGCCGAGACCGACGACCGTATCGCAACGTTCGTTGAGCAGGGGTGGGACGTCGTGATCTCTCACGGCAATGGACCCCAGATCGGTTTCATCCTGCGACGGTCCGAGCTTGCGAGTAACGAGCTTCACGAGGTCCCGCTCGATTACTGCGGGGCTGACACACAGGGCGCGATCGGGTACATGCTCCAGCAGAACCTGGTCAACGACTTTCGCCAGCGCGGCATCGACAAGAGCGTCGTCACGGTTGTCACACAGGTCGAGGTCGATCGTGCCGATCCGGCGTTCGACAAGCCGACGAAGCCAATCGGATCCTTCATGGACGAGGACGAGGCAGTGCGCCGGCGCGACGAGGAGGGTTGGGATGTCGTTGAGGATGCCGGGCGCGGCTGGCGTCGTGTCGTGGCCTCCCCCCATCCGATGCGGATCGTCGAACTTGATGTGATCCGGGTCCTCGTTGACGCCGGAATCGTCACCATCGCCGTCGGCGGCGGCGGTATCCCGGTCGTTGTGAACGAAGAGGGAGATTTGGAAGGGATCGCGGCGGTGATCGACAAGGATCTCGCGTCGGCGCTCCTGGCGAGCGAGATCGGAGCCGATCTCCTGCTCATCTGCACCGCAGTCGAGCAGGTCGCGCTCAACTTCGGTACACCGGATCAGCGGTGGATGGATGAGTTCACGCTCGACGAGGTGAAGGCGTACCTTGAGGAGGGCGGACACTTCGCCGAGGGTTCGATGGCCCCCAAGATGCGTGCCGTCGTCCAGTTCCTCGAGGCTGGAGGCAGCGAAGCACTGATCACAAATCCTGAGAACCTCGAGCGGGCCATGGCCGGCGAGACCGGCACCAGGATCGTTCGATGAGTAACGTCATCGGACTCGCGTGCGTGATCTGTGGCACGATGTACCCGGAAGACTTTGCAGGTTACGTCTGCACGGATCACGGCAACGAGGGGATACTCGATGTCCGTTACGACTATGAGCGCATCGGAGCAACCTTCACGCGCGAGGTACTCGCCGAGAATCGAGATCGCACGATGTGGCGATATCTCCCGCTCATGCCGCTCGCCAGCGACACGGTGGTCCCGCCGCTCAGCATCGGAGGGACGCCGCTCTATGACGTGAAGCCACTCGCGGCCAGGCTCGGGATAGCGAACCTCTGGGTAAAGGACGAGGGGCGTCAGCCGACGGCGTCGCTCAAGGACCGTGCCTCGGCGATGGCCGTCGTCAAGGCGCAGGCGCGTGCGGCGGAGGTCGTCACCACCGCGTCGACGGGGAATGCCGCAGCAGCCCTCGCCGGAATCGCGGCGAGCGTCGGGCTGCGCAGCGTGATATTCGTCCCCTCCTCCGCGCCGGAAGCGAAGATCGCCCAGTTGCTCGCGTACGGGTCTACGGTCGCTCTCGTCAATGGCACGTACACCGACGCATTCGAACTCTGCATGGAGGCCGTCGCCGAGTACGGCTGGTACAACCGCAATACCGGGTACAACCCGTTCATGACGGAGGGGAAGAAAACCGCCGGTCTCGAGATCCTCGAAGACCTCGGATGGGAGGCCCCCGACGCCATCTTCGTGAGCGTCGGCGACGGGTCGATCATCGGCGGGGTCCACAAGGCCGTGAAGGATGCCTTCGCCCTCGGATGGATCGACCGCGTGCCGCGTATCTTCGGCATTCAGGCCGCAGGGAGTGACTATCTCGTTCAAGCCTTCGAGAGCGGTGAGGACGTGCTGACCAAGCCCCCTATCTCTGCGGAGACTGTTGCCGACTCGATCAGTGCCGATCTGCCCCGTGACCGTATCAAGGCGATGGCAGCCGTCACCGAGACGGGGGGAGCGTATCTCCGTGTCGCAGACGACGAAATTCTTGCCGCAATACCGACGTTGGCGCGCGGATCGGGCGTCTTCGCTGAACCGGCGGGAGCTGCGCCGTACGCCGGTATCGTCGCGGCTCTTGACCGTGGTCTCATCGGAGCCGGAGACCGAGTCGTGATGCTCGCGACCGGGAGCGGCCTCAAGGACGTTGCCTCGGTCATGAGCGCTGTAGCCGCGGTCGGGACCGAGCCCATGTACATCGACCCGAACCTCGAGGCGCTCAAAGCAGCCCTGAGCAATTGAGAGGCAACGGAAAGGACCGTCCGTCATGATCGACCTCACCGTCAACGAGTCTGTTCTCCGCTCCGCCGTCATCCAGGCAAAGGCGCGGAATTTCAAGATCCCGACGTTCAAGCAGATGCGGGACCCGAGCCTGGTCCCTGAAGAGGTGAAGCAGCGCCTCGGCAGCGTCGGGCTGTGGGATCTCGACCCCGTCAACCTGTACCGCATCACCTGGCACAACGACCCGACACCCTCGGGCGGAGGGTTTGGTGGGGTGAACTACTTCGAAGTTCCCCCCGAGGTCAGCGGTGTTGACGCTCGCATCATCATGCTCGAGGGAAAGTGGTTTCCGACCGGCGCCCACAAGGTCGGCGCGGCGTTCGGCTGCCTCGTCCCGAGGCTCGTCAGCGGCCAGTTCGACCCCGCAACGCAGAAGGCTGTATGGCCCTCGACCGGCAACTACTGTCGGGGCGGCGCCTACGACTCGAATCTCCTCGGGTGCGAGTCGATCGCGATCCTCCCTGAAGGGATGAGTGCCGAACGGTTCCATTGGCTCGAGAGCGTGGCAGGCGAGATCATCAGGACGCCGGGAACCGAGTCGAACGTCAAAGAGATTTTCGACAAGTGCAACGAGTTGCGGGTCTCGGGCGAGGATCTCGTGATCTTCAACCAGTTCGACGAGTTCGGAAATTATCTCTGGCACTACTCGGTCACAGGCCCGGCCATGTTCGAGGTCCTCAGGGAGGTCATGGGCCCGCTCGACCGGTTCGCCGGCGTGACCCTGACAACGGGCTCGGCCGGAACGATCGCGTCGGGAGACTACCTCAAACAGCAGTATCCGAACTCGAAGATCGTTGCGGGTGAAGCGACCGAGTGCCCGACAATGCTTTACAACGGCTTTGGTGAGCACCGGATAGAAGGGATCGGGGACAAGCACATCCCGTGGATCCACAACGTGCGCAACACAGACATGGTGATGGGGATCGATGACGAGTCATCGATCAGCCTGATCCGTCTCTTTAACGAGCCTGCAGGCCTTGCCTACCTGGCTGCCCAGGGAGCATCTGCGGCGTTCATCGAGAAGCTTCCGCTCCTTGGTATCTCCGGGGTCGCGAACATGTTGATGGCCATCAAGTTCGCGAAGTGGTACGAGCTCACAGGGAACGACGTCGTGATGACGGTCGGGACGGACTCGATGGAGATGTACGGGTCGCGTCTGGCGGAACTCAACGACGAGCGGGGCGAGTTCACGGCGCATGATGCTGCGGCCGCCTACCACCAGCATCTCATGGGCCAGAGCCTCCAACATGTGCAGGAGCTCGACTACTACGAGCGTAAGCGAGTCCACAACCTGAAGTATTACACGTGGGTCGAACAGCAGGGTAAGACGTATGAGGAGATCCAGTCCCAGTGGTACGACTCGGACTACTGGACGGGTATTCAGGCGTTGGTAGATCCGATCGACGAGATGATCGAATCCTTTAACGCATCAGTCGACGAGGCGTAGCCAACTCGCGGATCACTCTGCGATAGGTATGACGTCGTATCCGTCGTCCCGGCGGAGAACGACTATCACCCGCTGGTGTTGGCCGGTTGCCAGAACTTCGAGCACGTCCTCAAGGGAGCGCGCTGCGGTTCGGTCGCCGACGACATGCAGGGAGCTCACCGAGGCGTTCGTTCGAGTCCTGATCGCTTCTATGAGTTCCTCACCGTCTCGAGATACGACGATGACGCTGCGCGGAGCCAGCGCTTCCGCCTCCGCCGACTCGGCATCCTCGGACTCCAAAGCGGCGCGGTCCTCGCGGAACACCGTGAAGTGGTACCACGCGAGTGCGCTCGCCGTCAGGAGCAGAGGAATCGGCACCGCTGCGCTCCTCAGAGTCGCGCCCCCGAATGCCCCGTCAAGAATGTCCTCGAACGTGATGAAGACGACGACGATGAGGTTGATCACGGTCACGATTCCCGCCACACCGAAGATCAGGAAGATGTAGATGCGTCGCGTGATCGAGTGGAGCTCTCCCGTGAGATCCATCTCCCGGCTTCGGCGGATCGCCGACCAGTAGCGCCACCAGAGCGGAACACCGATCACCAGCAGCGTGAGAGCGACGGCGACGCTGTCCCCCGGGCCGGACTCGGTGATCGGTCGTGCTCCCAGTGCCCGGAGCGTGACACTGAGGAGAGTCGTGATCCCGGTCGCGGCGACGGCGAGGCCCGCACCAGCTAATACGTAGTCGTGGACCCGGTCGACTTCGGAGCGCTCTTGCTGCGGGCGTCTGCCCAGGACGAGTGAGTGGTACGCCCAGCCGGCACTACCGCCGGCGATGGTGCCCAAGGCTCCGGGGAGGAGAGCGAAATGGCCCGCTGCGGTAGCTGAAGACGGATCCCCCACGATCCATTGAAGGAGACCGAAGAGCATGATCCCGGCGCCGGAGATGGCAGTGACAGCCCCTCCGAGGATGCCAAGGAGGATCACGTACGCGAGCCAGAGTGTGGTTCGCGTGCCGTCCCGGGTGTGGCGGAACCAGTACCACCACCACACGGGAACACCGACAACGAGGATGATCAGCGGCCGTACGAGATCCTCAAGGCCGGAGCCGAGAACCGATACGAGGAAGATCCTGTCGTAAATCTGTTGGAGGACGGCGATGAGGCCCGAGATCACACCGGTGAGCGTCGCGATGAGGCCTGCAGCCGAGCCGAGGAGGAGATGGAGACGCGCGCCGTGCCTCGGGACCCACCGGTGGGCTACCCACCAATGGCCCACCCAGACAGCGGTCCAGACCACCGCGTGGACGAGGATCGTGCGATCGACGCGCCGGTCGTCGAGCAGCTCGGCGAGGAACGCGACGACCAGCGACATCACGGTCACGAGCGAGCCTACGAGCGCGATCGTGAGATAGAACGCCCAGCCAAGCGAGTTCTGCTCTCGCGGGCCATCCTTGAGGCGTCGCAGCGTGTACATCGACATGCCCACGAAGACGGGGAGTCCTACGAAGACGAAAGAGATCCAGAGCGCGGTCGACGCGCTGCCCCGGGCAATCGTCGCTGTCGATGCTACTGCAGCATTGATCAGCCCTGCGAGCCCGATACCCGTGAGCAGGAGCATCGCAAGCATGACCGTGTACTGGAAGAAGCGACGGATCGCGATGCCTGTGCCTTCGCTGCTAGCGCTGTCGCGATTTGCCACGAGTCGCACGATGAGAAAGACGATGCCACCGATGATCGCGAATTGAATGGCGAGGCCGAAGAGGCCGAGCAGAATGTTCAAGGTCAACCTTTCGATTCAGTTTCCGGTTCCCATTTACAGGGGTAGAGATCCCACGGCCACGGAAGCTCGGTGATCAGCCACCGGTCACCGTGGCGCTCCATGACCAGCGTCACCTCGACGTCGTACGAGCCGTCGCTGAAGGGACCGCTGCTGTGCCTCACCGTGATCACTACATCGAGTTCGGCACGGTCACCGTCGGTTACGGTACGGGTGATCACGACCCGACCGGCACCGGTTCGGTCGTATCGACGGAAGTCGTCGTCGCATCTCTCTTCGAGGTTCTCGCTGAAGTAGGTGAACGCGAGATCGTCGTCGTCGTCGAGCACGGCGTTGAAATATCCTTGTGCTGTGCCCTGGGGGGTGGAAGGGTCGAACACCGGTGGAGGTTGGATGGCGACCACGACCGCTACACCGATCAGCAGCGCAACCACGGTTCCAACCACCATGAGGACTCTGCCGCTCTGTTGCTCACTTGCCATGACGGCCATTGTGGTGCAGTCGGGAAGAAATGTCCACGAGGTTATCTGTCGGTCATGCCCGACCGTAGGTCACCGCGTGGATCGGGGTGATGTCGAAGTGGCCGATGTCTCGGAAACCGTGGCGGCTCAGCAGATCCAGATAGAAGGAGACCGGGAGGAGCTGATCTCCGATGCGGGCCTCAAAGAACTGGATGCCGGACATGATTCTCCCAGGAACGGACCGCCTTGTCGTGGAATTCCGTCTCAGCGGACCCCGTCCCGGTCGCTCCTGGATCGTCGCCGATGCCGGGGAAGTGTCTCTCTGTCTGGACGACCCGTGCCTCGAAGTTGACCTCGTCGTCACGGCCGACACCGCGACGCTCTACCAGGTGTGCATGCGGAGGCTCGCCATGTCATCTGCCATAGCGGACGACATGATATCGATCACCGGCCCGAGAGGGCGTGTGCGGTCCTTCCTTCAGGTGGTCGATGCGACGTCTCCCCCGTACATGGTCCGGCCGGGCGGAGGCGGGAGTATCAGCCGGTGAGAGCATCGAGTTCAGAGCGGACGGTCGCGAGCGGCGGGTAGTCGCCGAGCCCCGTTCCTCTGTAGAGGTACGTGACGTCACCGGCCGCATCGGTGACAGCGATCCCCGGCAGGTTCGAGTAGTGCCCGGTGATGCGCCCCTGGCGCCGGCTCGTCACGAGCGCGCTGGTGTACCGACCCCACGCAGGTACGTTGAAGAGGAACCGGCCAAGGGACTGTCTTCCGATGCCCATTCGCTCCCCCACGAGCTGGCCGGGGTCCAGGTAGAGAGCGAACGAGATGGAAGTTCCCATCAGACGTTCCGCCTGATGAGGAGCCGCCGGAGCAATGCCGATGACTGCCCCGCCCTGTGTCTTGATCGAGTCGTGAACTGCCGCGAACTGCGCCAGCATTTTAAGGCATGGCGCTCAGCCGAAGTACCTCGTAAGCACTATGACGGTTGGGCTTGCAATGACGTCCGCAAGCTGGACGGATGCCCCGGAAGGCTCCGAGATGGTGATATCACTGAGGTTCATGCGGCAGTATTGCACACATCGATGGCGTGTGCCGTCGCTCGTCAGCCATCGGTCGTTGCGAAATCCCAGCGGTCACGTGACGCACGAGCTTCGTCGATGTCTACACGGGCGAGCAGAATGAGACCGACGATGAAGAACAACGCGACAGACAGGATGGCGGCCCGGCCGGACCCGCTCACCGCGGCCACGATACCGAAGATCAGCGGCCCGAAGCCCGACATCTTCGAAAACACCGAGTAGAAACCGAAGAACTCCGCGGACGCCTCCTCCGGGATCATCGTTCCATAGAGGCTGCGAGAGAGTGCCTGTACTCCGCCGAGGACGAATCCGATGACACCCGCGAGTCCCAGGAACCCTAAGGACGCTCCCACCGGGAGGAAGTACGCCCCGACGGCGACGCCGACCCACACGACCAGGGTCATCATGACCGCTGTCTTCGGTCCGATCCGTCTCGCGAGCGCGCCGAGCAAGAACGCGCCGAAGAATGCGACGAACTGCACGATCAAGAAAGCCATCGCGACCATCGTTACGTCGAGCTCAAGAGTCTCTATCGCGTACACACCCGACACGGCGATGACCGTTCCGGTACCGGAGTTGTAGATGACGAATGCGACGATGAAGCGCAGGAGCTGCGGGAATTCTCTGAGCTTGCGCGTCGTGGCCATCGTCCTCGAAAATCCGATCGAGGTGTACTCGCGCAGGCTCTTCTTCTTGAGGATGGCACTGTCGGAAGGAAGCCTGACGAGCGAGACGACCGAGAAGAGCAACCACCAGACCCCGGAGCCGAAGATCGCGATCCGAATGGCGCTGGCCTGATCGCTTGAGGTCAAGATGAGGACGAGGGCGAAGGCGAGATATATGCCGCCACCGAGGTAGCCGAGGGCGAACCCTTTGGATGATACCTGGTCGATCGTGTCGTCTGAAGCGATCTCTGGCAGGTAGCCGTCATAGAAGACGTTCGCGGCCACGAATCCGAACTGGCTCACGACAAGGACGAAGAGGAAGAGCGACACCTGCCCCCCGGGCACGAGCGAGATGAGCATCGTGAACAGAGCGCCGACGATGGCGAAGTTCCTGAGGAAGCGTCTCTTCCCATTCGTGTAGTCGGCGATGGCGCCGAGGATCGGCATGGCGAGCAGCAGGACGATGGACCCGAGCCCGATGAAGATCGACCATAGGGCTTCCGCTGATAAACCCCAGTGTGTGTCGTTCGTCATGATCTCGCTGGCGAAGAAGGCAGCAACGATCGCGCCGAAGATGGTGATATAGGCCGAGTTAGCCCAGTCGTACATCGCCCATCCGAATATCACTTTAGAGTTATTGCGATAGCCCTTGTCGTCACTGGGATTCACCTGCATAACACCACTGCTCACAATTCATTGATTATCGACTGTACAACATTACACGCGGGGGTTACTTTGCCCTTACTTCCCCCTTAGGGCCGCATACGGAGGGACGCCTCCCCCAAAGCATTCATCGCCCGGGCGGGACAGCCCAGAATGCCGGATACGGAAACAGCGGGATGGAGGAAGTGACCAGACAGCAAGTCAAAAGTCTTGCGCTGGTTCCCCCTGCATTCATTGACCTCAGCCGGTGAATGGAAGGCCGACCAGCGCCAAGGGACAATCCGAAAGGACACACAATGTCAGTCAACGCTTCTTACCGGAAGAACAGCCGTATCGGTTCCGTTTACAACGTCCTCACCGAGACGAAGAAGGCAGAACTCACCACGGTTGAGTTCGCCGAGAAGGTCGGTATGAACGAGGGCGAAGCGAGAGCGAAGGCTCGGCACATCGCCAAGTTCAACGGCCACCTGGTGAAGATCGACCAAGTCACCTTCAGGCTCGCAACAGACGATGAACTCGCTTCCTTCGAGGAGCATGTTCCAGTCGCTCGCGCAGCCAACCTGAAGACCATCGCGGAAGCGGAGGGAGTCAAGGGCTACAGCTCGATGAAGAAGGCCGACCTGTTCGACGCACTCTCAGTTATCGTCTGATCACTGAGTGGAAGGGACGGATTCCGCAAAGGGGTCCGTCCCTCTGCTTGTTTCAGGGACCGTTGACGTCGCGAAGGTCCGCCGTGTCGCTCTTGAGGCGTTTTCAGTAGTCGCCCATATGTGATGCGAGTTCAGCGGGTCATTGCAACACTTGGAGGAGTTTCTCTGATGGTGTCATGTCGTTGAGGGTTTGTCGAGGCCGAGTGTTGAGGGAGCAGGCGGCGTGGTCGAGGAGTATCAGGACGGTGATGCGCTCGACGCCCACATGAATACTCCGCGCCTTGCGGCAGCCATGGCTGCTATGCCCTAATTGGTGGAAGGCGACCTCGACCTGCGGACACATCGGCTGATCGGCTGACGCCACCGCAACCCACGAGCAACCACTCGCACCCTTATCGGCGTTGGTTGGACGAGAACCGGTCAGAGATCCGCACGCTCCCTTCGCTCACGGTCTGGAGCATACGGAGATGACCAGCTGGCGACGACAGCGGAGCTGTGCTGCGCCCTTTCGCGGTCTGTCGCGACGAGTGAGAGAGCTGACGGCGAAAGGCGTGGAGTTCACTCGAGGCATCGTCGTGTACGATTACGGACACGACGACAGGCCGATGGTTGGGGCGACGGTAGCTCGATGCGGTTGCGCATGCTCGAACTGGTGTATCGGATTCTCAGACTCTCCTTAGGCATCTATTAGCCTGCATTTAGGCGCGACCTGTTAACTACAAGGGGCAGCCATCTATCAGGAGCATCCATGGAACGAATACTCATCGCCCTGAGCGCTTGTGCGCTCATCCTCGCCGCATGTAGCGGCGACGTTGGGACGGCTGTCGCATCACTTGAAGAGCTCAACGCCGATCTCGGGATCGAGACCGAAGATGTTCCGCTCGATGGCATCGACGAGGATGCTGTTCTTGCCTTCGCACAGTGCATGAGGGACAACGGCATCGAGGACTTCGAAGATCCTGACATCGGGGCAGATGGCTCCGTCGGTTTCCGTTTCGGCGGTGCGCAGCGCAACAGCGAAGCCGACAGGGCCGAGATCAGGGCGGCGTTCGAGGCCTGTCAGGAGCATCTCGTAGGCCTCGCATTCGGCCCGGGGAGCATCGACCGGTCAGAGATCGAAGATACGCTGTACGAATTCGCCGTGTGCATACGCGACAACGGCTACGACATGCCGGATCCAGACTTCTCGAACTTCCTTGGAGGCCAGGGTGGTGGTGGCGGAGGCCCCTTCGGCGAGGACTTCGATCCGCAGGACCCGGAGTTTCAGTCGGCGTTCGAGGAGTGCCGGGACGTGTTCGGTGGTGGCTTCCGATTCGGTGGCGGCGGTAGCCGTGACGGTGGCGGCTGATGACCGTGGATGGCATTGAAACCGAAGCGTCCCCGCCTTCAGAAGCGATGGTTGAGTCGTCAGGGTCGAGGCGGAGGCGATGGCTATGGATCGTCGCCGTGTCGATCGGGCTTGTCGCGGTCGCAGGAATCGCGGTCGCCGTGCTCTCCGACGGAGCCGCGGACGATGTGGCTGATGCCGGGTCGCTGACCACTGCCACCGTCCAACGGACCGATATCGTCGAGACGGTGACGCTCTCGGGCACGCTCGGCTTCGGCTCCACGGACACCGTCATCTTTCGGACGTCGCCCGTCGGTGTGACCGTTGTGACGGGGCTGGCAGCCGGAGTCGTGACTGACATCGTCGACGAGGGCGCCGTGGTGACGCCGGGCGATGTGCTGTACGACGTGAACACGGTCCCCGTTGTCGTCCTTGCAGGCGATACGCCCCAATACCGGTCGTTCCACTCTCGCATGAGCGACGGGACCGACATTGAACAGCTCGAACAGGCGCTTGCCGATCTCGGGTTCGATCCCGATGGCGACATGACGATCGACGAGGATTTCACGAGCGCAACGAGGGACGCCATCGAGCTGCTTCAGGAGTCCATAGGCGCCGACGAGACCGGAAGACTCGAACTTGGAGCGGTCCTGTTCGGCTCGGATGCGACCTACGTCTCTGAGGTGCTCGTGCGAGTCGGGGATCAGATAGGTGCCGGGAGTGGCATTGTGACGACGTCTCGCGCACTCACCGGGACTGTCACGCACCTCGTTGCCGAAGGTGAGACTCTCGATCAGGGCGACGTGTTGTTGGCGATCGATGGCGAGCCCGTCGTGTTGCTCCTCGGTGACGTACCGGCCTACCGCCTCATGGAGGTCGGCGTCGAGGGGGCAGACGTCCTCCAACTCCAGGTTGCCCTCGAAGAACTCGGGTTCGGATCCGGCCTGGCATCTGACGGCACGTTCAACGTTGCGACCGCAGCGGCCGTCGTTCTGTGGCAGGTGTCGGTTGGCGCACGACCCGACGGGATCGTGAACCTCGGAGACGTCGTGTTCCTCCCCGAACCCATCCGCGTCGGAGAAACGCTGGTCTCCGTGGGTGACGAGTTGCGAGACGGCATGCAGATCCTTTCGGCATCGTCCAATGCCACGAATGTTTCGGTCGACCTTTCGACGGACGATCAGGACCTTGTGGAGGTTGGCCTCTCCGTCGTCGTGATCCTCCCAGACGCGTCGAGAGAGCCAGGTGTCGTTTCCGAGATAGGCACTGTCGTCCAGGCGAACCAGCAGGGGGCCACGTTCTTCGAGATGTTGGTGACCCTGGTGGACCCGGACGCCGCTCCTGGCCTCGATGAGGCACCGGTCGACGTCGAGATTGTGAGTGACCGCGCCGACGACGTGCTTGCGGTGCCTGTCACCGCGCTTCTCGCGCTCTCCGAGGGCGGCTACGCCGTTGAGGTCGTGACGGAGGAAGGTTCGGTCGTTCTCGTGGCCGTCGACCCGGGTCTGTTCGCGGACGGGCTCGTCGAGGTCACCTCCGATGTACTGGCCGAGGGAATGGAAGTAGTCCTTCCGTGACTGCCAGCATCATCGCACCTCAGCGTCTGGCGCTTGGGCTGTCAGGGGTAACGAAGACGTACGATGGGACCCCCCCGGTGCGGGCGCTCGTTGACGTGGACCTCTCGATAGCCGACGGTGAATTGGTGACCATTGTCGGCCCCTCAGGGAGCGGTAAGTCGACGTTGCTGCACATTATGGGAACGCTCGACAGAGCAACATCTGGCACGGTCACCGTAGCGGGCGTCGACGTCGCAACCCAGCCAGATAAGAATCTCGCTGCAATCAGATCGAGGCACATAGGGTTCGTCTTCCAGCAGTTCTTCCTGCTGGCAGGCGAGACCGCCCTCGACAATGTGGCTGATGGGCTTCTGTACACGGGCATGCCGCTGTCGCACCGGAGAGAGCACGCACGCGCGTCTCTCGATCGCGTCGGGCTCGCACACAGATCCTCGCACATGGCGACGAAGCTCTCTGGTGGGGAGCGACAGCGTGTCGCAATCGCGCGGGCGCTCATCGGAAGTCCCAGCATCGTTCTGGCAGACGAACCGACAGGGAACCTTGACAGCAAGACCGGTGCGGCGATCGTCGACCTGCTCCTCTCGTTGAACGCTGACGGAACCACGATCGTTGTGATCACACACGACCGTGAGCTGGCGCAGAGGTTCCCTCGCCAGGTCTCGATTCTCGACGGTCGTATCGAGAGCGATGTGGCGGACTCGGGATGACGGTCGAAGCCCCAGCCGGCGACACGATCGCCCCCTCACGTCTGGCACCCGCAGACATGATCAGGGCCGCGGGAATCGGCCTTCGGACGCGACGTTTGCGGTCCGTGCTGTCCGCGCTCGGCATCATGATCGGTGTCGGCGCGATGGTCGCTGTGCTCGGCTTGTCCGAGAGCTCCAAATCTGATCTTCTGGCGCAGCTCGATCAGCTCGGGACGAACATGCTCCAGGTCCGGGCGAGCACGGGGATCGGCCTTGGCCCCGGGGAGCTGCCGGGCGATGCCCCAGCGATGATCACGCGGATCGCGCCAGTGGAGGCCGTCGCAGCGGTTGCCGATGTCGGGAGCGCACGCGTCTATCGATCTGACTATGTACCTTCGGGCCAGACGAGCGGCCTGAACGTGCGAGCGGTGGACACGAATCTTCTCAGCACGTTGCAGGGTTCGATGGCCGACGGCGTGTTTCTCGATCAGGCGAGTCCCGAATACCCGGTTGTCGTGCTGGGCTCCGTGGCTGCAGACCGGCTTGGGATCCGATCGCTTGACACTGCGATATCGGTGTGGCTCGGTGACGAATGGTTCGCAGTGGTCGGGATCCTGGAGAGCCTTGATCTGTCTCCCGACCTCGACCGTGCAGCGCTGGTCACCGTCGGAGCGGCTGAGACCTACCTCGAGTCCGACCTCGTCCCGTCGACGATTTACGTGCGGATGGACCCGTCTTCTATTGACGATGTCCGCAACGTGATGGCAGCCACCGTCAACCCCGAGAATCCGGATCAGGTCGAGGTCACGAGGCCTTCCGACGCGCTGGAAGCGAGGGAGGCTGCTGAATCCGCTTTGACGAACCTCTTCCTCGGGCTTGGAGCTGTTGCGTTGCTGGTCGGGGGTGTCGGCATCGCAAACGTGATGGTGATATCGGTTCTCGAGCGACGAGGGGAGATCGGTCTGAGAAGGGCGCTTGGAGCGACGAGACGCCACATCTCTGTCCAGTTCCTTGGCGAGTCGCTGCTGCTCTCGACCATCGGAGGTATCGGCGGTGTGCTGATGGGCGCTGCCGTGACGGCGGCGTATGCGACGTACCGGGGCTGGGAAGTGCTTGTCCCGGCTGTTGCGATCGTTGGTGGGATCGCAGCGGCGCTTGTCATCGGTGCTGTTGCCGGGCTGTACCCGGCCATGCGCGCCGCACGGGTGTCCCCAACCGAGGCACTTCGTACGCTGTGATGGCCTCCATGGGTTTTCCTGACACCGCTCTAGGATCCGACCGTTATGAAACCCCCTGTGCGCAGCGGGCGCGTCCTCGTCGAGGTCGTCGCGGCATGTGACGGCTCGACTGGTACAACAACCCTGCCAGAGTCGACAACGGCGATCACTCCTCCGCCACCCGGTGCAACCTTGACGACAGAGGCACCGATCAAATCGATCCCCGGACCAGATTGCCGGGGTGCACTCGGTCTCGATTTCGGACGAGTTCGATGCGGCCGTGAGAGCCACCTCAGTACCTGCCTCGTGTTTCCCTCGTGTGTATGGGTCTGGTCGTTCATCCCTGAATCGATCGCTGAGAGAGCCTGCTGAGGTGGCTCAAAACTGCTTCTCACTGGTAGCGGACGTGATGCAGTTGCGGGGTCTAGGAGCGACTCGGAGTTGCCTGAACAATCGTCACTGAACCGACTGCCGGTCACCCTGTCCTGCTCTCCCTCACTCGGTGCCTCCTAGACAGCCATCCGGTCACCCTCAAGCATCACCAGGTATGACTCAGTACCTTGCCTGTGCGCGACGACCATGGCTGTTCCATGCCGCCTCATCGGGAGCTGTCCCCTATCCCATCTGATCCTGCCCCGACGGGGGGTATACGTTCCGACGAAAGGGGCAGGATTCCAAGACCCTCCAGCATCTGGTCGAGCCGATGCCGAAGGTCATCCCGTTCGCACCCGGTCCATTGAACACCGTCTTCCTTTGCACCCGTCTGTCCTTCGACGTGCCACCACTCTCCACCTCAACGAGGGGATAACCCATCGCTCTGTTCAGGTCGAGACCTCGCCAACAGATCACGAGGTTGTTGACCTCTCTCGACACCGGCGTACTCCCGTCAATCATGTTGCATCTCCTCCCCCACTCAAGGCCTGTCTTCTGCGTCACACAACGGGCGGCGTCATGCCGATTCGTACCCAACGCTCTCAGCCTTGGCGCAGCGGAGGGGGTATCCGTTCCGACGGCTACCTCACGTTCCACAGTGCTCACAGACCTTCGGCCTGTCAGTGAGGTCTGGGATGCCCCTCCTTGTGAACGGCCACGTCGTGATCTTTGACGGCGGCGCCTTGCGTACCCAGATGGTTGGCTGTTCCACGGTTACTGGAACTGAGCGAGACGCTCGGGGCTCATGACGTGGCGAACGACGCTGAACACGCCTTCCCCGCCGAGGGCTGCCAGCTGATCCTGCCTGTACTGGTCCGCTGCCGTCACCCGTTCCACGAACTCCGATTGCGTTGTCTGTCCTGTCCTGAACTTCTGCGTTTCCTCTGCCACTACTTCGACGATTGTCACGTGATTCTCCTTCACTCTGAGTAGGGGGTTCTACCTTGGTCGAATTACCTACCTCCGTCACCAAGACTGTGCCAGGATCACCCACATCGGGCAGGAAAGACAAGGACAAGACAACACACCCCTTAGGGGGCGGTTCGCTCGGACTGGTGACCTCACGCAAGACGAAATGGTCGCACAACAAGGTCCGTCACTTGTATCTCCAGAATCGTCTGTCCTCCGGTCACACCCACCACGGCGAATACCTGATCAAGCATCCGGTCATCATCAAACCTTCCGTGCATGCAGACGTGATGGGCACGTTGCGTGCACGAACACGAGGCGTGCCGGAGACGCTGTCCGTCTATCCACTGTCAACGCGGATCACTGCGGAGGGAAGACCTGCGGTGGTCATCGGAGATGCGCTGGCCGGCGTCGAGATGCACGACGGTATGGGTGTTCCAACGCCGGGTACAAGGGCTGCGACTTTGAACGCAAGTACGTGGACGCTCAAGCCTCGGAGGACACCGTTTGGAAGATGCTGGTGACTACCTCGATGACACGCCATCGATTGATCTGGCAGCGACCATTGCCGAGGCACAGACAGGCAACAGCGACGACGTCCTTCAGGACAGACTGGACCTCGCCACGATGCGGACTCGGCTTGTCACGTTGGAGGATGCGTTTGTTCGGGCAAGGTCAGACTCGTACACCACCACCGATGAACGCGCGGCTGCATCACTCCGAGACGCCGTACGTGACCTGAACGCTCAGGCTGACATGGTGATCGACCAAGTCGGAGCGGTGCAGGCTCGGCTCACTGCTGCTGGTCCGTCAGAGGAGGACGTAGCGAAGTGGCTGGATGGGTCGTCTGATGTGGCTCGGCTACGGGAGATCACGGACGGTGAGGACAGGCGCCACCTCATTGAGAGTCTCAATGTTCACATCGACCTCATACCCATCGCCACATTGGAGTCGGTTGTGGGTGATGCGTACAAGGACACCTGGTGGTGGAAGGCGACGGAGGTCCTACCAGCACTGCGTTTCGAGGAGTTGCAACTCATCACGGCTGCCTGACACTGAAGCCTACGTCGCCCATCCAAAGATAGTTCGCTTGTCGTTCCGAACAGGTGCTTCGTCTGTCACTGTGCCATCCTAAGGGGTGAGTTCACCGCCATGTGGCACAATCCGGGTATCTATATGAGGTCGACCAATGAATTCCATCGATCCGGGGAGCATCAACACCCTCTCCGCCATCATTGAATCCTTCGATCCGGCCTCCGTCATCGTCTTCACAGGTGGCGCGTCGTATGCGACGAGCGGTGCAGCGTCGGTGGTTGACAGGGCGCTCACATCACGATCGGCCACCTACATCCGGAACATCGCGCCGAACCCTGATCTGGATGCCGTGAACGAGGCCATTGCGCGCTACCGCTCGGCGGAGCCCGAACTTGTCGTCGCCGTCGGCGGTGGGTCGACCATCGACCTCGCGAAGGTTGTCAACGCGGTCGCCCCGCGCTCGCAGGACGCTCGCGCGTACATTCTTGGCGAGCGGCCCTTCGACGGCGCGGGTGCGCCCCTCGTTGCGATTCCGACGACATCGGGTACGGGGTCCGAAGCGACGAGGTACGCCGTCATCACGGTTGACGGTGAGAAGGTGCCCGTGGGGCACGATGCTCTCCTCCCTGCTCACGTCATCCTCGATCCGCAACTCAGCTACTCCCTGCCTCCTCATGTGAGTGCTGTTACGGGTCTCGACGCCCTCGCTCAGGCGATGGAGTCGATGTGGTCGGTGCGGTCTGACGCGGAGTCGATCGGAACCGCCTCTCGCGCCCTTCAACTCGCGGTAGACAACATCGAAGCTGTCGTGAACCGACCGGATCCGCCGTCGCGCGCAGCGATGCTCGAAGCGTCCCATCTGTCGGGAGTTGCTATCAACCGGGCTCCCACATCGGCGCCCCATGCCCTGTCGTTCCATCTCACGACTACCCACGGGGTACCGCACGGACACGCTGTAGCGCTCACTCTCGGTGGTGTCCTCGAGTACATCGGTGGCGTAGACGAGAGCGACATTCTCGATCCGCGAGGGGTCAGGCACGTCGCGAGCACGGTCACCGACATCACCGACATCCTGAAAGTGCGTGATCCGGGAGCCGGTAGGGCGAAGCTGTACGACCTCATCGAGGCAGTCGGGCTCGAACCGACGCTTGGAGGGGTCGGGGCTGGATCGCGCGAGGCAAAGGATGCGATCGCAGGAGCTGTCAGCCGGGTCCGCCTCGCCAACAGCCCCTGCCGGTTCGACCGGCACTCTCTGCGATCGATGCTGTCCGGTATCGCCTAGGAGCGTGCCTTCCAGAAGAGGTCGAACACCTCCTCGGTCGTCTTCGCCGGCGTGTAGTTGAACTCCTCCTTGAGCCGCCGGTTCGCAAGCACGGGGCGGTAGCGAAGAAAGTCCACTTGCTCTGGCCCGTACTGGGTGGCGCCGACGCTGCGGAGGAGCCACAGTGCACCAGCGATGACGCTGCCGGGCAGCGCTATATACCGTTTACCCATTCGGTTCGCGATCTCGACGAGGGTGAGAGTGCCGTCACCGGCAAGGTTGTAGATGCCGGTGGCTTCCGTGAGGATTCCCTGACGGATCGCTCCAACGACGTCCTGGTCCCAGACGAATACGAACGGCGTTCGCGAACCCGAGACGCCCAGTATCACGCGGCGATCGAAGAGGTCGGTGATCTGATTCTGCGTCGACGCGCCGAGAATGGTTCCGGGACGGAAGATGAGCTGGCCGAGCTGCGGATGCTTCTGTCTCCACTGCAAGAGCATCTCCTCCACGAGGCGCTTGTGGTCCGAGTAGGCAAACTCCGAGTTTCCTCGCAGTGCGTCAGCCTCGTCGATCCATTCGGGATTGTCTGCGTGGTAGCCGTAGGCAGCGCCCGATGAGGACACGATGATCTTCCTCACCCCGGCTTCAAGGCAGCACTCGAGTACGTTGCGGGTTCCCTCAACGTTGATGGAGTACTCGCGGTCGCGGTCCGGGCTCCTCCCGGGAGACACGACAGCGGCGAGGTGCACCACTACCTCGATGTCATGCGCCGTGAGAAGGTCCACAAGAGATCGGCGACGGATGTCGCTCACGACGTACGTGATGCTGGCAAGGCGTTCCACGGGCTCTCTGATGTCGGCTGACACGATCGTCGTCAGGCTCGCGGCATCCGCGGACAGAGATGCGCCCAGTAGCGTCCCGACGTACCCACCACCACCGGTGATGAGAACGGATGTGGTCATGTTGTCGCGCGGGAAGGCACATCGATCGGTCGCTTGGACCAGAACCAGGCGAGACTGAGGCCAGCGATGATGTGCCAGATACCCCACCAGGCTGCGATCAGCGCCATGCCGCCGAGCCCGGCGAAGAACGTGAAGATGAGCACGAGCGCCAGCGCGGAGTTCTGGAGGCCGACCTCGAACGTCACCGCTCGTCGATCCTCAGGAGCGAGCCCTGCGAGCCTCGCAGATGCATTGCCGAGGCCGAGTGCGATGGCATTGTGTAGAGCAACGATGCCTATGAGCAGCCCGATGTGAGCGACGAAGATACCCCAGTTGTTGATGAGTGCGAGGAGGACGAAGAGCACGAACGTCACCACCGAGAATATCTTGAAGGGCTTCTCCATCCTTGCCGCGAGTGCGGGCTTTAGTTTCGCGAGCAGGATGCCCGCCCCGAGCGGCAGGCCGAGGATGACGACAATTGTCACGAACAGGGTGAACGGGTTCAACGACACCGAGGTGAGAAGTTCGTTCGTCGCCGGGTTGAGGCTTCCCCACACGGAGAAGTTGAGGGGGGTCATCACGACCGCAACGGCTGTGGAGACTGCCGTCATTCCGACGGAGAGCGGGGCATTTCCGCGCCCGAGGTAGGTCATCACGTTCGAGAGGTTGCCACCAGGGCAGGCCGCGACGAGGATCATGCCGAGCTCGATTGACGGCGTCAGATCGAGAACGAGCGTGAGCAGGAAGGTCGCGAACGGGAGAAGGATGAATTGCGCCGTGAGTCCGATCGCTGCAGGTTTCGGGGACTTCGTGAGCGCCCGGAAGTCCTTGGTCTCGATTCCTAGGGCCATGCCGAACATCATCAGGCCGATGAGCACGTTGAGCGCGATGAGCGAACTCTCATCGAAATTCAGTACCACATGATCTACGCCCATCAGGCTTCTCCTCCTGGCTCTTGGTGCATCTTCTTGAAGTGGAGCAGCCCAGGTGCCCACATGTTCTTCACGGGGTCAACATCGACGTGGATGACCGCCGTCGTCTCTGACGCAAGGCTCCGCTCGATGGCTCCAGCCAGATCGCCTGGAGCGGACACACGCTCGCCGTGTCCGCCCATTGACCGGGCGAGCATCGCGTAGTCGATCTCGCGGAGGTCGGCGTTGAACGTCTCGCTCTCGTCGAGGGATTTCTTGATCATCATCTTGACCGGGCGTACTGCAACGGACTGCGTCATCTTCACCATGCCCCACTGTCTGTCCGCGACCACGATGAAGACGATCCGATAGCCGTTTCGTACCGCGGTCTCGATCTCTTGGGGATGCATCCCGAATGCGCCGTCACCCGTGATGCACACGACTTGTCGACCCGGGTGAGCTTCAGCTGCACCGAGTGCCTGGCCAACTCCAGCACCGAGGTGGCCCATGTGGGGAGTCCCGAGTGTCGTGTTCGGGCGGGTGATCGTCCAGAAGAACGCACACCACACGGCTGTGTTGCCGCCATCCACGATGAGGATCGCGTCGTCATCAAAGATCTGTCTCGCGATGGAAGGGACGTGGGCGGTTACCATCGGATCGGAGTCGTCGGCCAGATGCTTCCTCAGCTTCGTCGCATGTTCATCGCGAGAGCGCTGCAGAGCACGTACGGCAGCGACCCGTTCAGCGGGGGCATCATCCATTTCGGAGAGCAGGGCGGAGAGCGCTTCGAGGAAGACGCCGACGTCACCGACGATCGGGAGGTCGACAGGCTTGTTCATCCCGAGAACCGTCGGATCGATGTCGACGTGGATCACCTCTGCGGTCGTGTTCCAGTTCGGGACTCTCCCCCACCAGTCGGTCTCACCGATCCGGCTCCCGAGGAGGAGCAGTACGTCGGCAGCTCTGCGCACCTCGCTTGTGCCCTCGATCGACGAGATCGGCCAGACGAGGGGATCCGTGTGGGGGAGTGAGCCTGCCCCCGACCAGGATGTTGTCACAGGGGCGCTGAGCTTTCGTGCGACCGCAGCGAGGGCATCGAACGCACCGGCGTGGATGACGCCTCCCCCGGCGTGGATGACCGGCAACCTGGCGCTCGCGAGCAGGCTCGCGGCTCTCCTCACATCACCTGATGCCGGTTCGATAGGTTCGACTCGCCGGTAGGAGGCCGGGAGCCCTGAGGAGATCTCCTTCGTTCTGCCATTCATCACTGACTCGGGGATGTCGAGATGCACTACCCCGGGCCTCCCGGTGAACGACATCCGAAGTGCTGTGCGCATGAGCTCAGGTATGCGGTCTGCTGATCCGGCAGTTGCTGACCACTTCGCCATCGGGGAGATCACGGCGACGTGGTCAAAGTACTGATACGTTCCCCCGCGATCCGGGTTTCCGATCCCTGGTCTTCGGGACGAGGTGATCAGCAGCAGCCGGTTGCCTTCAGCACTCTCCACGGCGACGCCCGGGAGTGCGTTCGCTACCCCGGGGCCGTTCGAGGCGATCGCCACGCCGAGCCTCCCCGTCAGTCGGGCATACGCACCTGCTGCGTGGAGTGCAGAGGACTCGTGGCGTGTTGTGACGAGATTGACTCCTCGGTCTGCCATCCCCGCGATGAGGCCCTGGTACGTCCCATCGGGCAGTCCGAACACCGTGTCGACGCCTTCTGCGGCGAGCATCTGTGCGACCAGGCCGCCACCCGTCGTCTTCGCCACTCTGCACTCCTTCGTTTGGCCCCGATAGTAGACAGTGATCGATCGACGATGCTGACGGGGACTCCGCTTCGCGGGAGGCGGGTTACCCTTGCGGTTGTGCCGACCCGTTCACGTACGCCACGAGCTCTTCGTCTGCTCGTCGTAGCGCTCGTTCTTGTCCTCGTTGGTGCCGCGTGTGAATCGGGGGTCAGCGAACCAACGACCGCCACCGGCGGCGCCACGACGACGGCCCCCGTCGTCACGACGACGACGCTGCTCACCTCGATTCCGCCTGGATCGATCCCGGGGGCGACTTCGCCGTCGATCTCTCAGGAGGTGGCGCAAGCTCTGCGTCACGAGATCGGCATGCTCGTACTTGAGGTGGAAGAAGCGCGACGCCTGCCGTACCTCAGGATCCCGACCGTCACGATTCTCGACGAGACAGACTTTGCTGCACGGGTGCGCACCTCCATGGAGGAGGACCTCGACCCCGTCGAGCTCGCAGGAGATCAAGCGATATTCGAGCTGCTCGGCATGCTTGACGGAAGCATTGACCTGTACGAATTTCTCATTGAGCTCTTCACCGAACAGGTAGCCGGATTCTACGACCCCGACTCGGAGGAACTCGTCATATCTGTCTCCGGGGACGGCATCACACCGCTGCAGAGAGTGGTCATCGTTCACGAACTCATCCACGCCCTCACCGACCAGCACTTCGACTTCAACGACGTGTACGAAGCACGGATCGAAGACAGCAGCGGGGACGATGCGTCGAGCCTTCTCGCACTGGTGGAGGGGGACGCGACGTACCAGCAGTTCCTGTACCTCGAGTCGATGGATCCGGGTGAAGCGGCTGAGGCGGTTCTCGAATCACTCTCGTTCGACACGACCGTGTACGACAGCGCCCCCGCCTGGATCAAGCAGGAACTCGCGTTCCCTTACGAGCAGGGCCTCGCGTTCGCAGGTTTCCTCATCAACGAGAACGGCCTCAGAGGCATCGACGAGGCTTATCTGCGTCCTCCGATCTCAAGCGAGCAGATCTTGCATCCGCACAAGTACCTGCGTTTCGAGCGGCCGACCGAGCTCGCGCCGCTCAAAGCGACACTCGAGGGGTGGGAACTGTTCGACGAAGGCACGTTCGGAGAGTGGGGAATCCGAATGCTGCTCATCGGATCGACCCGACCGGGGAAGGCGACTCAGGCCGCAGCAGGGTGGGGGAACGACCGCTACAGGGCATTCCTCAGCGGTGATGACGCAGCCATCGCGTGGGTGTATGAAGGAGAGACGATCCAGGACGCTGAAGATCTGGCCACCGCTCTGATCGCGCATGTGAGAAGTTCAATGAACGCCGGTGCACCTCAGGAGTCCGGGGGAGGCCTCCTGTTCGACGGGGAGTCCACCTATGTATTCATCGACCGGGTCGACGAGAGGATCTATTTCGTGGCGTCAACCGATCCGATGGCGGGCGTCTCGCTCCGTGAGCAGCTCGGTGTCTGAGAGAAGCCCCTTCCCATCGAACCCCGCGCGGTGTACACAGGTTGTGTGAACCAGAACACGGAGAACGGAAGGGACGCGTTAGCTGATCAGCCGCGGCCAGCGTTGGGCTTGCGGCCGTGGTTCGCCTTCGAGCGGCGAGCGCGGAGTTTGCGTCGTTTTGCCTTTGCCATAGTGCGCCAAGCGTACCAGGCGCCTTGATGTACCGCCGAATCCGCCTCTCTGGCCGCGGATGGTGTCTCGCCCACGTGCAGATCCTCAGGACACCCCGCGCAAGGCTCTCGGGCATCAGGGGATCCCATGGATCGCCTGTGATGCTGTTGACGAAGTCGATCCACACCTTCACCCTCAGCTCCCCCATAGCGGTCGTTGAGCTCAGCGAGACCGGCGTTGTGCAGTCGTGTCGTGTGCTGCCCCCTTGGAGGCTCCTGATCTTCCGCACGACCCGCTGGGTTGTCGAGTACCGATCGACGGGGTCTCTCCCTCTGCCGGGGACGCAGATCATGGCATCTACTATGTCGATCGATGTCGGGAACACTGATCCTCTGTGCGACGCCGATCGGGAACCTCGGGGACCTCTCTGATCGCGCGGCGGCTGCCCTCCGGGGAGCCGATGTGATCTTTGCTGAGGACACGAGGAGAACGGGGAGACTACTGAACCACATCGGTGCCTCAGTCCCGATGAAGAGCTTCTTCGCCCACAACGAACGCTCACGGCTCGACGTGCTTGCGGCGCATCTGGAGAAGGGCGACTCGGTCGTGTTGGTCAGCGACGCCGGAATGCCGGTCGTATCCGACCCGGGGATGTCGGCGGTGGAGACCGCCCTTGAGGTAGGTGCAGACGTGACCGCGATCCCTGGCCCCTCTGCCGTCGTGACGGCTGTCGCGCTCTCCGGGTTCAACGGTGACCGGTTCGTATTCGAGGGCTTCATGCCGCGGCGGGGGAGATCCCGATCAGCGGTCCTCAGCGCGATCGCGAGGGAGGAGCGGACGACGGTGCTCTTCTGTGCACCAAGCCGCGTCGTGAAGGACCTTGCCGAGCTCGGCGAGCAGTCAGAACCGGGCCGGAGAGTCGTTGTCGCCAGGGAGCTCACGAAGCTGCACGAGGAGGTATGGCGCGGAACTCTGCACGAGGCAGCCCGGCACTGGGGAGAGAGAGAGAACATCCGGGGGGAGATCACACTGGTGATCGAAGGTTCCCCCCAACCCGAGCCAGACGTCGCGGGAGCGTTAGAAGCGGCGAAGCGCCTGATCGAAGAGGGCCTGAGCGCATCAGATGCGGTACGAAGGGTCGCCGTAAGGACCGGTGTGAGCCGGCGGGAACTCTACGACGTCGTCATCAAAGGCCGGTCCTAGAGCGCAGCGATCCTGTCTCGACATGGCTTACAGACGCCCCGACCCTCGAAAGGTGCGATGTCTTCAGCTTCTCCGCAGAACACGCAGAGAGCGTCGAGCCTACGGAGCACGATGCCGCCGTTCTCCACGGTTATGGCGAGCTCATCCCCCTCATGGATGTTGAACAGTCGGCGGGTCTCCGCCGGAACGACGACCCTCCCAAGATCATCGATCTTTCTGACCATGAGTGTGTCCAAAGCCGGACCTCCGTCGTCAATGTCGGCCTGGCGCCGACCCCATCATGCTACCGCCACTTCACCGGCAACGGACGCCGGTGGATGGCGATCGCCGACGGAGAGGTAGCATCGACGCCATGACTGACACACAGCCGAAGAAGGTTCTTGTAGCGGTGGGATGGCCGTACGCCACGGGCTCGCTCCATCTTGGACATATAGGTGGCGCGTACCTGCCACCGGACATCTACGCGAGATTCCGGCGCTCCGTCGGTGACGACGTGCTGATGGTCTCGGGATCGGACATCCATGGGACGCCGATCACGGTCAAGGCTGACGAGCTCGGCGTGACACCGAGAGAGATCGTCGACAAGTACCACTCCGAGTTCCTCTCCTACTGGCGTGATCTCGAAATCGACTTCGACCTCTTCACTACGACAGGGACCGAGACGCACAAGAGGGTCGTCCAGGCCTTCTTCCTCAAGCTGCTCGAGAACGGATACCTCTACACGGAGACCTCTGAGCAGTACTTCGACGAGACAGCTGGGCGGTTCCTCCCCGACCGGTATGTCGAGGGGACGTGTCCCCACTGTGGGTATGTTGACGCCCGGGGCGACCAGTGTGACGACTGTGGAAAGACGCTCGACCCGACGGAGTTGCTTGAGCCCCGTTCCAAGCTCTCGGGGTCATCCCCGGTGCTCAAGGAGACCGAGCACTTCTACTGGAGGCTGAGCGCCTTCAATGAGCCGTTGCTCGAGTGGCTCACGTCCCGCGATGGCTGGCGGCCCCACGTCGTCAACTTCGCCATCGGCATGGTCGAGGGCGGTCTGCACGACCGAGCCTTCACCCGAGATCTCGACTGGGGGATCCCGGTCCCCGTCGACGACCTCGGTCCGGGAAAGTCGATATACGTGTGGTGGGAGGCCGTCATGGGGTATCTGTCGGCGCCCCAGGAGTGGGCCGAGCAGCAGGGTACGCCGGATGCTTGGAAGGCCTGGTGGGAGGATCCGGACGCAGAGAGCTACTACTTCGTCGGCAAGGACAACATCCCGTTCCACGCGGTGTACTGGCCGGCACTCCTCATGGGCCATGGAGGGCTGAATCTGCCGACGAACGTTCCCGCGAATCAGTTCGTCACCTTCGGCGGAGAGAAAGCATCGAAGTCACGAGGAGTGGGAGCATCGCTTAGATGGTATCTGGACCACTTTGAGCCAGACGCGCTCCGCTACGCCCTTGCGAGGTCATTCCCCGAATCAGACGACAGTGAGCTCTCCGACGATGAGATCGTGCGCAGGATCAATGACGAGCTAGTGGCGACGTGGGGGAACCTCGTCAACCGGGTTGTCTCGATGGTGAACAGGTACTTTGACGGTGTCGTCCAGGCACCCGCGGACCTTGCAGCGACGGATGAGCGTGCGCTTGCGGGTCGCACGGCGACGCTACGTGATGTAGGAGACCTTCTGTACTTGGTAAAGCTCCGTGCAGGGCTCGAACGGGCCATGTCGGGCGCCCAGGAAGCCAATGTCTATCTCAACGAGATGGCGCCATGGAAGACAGCCAAGACCGACATGGAGCGAACCGGCACGACGCTGTGGGTGGCGCTCCAGACGATCGGAGCTGTGGCGGTGGCGCTCTCGCCGTATCTGCCGGCGACCTCGCGTCGGGTACTTGCAGCGCTCGGTGCGCCGGTGACCGGTCGAGTGCCCGCGTGGGAGGTCCCGGAGATCGCCCCTGGAATGACGCTCGGCGACCTTGGGCCTCTCTTCGCCAAGGTCGACATTGACGTCTCCGACTGAGATGACGGTGCCTGCCGCGGCCTCACCCGCGTGGGTCGACACGCACGCTCATCTCTTCCTCATGGAGGACGAGCCTGACAGAGTGCTTGACCGCGCTCGTGATGCAGGTGTCGATTGGTTGCTCTGTCCCGGCGTCGATGTCGCATCGTCGAGGCGATCACGGGCGCTCGCCGATCGGTTGCCGGATCGCGTGCTCTGGTCGGCGGGCCTGCACCCGCACAGCGCGGCGGACTGGCCTGCGGCCGCGGACGAGATCGCGGAACTCGCGATTGACGCGGACGCGATCGGGGAGTGCGGCCTGGACTGGTACCGGAATCTTGCCTCGCGCGAAGACCAGGTCCTTGCTTTCAGGGAGCAGCTCGATCTCGCAGCGGATCTCGACAAGCCGGTAATCGTCCACTGCAGGGACGCGTTCCGAGACGTCTTCGAGATGCTCGCCGAAGCCGACCTTGGAGCTCGTGCGGTGCTGCACTGTTGGACAGGAGGGCCCAAGTGGACGAAACGATTCAGGGAACTCGACGTGACGTTCTCTTTTGCCGGCCCGTTGACCTACCCGACGGGCGAGACACTGCGTCTTGCTGCACGCCACGCACCCAGAGATCGCACGATGCTCGAAACCGACAGTCCGTACCTGACCCCGGAGCCGCTGAGAGGGCGAGCCAACGAGCCGGCGAACGTGTCGCTCATCGGTGCCGCACTCGGGCAGGTATGGGGTGTGGAGATCGACGAGGTTGCTCGG
The DNA here is from genome assembly GCA_030123765.1 of Actinomycetota bacterium. Taxonomy (GTDB): domain Bacteria; phylum Actinomycetota; class Acidimicrobiia; order Spongiisociales; family UBA5794; genus B3-G11. The sequence continues at coordinate 23,831 of JASJXX010000002.1, read as the reverse complement.
CTCACCTCAGAGACGGCGGCACGAGTGTTCGGTCTCCCTCGTGGTTGACGACGGGACACAGGCCCGCAGCGAGATCCGCCGATTGTTGAGAGTGCACGGCCAGCAGCCGACCTACTCGTACGGTCAGAACTTCCTCGCTGATCCGAACATTGTGAGACGTCTCGTCGCGGAGGCTGACCTCGACAACTCTTCACAGGTCGTTGAGATAGGGGCAGGTACCGGGACGATCACTTCGGCTCTGGCGGGCCGAGCTCGAAGCGTTGTTGCCTACGAGATCGATCGGTCCCTCGCACCTATCCTGGAAGAGACGGTAGGGCACCTCGAAAATGTCGAACTCCGATTCGAGGATGCTGCTCGCATTGATCTCCACGCGGCCCTGGGCGCCGGGGTGTGGACCATGGTCGCGAACTTGCCGTACAACGTGGGCACAGGGATCGTGCTTGACACGCTCCGACACGTGTCACAGGTCACGCGCATCGTGGTCATGGTTCAGAGAGAAGTTGCCGATAGGCTGCTGGCCGATGAAGGATCCAAGACGTACGGGCTCCCGTCTGTCATCGTCGGGCTTCACGCTGAGGGAAGATTCGCGTTTGCGGTGCCACCTCAGGTATTCGAGCCGCAGCCGAGAGTCGCGTCAGCGGTGATCGTTCTCGACCGTAAGGAAGCGCCCGCTGCCGCTGCGAGGGCGATGAAGCTCGCAGGTGTGGCGTTTGGCCAGCGCCGTAAGATGCTCAGACGGTCCCTGGCCGCCATCCTTGTCGATCCAACGTCGATCCTCGTGAGGGCGCGCATTGACCCGACAGCAAGGCCGGAACAGCTCGCACCCTCTGAGTTCGTCCGAATCGCCGAGGCAGAGGAGCTTGGGGCATGAATGCGGTGGCGTACGCCAAGGTCAATCTTGCTCTCGCGATCTACCCGCGTTCGGCAGACGGGTTTCACCCGCTCCGTGGGATCTTTCAATCTGTCTCGCTTCACGACGATGTCGCGGTGATGCCGGCGTCGCACGACGCGATCATCGTCACGAACGGTGAGGCGCCAGAGGACGAGTCCAACCTGGCGTGGAAGGCGGTCCAGGCGGTGAGGCGTTCCGCGCGTGTCACTGCGCCTGTCGCTCTGGAGATGCACAAGCGGATCCCGGCGGGGGCGGGCCTCGGAGGCGGAAGCGCCGACGCCGCTGCTGCCCTCGGTCTGATGGCGGAGAGGTTTGGACTTGACGACGAGGCGCAGGCAGAGCTAGCGGAGTCGCTCGGCGCCGACGTTCCTTTCTCTCTAATAGGAGGGACCCAGCTCGTTGAGGGGAGGGGTGAGCGACTCAGCGAACTCGATCCGTTGGCCGGCTTCGCACTCGGAATCATCGTTCCACCGTTTGCTCTCTCGACGCCTGCCGTGTTCGCCGAGTGGGATCGCCTTGACGGGCCGACGGGTGAGGTGATCGAGGACCGGTACCTGCCTCCGATCCTTAGAGGCGGCCTTCCGATCCGAAACGACCTATTGCCTGCCGCACTCTCGCTTGACCCCCGTATCGGCGACTGGCGCTCGGAGATCGCGGCGAGGTGGGGGACGGCCGTCGCCATGACGGGATCGGGCTCCGCGCTCTTCGGCTTCTTTGGTACCCTCGAAGAAGCAGAGGGCGCTGTTCGCAGCATCGATGTACCACTGAGAGCTGCCGAAGCCGTTGCGCTCGTCGGGCGCGGATGGGAGCGGGTTGATGGGTGACAGCGAAGGGATACACGCTCGACCCTCCTCTAGACTTGGTGTGCGCGCCACCACAGTGGGGGGTGGTGTAACTGGCAGCACAGGTGGTTTTGGTCCACCTAGTACGGGTTCGAGTCCTGTCCCCCCAGCGAAACGACCAAAGGTTGTGATCAGATGAGTGTCGGCGTGATCATTCTCGCAGCAGGCAGAGGTACCCGGATGGAGACCGGGTTGGCCAAAGTGCTCCACACCGCAGCAGGTCGAACACTGCTCGACTGGGTTCTCGAAGCCGTAGGCATGCTTGACCCAGACGAGACCTCCGTCGTCGTTGGAGTTCAAGCCGACGAGGTGACTTCCGGGCTCGCGGAGGGGATCATCACCGCGGTCCAGGAACCGCAGAACGGAACAGGACATGCCGCCATGGTCGGTCTCGGCGGTTTCACCAGGGTCCACGACATCGTGGTCGTCGTTCCCGGTGATATGCCTCTCATCAAGGCAGAGACGCTCCGTGGGCTCGTGGAACGCCACAATCAGAGCGCTGCCGCGGCGACAGTCCTCACGGTCAAACTCGATGACCCGCACGGGTACGGACGGATCATCCGGTTGGACGGAGATGTTGCAGCGATCGTCGAGGAGCGCGACGCGTCGCATGAACAGCGTTCTATCAGCGAGGTGAACACCTCCGTCTACGTCTTTGACGGTGCGCTGCTCGCGGAGGCGCTTGAACAGATCTCGAATGAGAACGACCAGGGTGAGTATTACCTCACCGATGCCGTCAGCGTCATTGTTGCTGCGGGTCACCGGGTGGCAGGGTTCCTCACCGATGCCGAGGAGGGGGTCGGAGTCAACACTCAGGCTCAGCTCGCAGAGGTGGCAGCGGTGCTCAGAACCCGCATCAACACCACGCTCATGGAGTCGGGTGTCTGGATGCTCGACCCATCACGCGTGTACATCGACGCAGGAGTCGACGTCGCCCCCCGAAGTCAGATCTACCCCGATACTTACCTGACGGGCGATACGACCGTCGCGGTCGGTGCGTGCATCGGCCCGAGCGTGCAGGTACACGACTCGGTCATCGGTGCAGATGCCATAGTTGTCCACGCCGTACTCCGCGGTGCAGTAGTGGGCGAGAACTCCTTGATCGGCCCGTACACGTATCTGCGTCCCGGCACCGTTCTCGCCGGCGGAACCAAGATTGGGGCCTACGTCGAAGTCAAGAATTCTGAGATCGGCGAGGGATCCAAGATCCCCCACCTCAGCTACATCGGTGACGCCACCATCGGCAGGGATACGAATATCGGGGCGGCCACCGTCACCGTCAATTACGACGGTCACAAGAAGTATCGCACGACAATCGGAGACCGTGTGCGGATCGGCTCAGACACGATGCTGGTGGCCCCTGTGATGATCGGGGATGACGCCTACACGGGAGCGGGGTCCGTCATCACGGATGACGTACCCGAAGGTTCCCTCGGCATTGAGCGAAGTTCACAACGCAACATCCCTGGCTACGCTGAGAGGCGGCGGCTACGCGCGGAGAAGGAGTCGGAGGAGTGATGATGCGTCCGGGGCTCAAGAGGCTCATGGTGTTCTCGGGGTCGGCAAACGAGGATCTTGCGGCTGAGGTAGCCAAGCTCCTCGACACCGAACTTGGTGGCGTGGAGCGATCGACGTTCGCGAACGGCGAGATATACATCCGCTACACCGAGTCCGTGCGAGGCGCAGACTGTTTTGTGATCCAGAGCCACTCGGATCCAGTCAATGAACACATCATGGAGCAGTTGATCATGATCGACGCGCTCAAACGTGCGTCGGCGAAACGGATTACTGCCGTTGTCCCATGCTATGGCTACGCACGCCAGGACAAGAAGGGTCGACCACGCGAACCGATCACCGCAAAGATGATGGGTGATCTCTTTATCGCGGCGGGAGCGAACCGCATCGCATCTGTTGACCTGCACACGGGCCAGATCCAGGGCTTCATCGATGCGCCGTTCGATTCGCTCACCGCAATGCCCCTGTTCGAGGAGTACTTCGCTCACAGGCTCCATGGCCCGATCACCTTTGTATCTCCCGATTCCGGCGGCGTGAAACGTGCCACGAGGTTTGCCAGCCACATCGACGCTGAGGTTGCGTTCGTGTACAAGAGGCGTCGCGGCGAACTGCGGAACGATGTCGATGCCGAGTGGGTCGTCGGCGACGTCGAAGGCAGGCACTGCGTGATCGTCGATGACATGATCGACACCGCGGGCACCGTGGTAGCGAGCGCTGAACTGCTCGTCAAACGTGGAGCTCTCTCGGTCATCGTGGCTGCCACGCACGGCATTCTCTCACCGCCGGCGATCGAGCGGCTCTCGGCCGCTCCGATCAGCGAGATCATCATCACAAACACGCTCCCTGTCACTCCTGAGGCCCTCTCGCTGCCAAACCTGACTGTGTTGTCGGTCGCACCGATCGTTGCAGGCACAATCGAGGCAATCTTCAGCGATTCGTCCGTGAGCGAGCTGTTCAAGGGCGAGAACATCTGACCGCAGGTTGTGGTGGGCACGTATGAGCCTCGCTCCTGAACAGATTGCCGCACTGATCGCGATCGGGTTTCAGTCCTACAGGCGTCGGTTCCAGTCCTCGACGAGGCGAGCCGCCGCTCGGTTCGAGAGCAGGGATTGGCCCTCGATTCGCAGAGACGATCTCGAGCGATTCGACGCGTACGGGTCGAATCTCGCTGCGACGATCGAATCGCTCGTCGATGCCGGCTACGACACAGGCGACAGGGAAGCCTGGTCTGACGCGAGGTCCCTGTTTCGCATCCAGCACGCGTCGGATCCGTACACCGAGATCGCGGAGACGTTCTTCAACTCGGTCGCAAGGAGGCTGTTCAGCACCGAGGGCATCGACCCACAGATCGAGTTTCTCGGCGTTCCGCCGAAGCCGACGATCCTGCCCACCCATCCGCTGCTGCGTGTGTACGACCGCCCATCTGATGTCCGTTCGCTGCTGGCCGACCTGCTGAGGGAGTGCCGATTCCATGCATCGTGGGCAGACATCCACAGGAACCTTGATGCCGCTGTCGATCTGATGCCCGGGTGTCCGGACCGGGTCGAGGTTGTCGATCGACTGTTCTACCGGGGGAAGGGGGCATATCTCATCGGCAGGATGTTCCATGGCGCGACACAGACGCCTTTCGCCCTCGCGATTCGGCATCGGCGATCCGGGCTGCAGCTCAGCGCGGTGCTCGTCGGAGAGGAGGATGTGGCGATCCTGTTCTCATATACCCGCTCGGCGTTCCTCGTCTCCGTGGACATTCCGAGTCATCTCGTAGCGTTCCTCTCCGATCTGCTCCCGAAGAGAAAACCGGCGGAGCTCTATGCCTCGATCGGTTTTCGCAAGCAGGCCAAAACGGAGCGGTACAGGGATCTCGCCCGCTACCTCGAGACATCAACCGACAAGCTGGTGTATGCCGACGGCGTTCCCGGCCTCGTCATGATTGTGTTCACGCTCGGGGGGTACGACGTCGTCTTCAAGGTGATCCGTGACCACTTCCCGCCTCAGAAGAACTTCACGCCCGCTGCGGTCGCGGGCAAGTACCGCATCGTGGCGCGCCATGACCGTGCGGGTAGGCTCGTGGAAGCGCAGCGATTCGTTGATCTGAGGCTTCCGCGCGACCGGTTTGACGAGGTACTACTCAACGAGCTTCTCTCCGAGGCTGCACGCTCAGTAGAGATTCACAACGGCGATGTGAACTTCAAGGTCGTGTATGTCGAGCGGCGAGTGATACCGCTCGACATCTTTCTGAGAGAGGCCGGTAGTGACGACGCTGCCCGGGCGATCATCGACTACGGAACGGCGATCAAGAATCTCGCCGCGACGAATATCTTCCCGGGTGACATGCTTCTCAAGAACTTCGGTGTCACATCCAGGGGGCGGATCGTGTTCTACGACTATGACGAACTGTGCGAGATCACCGAATGCAAGTTCAGGCGCTTTCCGCAATTAGATGATCCTCTCGACGAACTCAGTGCCACACCCCCCTTCGGTGTTGGTCCCAACGATGTCTTCCCCGAGGAACTGCCCCGCTTCCTCGGACTGACGGGAGAGTTGAGAGAAGTGTTTGACGTTTACCACTCTGACTTGTTCGACATCGACTTCTGGCAGGGTGTGCAGGATCGGATCGTTGCTGGCGAGATCATCGAGATTCTCCCATATCGAAGGTCCCGGACCCTGGAACAGTGAGACGTGAGAACGCGGGGTGAGGGATTGTTGCAGCCAGCTCTATAGCGCTTCTGTCGCGATCCGCGTAAACTCACAGATGAACCCCCACCCGATTTGCCTGGAGACCACACATGCAGCAGGAGATTCTGCGCGCAGCGAAGCGCGTGACCGCGGGAAGTCGTCCCTCACGACGGCTCCGCCGTGAGGGACGCGTGCCTGGCGTCGTCTACGGAGTAGACATCGACGCGGTCGCGGTCCACGTGTCCAAGCATGACCTGAGCGCCGTTCTGAACACTGAAGCCGGCCTCAACGCGATCATTGAGCTTGACGTTGACGGAGACACCGTGCTCACCGTTGCTCGCGAGGTTCAGCGTCATCCGGCACGCGGCGAGATCGATCATCTCGATTTCATCCAGGTGTCGTTGGACACTGAGATCGAAGCTGAGGTGCAACTTGATTTCGTCGGAATCCCGATCGGTGTGACCGAAGATGGCGGGATTGTCCAGATGCTTGAGCCCAGCGTGACGATCTCCGCCCTCCCGAACGCGATCCCTTCATCGATCGAGGTGGACATTTCGGGGATGGCGCTGCACGCAACGCTCACTGTCAGCGACCTCATCGAGATCGAAGGCGTCACCTATCTCCATGATGGCGACTATCCGCTCATCACGGTGAGCCTGCCCGCCGCGGAGGTTGCAGCGGTGTCGTCACTTCTTGAGGGCGAGGAGGGCGAGGAGGGCGAAGAAGAAGAAGAGGTCTCGTCCGAAGGCACCGAAGAGGATCAGGGCTGATCACCCCGTCGGGCAATCGCCTTGTCGTCGGGTTGCGGAATCCGGGACGTGAATACGTAGGGACTCGCCACAACATAGGTGGCGAGGCCGTGAGCCGGTATCTGCAGGACGCGCGAGCGGGGCTCAAGCGTGCCCCGCAAGGGATGCGCGCTGAGATCACGGATGTGAACACAGAAGGCCACCGAGCCGTGCTTGCGTTGCCGACGACTTACATGAACGAATCTGGCCAGGTGGTCCAACCCCTCGTGCGCTACTACGGCGTCGAACTGTCTGAGGTACTCATCGTGCACGATGACATCGATGTGCCCTTTGGAAGGCTGAAGGTGCAGTGGTCCGGTGGCCACGGTGGGAACAACGGTGTCCGTTCTATCGCTGGATCTCTGAAGTCCCGCGACTTCTGGCGGCTCAAGATCGGAGTCGGGCGTCCCCCGGGGAGAATGGATCCTGCCGCCTATGTTCTCGGGAAGTTCACCCGCTCTCAGCGGCCGGACGCTGACGTATCGGTGTACCGTGCAGCCGAGGTGATTCAACGATTCATCATCGCCGGTGGCGAGGATGCTCGCCAATTCGCCGGGGAATTGAACGACTAGCCGGAGCCTGGCAGTGGATGCATTCGTGGGAGCGATCGACCAGGGGACTACGAGCACGCGTTTCGTGATCGTCGACGCTGAAGGTGCCTTCGTGTCTGTCTCCCGGATGGAGCATGCTCAGGTACTGCCCGGCCCGGGGCGGGTCGAGCATCGTCCCGAAGAGATCCTCGCGAACACGCGTGCGGTCATCCAGGACGCGCTTGATCTCGCCGGTCTGCGCGCGTCGGACCTTCTCGGCGTGGGCATTGCGAACCAGCGCGAAACGACCGTCGTCTGGGATCGTCTGACGGGGGAGGCTGTAACGAACGCGATCGTGTGGCAGGACACCCGCACCGCGGACCTTGTGAAGTCGCTTGCTGCGAGTTACGGCTCTGAAGCCTTCAGACAGAAGACAGGTCTGCCCCCTGCGACGTACTTTGCTGGTCCCAAGATCCGCTCGATACTTGATCAGAGCCCCGATCTGGCCCGGCGCGCGATCAATGGTGATCTCGCGTTCGGCACGATCGATTCGTGGCTTGCGTGGCACTTGACTGGTAGGCATGTGACGGACGTCACGAATGCCAGCAGGACGATGCTGATGGATCTTGCAACCCTCGCCTGGGACGAGGATCTCTGTGACGCGGTCGGCGTCCCGATGGCTCTACTCCCCGAGATAGTGCCCTCCATCGGGGATATCGGAGCATGTTCGGGAGTCCTGGAAGGCACAAGGCTCATGACGATTCTCGGTGATCAGCACGCCGCTCTGGTTGGCCAGGCCGCTTTCAGCGTCGGTGATACGAAAGTCACCTATGGGACGGGGGCATTCCTGGTATCGAACACCGGTACGGAGATCGTCTCTTCGTCATCCGGTCTGCTCACGACCGTCGCCTATCAGATCGCAGGAGAGTCCCCTCGATACGCGCTGGAGGGCTCGGTAGCGGTCGCTGGATCCGCAGTACAGTGGCTGCGGGACAACATCGGGCTCATCTCGAGCGCCGAAGAGATCGAGGTTCTTGCTTCGACCGTTCCTGACAACGGAGACGTTTACTTCGTTCCCGCGTTCTCGGGCCTGTTCGCCCCACACTGGCGAGACGACGCGCGAGGCGTCCTCGTCGGGCTCACCCACTACTCGAACAAGGGGCACATCGCGCGGGCGGTGCTAGAAGCAACGGCGTTCCAGACGAAGGACGTGCTCGATGCAATGGTCACCGACACGGGCCGTGCGCTGTCCGAGCTCAGGGTCGATGGGGGTATGGTCGCGAATGCGCTGCTCATGCAATTTCAGGCCGATGTGCTCGGCATCGACGTAGTTGTGCCGTCGGTCACCGAGACCACTGCGCTCGGAGCGGCCTTCGGCGCTGGGCTCGCCGGGGGCCTGTGGAGCGACATAGATGAGGTCACGCGTCACTGGAGCGAAGCAACCCGATACCAGCCCGCCATGGAGGATGCGGTCAGAAGCCGTCTTCTGGCCGGTTGGTCGAGAGCGATCGACCGGTCGCTCAATTGGATCGAGCCGTGATGCCGGTCTCGCACTCGCTACCCCGATAGGCTGCACGTCGATGTCGATCCCGAACCTGCTCGCAATTCTCAGGCTGATCCTCACGCCCGTCGCCATGTATCTGATCCTGCTGTCTCCAGACCGTCAGGACCTGGCCGTCGCGGGGACAATCGTGTTCGTCATCGCCGCTCTCACCGATTTCGCAGACGGCTACCTCGCACGAAGGTGGAGGATCACGACGACCCTCGGTGCCTTCCTCGACACCGTTGCCGACAAGGTCCTCGTCTCCGGGGCGCTTGTGGCCCTGGTGGAGATCGGCACGATGAGCAGCTGGGTCGCCTTCATCATCATCGGGCGCGAGATATCGATCATGGGGTTACGCTCGGTCGCGGCTCTCGACCAGTCGACGGTGCCCCCATCTATCTGGGGGAAGTCGAAGGCCGCAGTCCAATTCACAGCGGTCTCGTTCGCGATAATACGACTCGACGTCGTGCTCGCCGGGTGGCGTCTCGATCAGTGGTTGATGGCTCTCGCGGTTGTGGTGACCGTGTTGTCCGCAGGCGACTACTTCTCTCGCTTCCGGGCGGTTTTCTCACCGCGCGATCGTGCAGAGTGACGCATTCCTCACCGGCGGCAGCGGTCTCGTGGGCGGTCATCTACTTGCCGCACTGATAGACAGAGGGGCTTCGGTGCGTGCGCTTGCCCGAGACGACGTTGCTGCTCGTACGGTCTCACACCACGGAGCTATTCCGGTCATCGGCGACTTGTTCGACGCTGATGCGTTGGCCGAAGGCATGGGAGGCACCGACGTGGTGTACCACGTTGCGGGTGTGAACGAGATGTGTTCGGGCGACCGACGAGCGATGGACCGGGTCAACGTGGACGGATCCCTCGAGGTGATTCGGGCCGCGGCTAGAACCGGTGTTGGGCGCGTCGTGTATACATCCTCCGCCGTGGTGATCGGCGAGCGTCAAGGCGTGGTCGGTACCGAGCAGACTGTCCACTCGGGGGAGTACGTGTCGCCATATGCGCGCAGCAAGCATCTCGCGGAGTTGGGGGTCACGGCTGAAGCTGTGCGGCTCGGCGTCGACCTGGTCATCGTGAACCCATCCTCCGTGCAGGGCCCTGGTAGGGCGACAGGCTCGGCACAGCTCCTCCTGCACGTTCTCAACTCGCGACGTCCGCTCCTCGTTGAGTCGACGCTCTCGATCATCGACATCGAGGACTGCACCAACGGACACATCAACGCGGCGGAGTTCGGAGTGCCCGGGGAGCGTTACATCCTGTCGGGCGCGACGTTCTCGGTTGTCGAGGCGGTCGAGCTGCTCGCAGACGGAGCCGGGCGTCAAATCACACCCCGTTGGGTGAGCAGGAGTCTCGTCCGGCGTTTGGGGATCCCGGCAGCGAGGATCGCCTTCGTCGTGAAGCCATCTCTGGACGTGTGCCCCGAGCTGATCCGGACCCTCCTCCACGGCCATCGTTTCGACGGGTCGAAGGCAGCGGCGGACCTGCGTCTCACCTACACAGAGGTGTCCGACACGATCGCGCGCACGGTGAGGTGGTTCAGGGAAGAGGGCCTGATCAGAGATAACTGATCGGGTCGTGATCCTCGATGAATGCCGTGAGCCGCTCCAGGTCGGATCTTCGCCATGCCCTGCGGTGAGGACTCGTGTTGTCCAGGAGCACCGTTGCCGTGACCGTGATGAGCAGCTTGCTTGCAGCGCCGATCAGGTAGTCGGTCCAGCACTCATCGAGGGTGTAGCCCGCAACCCCCAACTCGATGAGATGCCGGTGGTACGTGGCGACGAGCCTTCTCTCTGATCGGCGGCGGTCCGGAGGCCTGAGCGAGCTGATCAGCAGGTAGGCGACGTCGCTGACCCCTCTGCCGCGTCCCGCCGTCTGCCAGTCGACCAGGACGGCAGGCCGATCGGCGGGATCGGATCCGAAGAGGATGTTGTCTATGTGGGCATCCCTGTGGATGAAGGTGAAGGGTGCGCCCTCGATCCGGTCGAGCATCAGCGGCATCTCCGCGACGAACCGGTCACCGAACTCCATGAGACCGCGTGAGACCTCGATCTCCGGGAGGATCGTCTTGATACTTCGAGGGTACTGACCCCACCAGTCGGCGAAGTCGGTGTCGGCGATCGTGAACAGCCAATCCTTGCTCTCAAGGGAATCGTCGCCCCACCAGGCAGCATGGATGCTCGCCAGGCCGGCGACCGCGACCGCGGCCTCGGCGGGAGTGCAGCCGTCCACGAAATTCACCGTGCGGAACCGACTCAGATCCTCCAATAGGAGAACATTGGCTCCGTTTCGGGGATCGATCTGGCCGTAGTAGTAGAGGGGAACGGGGAGGTCTCGTCCGGCAGCGATCTCCTGGTAGAACCTGACTTCACGCAGGCCGAACACGGGGTCAGGGTCACGCGGGGAGAACTTCACGATGAGTGAAGCCGGAGCTCCCTCGACGAGGTGGGAGTAGGAGAGTTCGCAACGAGCGACCTCCCCCGTCCACCCCTGCTCCTCGCCCACTCGCTCCATCCGAATCGATGTCACGGTCGCTGCTGAGCTGGCTCCTCCGAGAGCTAACGCCTCTGTGAGCCACTCCGGTGTGATGGATCCCAGACCGTCGGGTATAGCCAGATGCACTACTCGTCCTGCTGGTCGATTGTGCGTCGGTCGGTGGGTGGGAGGCGGTCGCGGCCCTCTTTGACGCCGACGACCGTCAGGCCCGACACTACTGATCCCATCGCCGACATGATGGCGAGGGCGATGAGAGCACCGCCGTCGACGAGGGCTCCGCCGAGGGCTGGGCCTGCTGCTCGACCCAGGGCGAGGACACCCTGTCCGTCGCCGGCGCGCTCGCTCGGTTCAAGCGAGCGGTCGACGAGCATCTGGAGCACTCCGGGAATACCCATCCAGAACGCGAAGCCCCACCACGTCATGCCCACGTAGAACAGCCATGCCGGTCCGATGGCGGTGCACAGCGCGGCGGGTCCGATCGACGCCAGGAACCACCCGGGACGGCGGTGACGCGTCGAGAGGCGAGCACCGAGGAGGGCTCCTGCGGCATTGAAGCTGAACGCGATCGAAGCCGCGAAGGGCGACAGTCCATGAATCTCCCTCGCGACGATCGTCAGGTTGATGAACATCGCAGAGCCGAAGAAGGTCAAGCAAAATAGCGAAGCGAGGAGGATCCGGTTTGACCGTGACCCGGAGATGACTCTCCTCGTGCGTCTGCGACCCCCGACAGGCGCCCACAACACAGCCGCAGGGAGGGCAGCGATGGCGAGGAACGCATACACGGCCTGATCTCCCCCCCAGCCAGCGACGACCGCTATGAGAGGGGTCGCGAACAACGCCGTCATCGGACCGGTTGCAGCGATCGAAGACATTGCGCGTCTCCGCCGCATCGCGTTGGACCACGTCAGCCACGTCATCGTTCCAGCGGCCGCTCCTGCCAACATGCGAAGGAGAAGGAGGAGGGCGTACTCGCCTGCAAGAACGCTGAGAACGTTCAGCGCGACGAGGGCGACTGCCGCGAGACGCAGCAGCTTCCCGGATGGGCGGAGTAGTCGCGGGAAAAGGAAATTTGCAACGGCGAAGGCCCCGACTTGTGCCACGGAGATCGAGCCTGCGAAGCCCTCCGAGATCCCGTATCGCTGAGAGAGGGGAGTGATCAGGAAGGGGGTCGCGACGAAGAGTAGAGTCACGGCCGCCGTTGCGGCGATGAGCGCAGGCGGGGTACCTCGACGGCCGCCATAGAGAATGCTGGAGGGGACTTGCATCAGCCGATTATCGCCGCCATCGGAGGCGAGCGCGTCGATGGTCGCCTGATGCAGCAGGACATGGTCGAGTACGCTGCCGAGCGGCAACAAGTGTCTGCTGGCCGGCGTCCCCGGTAACCTGCCGGAAGTGGCTCCGCTCAGCGTCCTCCTCGATCGCTGGCGTCGCGACCTAGACGCTCCCCTCCCCGGTCGCGTGGTCGTTGCGCCCTCCGCGCGCGCCTACATCGTGGCTGCGATGGCGAAGCGGCTCAATCGGTCGGTCCTCGCCGTGGTTCCGGGCGAACGCGAGGCGGATGATCTGGCAGACGACGTAGCGATCTTTACTTCGGACGTGATCCGTCTGCCTGCGTGGGAGACGCTCCCGTTCGAACATGTATCACCAAACGTCGTGACGATGGCGACCCGTGTCGAGGCGCGACACCGCATGGGTCAACCCGGCGCCCTCATCGTGGTCGCTTCCGTGCGGGCAGTGGTGCAGCGCGTCTCTCCCACTCCGGTCGCTCCTACCGTCTTCGCCCGGGGCGAGTCCTACGACCTGTCAGACGTCGTCGCTGGCTTGGTCGGCCTCGGGTACAACCGTGTTGATCGAGCGGAGGCGCGAGGCGACCTCGCCGTCCGGGGCGGGATCGTCGACGTGTTCCCGCCGAACGCAGACCTCCCGATCCGGCTCGACTTCTATGGTGACATCCTCGACGAGCTCCGCACATACTCCGCCGTATCCCAGCGATCCGAAGAAGTGCTCGAATCGGTCGCGATCTACCCCGCACGCGAGGTTCTCATCGACGCCGAACTGGCGGTTCGTGCTCGTGAACTCCTCGTTGACGCGCCATGGGCAGCGGAGACGTGGGACCGTGTCCTCAACGGAATTCCGTTCCAGGGAATGGAGTCGTGGCTGCCGTGGATGGCTCCGCCACGGACAGTTCTCGACGAGACAGACGCACCGGTGTTCCTCTTCGACCCGGTGCGGTGCGCCGCGCGGGCAGAGGAACTCATCACCGAAGAAGCTGATCTCGCTAATGCGCTCTCAGGCACCTGGGGTATCGAGAGCCCCGACCCCGCCGCACATCCCGCGCTATTCCTCCCCCTTGATACGGGTGCGATCGCGGATCGCCTGATCGAAGCACCACCTCATCCCTCGGGACCGGGGGACCGCGGCTATGAGATCCGCTCGCTTGACGGGGTGCCCGGTGATCCCGAGTCGATCGCAGAAGCCATCAACAGATGGAGCGGGCGAGGTGTCGACATCGTCGTCGCGATGGATGGCCAGGCTGCGGCAGAACGTGTCGCGAGAGTTCTCGGTGAGCACGGAGCTGACCTGCCAGTCGTGGATCGCATCGTTACGTTGGAAGCGGCTGTCACGGCAGTCGGCATCCACAACGGGTTCGTATTCCCCGCTCTCGGATTTGGAGTCGTAGGGGAGAGGGAGGTTGCAGGGAGGCGGAGGGCTCACCGTTCGGCTCGACGGGGCACTCGAAGACCTGTGGTTGATGCCTATCGGGATCTCAACGCCGGCGACTACGTCGTGCATCGCCACCACGGGATCGGCAGGTTCGCCGGTCTCGTCCACAGGGATATCGCGGGGGTTGAGCGAGATTATCTCCTTGTCGAGTACGCGGGGAGCGACAGGCTCTACGTCCCGACGGACCAGCTTGCCGCGGTGACGCGCTACACGGGTGGTGAGGCTCCCCGCCTGTCGAAGATGGGTGGATCCGACTGGGGCCAGACCCGCAGCAGAATTCGCAAGGAGATCGCGGTCGTCGCAGACCAGGTTGTAGCACTCCACAGGAGACGGGCTGCAGCTCGTGGTAACGCGTTCTCACCCGATACACCGTGGCAGGCCGAATTTGAGGCCGCTTTCCCATACGAGGAGACCCCTGATCAGCTTCAGGCGATCTATGACGTGAAGGCGGACATGGAGTCTGACCTGCCCATGGACAGGCTCATCTTTGGAGATGTGGGGTTCGGGAAGACCGAGGTCGCGATCCGTGCGATGTTCAAAGCTGTTCAGGATGGGAGACAGGCCGTAGTGCTCGTCCCGACCACGCTGCTCGCACAGCAGCACTTCGCCACGTTCAAAGAGCGCTTCGCCCCGTATCCCGTACGGGTTGAGATGCTCTCACGATTCCTGACAGCGAGACAGCAGAGGGAGGTCATCGCAGGCATCCGCGATGGGTCTGTTGACATTGTGGTGGGAACACACCGGCTGTTGTCCCCCGACATCGAATTCAAGTCGCTCGGCCTGGTGGTCATCGACGAAGAGCAACGTTTCGGGGTCGCAGCGAAAGATAGCCTGAGAGAGCTCAGAGCGAGCGTCGATGTGCTGACGCTGACCGCGACGCCAATCCCACGAACTCTTGAGATGGCGCTGACGGGCATCAGAGACGTCAGCAGCATTCGAACCGCGCCCCAGGATCGGCACCCGATTCTCACCTACGTCGGTCCGTACGACGAGCGTGTCGTGGTAGCCGCGATCCGGCGCGAGATACTGCGCGAGGGGCAGGTGTACGTCGTGCACAACCGTGTGGAGACGATCGACCACGCGGTGGCCAGACTGAGAGATCTCGTGCCGGATGCGCGGTTCGCGGTCGCGCACGGGCAGATGTCTGAGGGGCGACTCGAGCAGGTCATGTTCGACTTCTGGAACGGCGACTTCGACGTCCTCGTCGCCACGACGATCATCGAGTCTGGCCTTGACCTTCCGCGAGTGAACACGATCATCGTCGACCGCGCGGACAGGCTTGGACTTGCCCAGCTCTACCAGCTGCGTGGCAGGGTCGGACGTTCCAGCCAGCGGGCGTACGCCTACCTCTTCCACCCCGCTGAGGAGACACTCAGCGAGACCGCTTATCGCAGACTCGAGGCGATCGGCCAGTTCGCTGATCTGGGGAGCGGGTTCGAGCTTGCGATGCGCGATCTCGAGATACGCGGTGCTGGCAGCATCCTGTCCGAGACCCAGTCCGGTCACATCGCAGCGGTGGGCTTCGATCTGTACACCGAACTTGTTGCAGACGCGGTGAACGAGCTGAAGGGGGTGGCTCCCTCAGATCCAGAGCCCGAGCCGGTTCGGATCGACCTGTACGTCGATGCCCACCTGCCTGACGACTACGCACCTGGCATCGAGGCGCGTCTCGAGGCGTACCGGAGACTCGCTGCGGCAACGACGACTGAAGCCGTGGACGATGTCGTTACCGAGTGGGAGGATCGCTTCGGCGACCTGCCGAAGCGCGCTGGCGACCTGATCGACGTTGCGCGGGTACGCGTCGAGGCGCTCAGAATCGGAATCACGGAGGTAGTGCAGAACCGTCGCGAAGTGAAGATCGCTCCGGTAACGATGAAGGCGTCCCAGGAAGTACGGTTGCGCCGGATCGCGCGTGGGGCGATTCTGCGGGGATCTGAATTGTATCTCCCCCCTCCCGTCGGCTCACCGGCTACAGCGATTGCCGAGTTCCTCCGTACAATGTGGCCAGCACCAACCGAACCCGATGGGACACCATGATGAGAACACGACGAATCGTGCTCGCTCTAACAGCGTCGGCCGTCCTTGCCTCAGGTTGCAGCTCTGCCGACGTTGCAGCCACCGTGAACGGCTCCGAGATCACCGACGCGTATGTGCTGAGTCTCCGGCCTCGTGACGTCACAAAAAGCTCCGTGTCCTCCGAGGAATTCAGATCCGACCTGTCGAGGCTCATCTTCACCGAGGCGATGCTCGCCGCCGCAGAGACAGAGTTCGGGTTGACCGGTCTTGACACGCCGCAAGCGAGGGAGGCGTTCGAAGAACAGGCGCCGCTCTCGGGACGGAACTTGATTGACTCTATGAAGGCTGACCCTGCCTTCACCGAGAGTGCTATCGATGTCCTCATCACACAGCTTCTGCTGAGATCCGAGGTGCGCAAGGCTCTCGCGTTGCGAGACGATGTTCTCCAGAAGATCTGGCAGGACGACCAGCCCTTCCTCCTTCAGATCTGCGTCAGCCACATCCTTGTTGCTACACAGGTCGAGGCGGAGGAGGTGCTCGGTCGGCTCAACGCAGGAGAAGACCTTGCGGTTCTCGCGGATGCGGTCTCCCTCGACACTACTTCACCGGGTGGAGCGCTCCCGTGCCCCATATCGCCTAGCTCGTTCGTGGGACCGTTCGCCGCGGCCATCTCTACCGTTCCTGTTGGAGAGTTCACAGGGCCTATCGAGACGCAGTTCGGGTGGCATGTGATCTTCGTTGAGTCACGTGACGTGCCCGAGTCGCTCGAGGAGCTCGCGGCTGATCCACTGAAGTGGATCCCTGACACGCTCCTTGACGGCCCCTGGGGAAGATGGCTCAATGATGCTGTCGAGAGCGCAGACATCAAAGTTCGAAGCCAGATCGGCACGTGGTACCCGCCAGTCGATGGCATCCTCCCTCCGCCCCCCTCTCCCTGACGTGACAATCACCATCGTCGGCCTCGGCCCAGCGGGGATCGGCCACGTCGATGCCGGCGCTTGGGAACTTCTCGACGAGGCGGAGACGGTCGTGGTACGCACGCTGAACCACCCCGCCGCTCAGCAGCTTGCAGCACGGCGTGCAGTTCTGCCCTGTGACGACCTCTATGACGGGCTTGACGGGTTCGACGATATCTACACGGCCATAGCGGAGCGTGTTGTTGCAGCGGCAGCGAAGGGCTCGGTCGTCTACGCGGTTCCAGGGAGCGCTGTTGTTGGAGAGCGCGCGGTCGCCAAGGTCAGGCTTCTTGCGCGCGAGGCCGGTATTGATGTGACGGTGCGTCCCGGTCTCTCCTTCCTCGACCTCGCCTACATCGCTGTCGGTGTCGATCCGATCGCAGATGGGCTTCAGGTGCTTGATGCCAGAGACCTGCCTGACCCGCTTCCGTTGCATCTGCCAACCTTCGTTACCCAGGTCGATTCGAAGTTGCGTTCATCGGACGTCTCCCTTGCGTTGACACGCACGATCGGCCCGGAGACAGAGGTCACGGTGCTCGACCGGCTCGGAGATGACGATGAGGTCGTCACGACGATGCGCGTAAGTGAAGTCGCTCGCTACGACGCAGGCCCGCGCACCACCGTGTACGTCCCCGCGACCTCGTCCGGCTTGATGGGACTCATTGATGTCCATCGGATCCTGCGGCGCGAGTGCCCGTGGGACCGCGCTCAGACCCATCACACGCTGGTCACACACCTCATCGAAGAGGCCTATGAGACGGCCGATGCCATCGGTCACCTCCCCCCTGATGCACCGGGGGGAGAGCCCGACTTCGGTGCCTACGCGGAGGTCGAGGACGAGCTCGGGGACCTCCTTCTCCAGGTGGTGTTCCACGCGACGCTCGCATCCGAGGCCGGTGCTTTCGACATCGACGAAGTTGCTGAGGGCGTTCGGCGCAAGCTCGTGCAACGGCACCCGCATGTCTTTGGGGACGTCGAGGTCGCTGACGCGGACGAGGTGCTCAGCAACTGGGAGCAGATCAAGAAGGTGGAGAAGAGCCGCGAGAGCCTCATGGATGACATTCCGATCGGAATGCCTGGAGTTGCGAGGGCGATGAAGGTGCAGAAGCGTGCTCGGAGCGTCGGCTTTGACTGGGAGGGCGCTGATGAGGTCATGACGGCGCTCAAGGATGAGATCGACGAGCTCATCGCCGCGGGTGACGATAAGGCTGCCGCTCGTGAGGAACTCGGTGACGTGCTGTTCACCGTTGTGAACCTGTCGCGCCATCTCGGCATCGACCCCGAGGTCGCGCTTCGGGCTTCGGTAGACAAGTTCATCGCACGGTTCAAGTCCATGGAGCGGGAGTTCGCATCGAGATCGATGGATATGGTGGACGCAAGCACCGCGGAGCTCGAAGCTGCGTGGCTCTCGGCGAAATCGATCTCCCCTGCTCAATCCACCTGGCGGAGCGATCCGCCGTCTACCCTCGGAGCGTCATGACCGCGTCATCCACGTCAATCTTGAGAGTCCATGCTCGCGAGGTCCTCGATTCGCGTGGGAATCCGACCGTCGAAGCTGAGGTGACCCTCAGAGGCGGCGGTTTCGGGAGGGCGATGGCCCCCTCAGGTGCGTCAACGGGAGCGCTCGAAGCTGTTGAGTTGCGCGACGGCGGCGACCGGTACGGTGGCCTGGGCGTCCTGCGCGCGGTGACTAATGTGAACGACACGATCGCTCCCAGGCTGATCGGTCTCGACGCGACCCATCAAGAGATGATCGATCAGTTGATGCTCGATCTGGACGGTACGCCGAACAAGGCAAACCTCGGGGCGAACGCTGTCCTGGCTGTCTCCCTCGCGGTCTGCCGCGCGGCTGCCGCAGGTGTTGGCCTGCCTACCTACCGGTACCTCGGAGGTACGAGCGCCCGCACGCTACCGACACCCTGTTTCAACGTCGTGAACGGCGGTGTGCACGCTGCCAATTCCATCGATACGCAGGAGTTCATGATCGTGCCCGGAGGGGCGCCGACGTTCTCCGAGGCGCTGCGGGCAGGTGTCGAGGTGTACCACGCTCTCAAGAAGGTGCTCGCCGGGCGCGGATTGCCGACGAACGTCGGTGATGAAGGTGGATTCGCTCCCGATCTGCCGGGTGATCGGGAGGTTCTCGAGGTTCTCTCAGAGGCTATCGAGATCGCCGGCTACACGGTCGGCGAGGACGTGTCGTTCGCTCTCGATGTCGCAGCGACGGAGCTATACCGCGCTGGCTCCTACGAGCTCTCCGGAGCAACGTTCACGTCGTCTGAGATGGTCGATCATCTCGCAGGGCTCGTCCGTGACTTCCCTATCGTCTCTGTCGAGGACGGTCTGAGCGAGGATGACTGGGCGGGGTGGAAGGTTCTTACCGACCAGCTCGGTTCGCGAGCACAGATCGTAGGGGACGACCTCCTGGTCACGAATGTCGACCTGCTTGAGAAGGCGATCGACCTTGGTGTCGCGAACGCCGTGCTGATCAAGGTGAACCAGATCGGTTCGCTCTCAGAGACGCTGCACACGATGCAGCTCGCGGAGCGGTCCTCCTACGGTGTCATGGTGAGCCACCGTTCCGGCGAGACGGAAGATTCGTTCATCGCGCATCTTGCGGTCGCGACGAACGCTGGCCAGATCAAGACAGGTGCTCCCGCACGAGGTGAGCGCACTGCAAAGTACAACCAGCTCCTGCGAATCGAGGAGGATCTCGGATCCGATGCAAGGTTCGCAGGCTGGGAGAGGTTCAGGAAATTCCTATGACCGACACTCTTGAGCGGTCGGCCCCTCGAGTCCCTGAACCCGGGAATCGGAGGTGGCGCATGCCGTGGCGCTCATCCCTCGTCATCGTGCTCTTCGTCACTGCGGGCTTCGCAGCGACGGGAGTCTTGCCCGTAGGGGAGTTCCTCGCGCGTGGTGAGCGTGTTGAGGCTGCGTGGATCGAACTCGAGGAGCTCCGGTCAGTCAACGCCGATCTCGACGCCGACCTACAGGCTCTCTACACCGAGCAGGAAGTTGAGCGAATCGCACGTGAGCAGTACGGCTTTGTGCGACCGGGAGAGATCGGGTACGTGGTGATCGTGCTTGAGGGGGAGGCACCGGAGATCCCTCCCGCGGTACCCGTGGCCACCGGTACAGAGGAGCGATCGTTCTTCCAGCGCGTCTGGGACTTCATCACGGGGAACGACCTCACGAACGATGGATGATCGTTCGGTCGTGACGATCCAGATGGGGAGACCTCCTCGATCGGAGGTGCATGTTGCTCTGCGATGCGCCTTAGGACTCCCAGTCGTCATTGATGTGCCGCCGATCCTCGACGATGGAACACCGTTCCCCACAACGCACTGGCTCACATGTCCGCTCGCCAAGATCCGGATAGCACGGCTCGAGGCCGATGGTGGAGTCCGTGAAGCAGACGAGTCGATCGCCTCGGACCCCGAACTCGCGGAGGAGTTCGCTGCGGCGATGCGGCGTTACGAGGAACATCGCTCTGGATTGATCCCCGATGGCTGGGATGGTCCGCTCCCGAGCGGGGGCATCGCGGGCTCCAAGGGGGGGGTGAAGTGCCTCCATGCCCAGTATGCAGACACGGCTGCAGGCAACGAGAACCCGGTCGGGCGGAAGGTTGCGTGCACGGTCGAACCTCTTGACTGCACCCTCCGATGTGTCGTCGAGACCCGGGGTGAGATCATCCGCAACGAGCAGTGGGTCGAGCCTGCGTGAACGTTGCCGCCATCGACATCGGGTCGAATTCTGTCCGCTTGCTCATCACAGATCGCGGTGGGCTCGAGCTGTATCGAGAAGCCACGATCACGGGTCTTGGCCGAGGTGTCGACTCCTCCGGCTGCTTCAGAGAGGACACGATGTCCGACACGCTCGATGTGCTGCAGCGGTACTTCGGCGTGATGAACGGTCACTCGGTGTCTCGTGTCGGCGCGGTCGCGACGTCAGCGTCGCGTGATGCCTCGAACGGGGACGCGCTCATGCGTTCGATCGCCGGAGTCATCGGCACGGAGCCGACCATCATCTCAGGCACCGATGAGGCCGGACTCTCGTTTGCAGGCGCGACGGCGAATCTGCGAGGTGATCCCCCCTTTCTGGTCATCGACATCGGGGGTGGTTCGACAGAATTCGTCTACGGTGACGCGGCGCCCTCCTATGCCGTGAGCATCGACATCGGCTCGGTGCGTCTCACCGAGCGCCGACTCCCTGACCGTCCGTCGTCCATGCGGCAGCTCGATGAGGCTGCAGCCCACACGGATGTCGAGCTGTCAAGGGTTCAGATTCCCGGGACGCCGGGCACGACGGTCGGTGTTGCGAGCACCTTCACCAGCCTCAAGGCGATTGCGCTGGGCCTCGACGCCTACGACCGCGACGCGGTCGAACAATCCGTGCTCACGATAGGCGATATCAGGGCGGCGATCACCGCGCTCAGTCTGCTCGACGTCGCCGAGACTGCGGCGATTCCCTCGCTTGATCCGAAGCGGGCGCCCGTCATTCTCGCGGGCGCCGTGATCGCGGAGCGGGCGTTGGCCCGGACGGGAGTGGAGGAGATCGTTGTGAGCGAACACGACCTTCTCGACGGCCTCGCAGCTTCGCTACTTGCCCGCTGAGAGCGTCACTCTGCGGCGTCAGCCATTGCACGGTCGACGAGGTGTGACGGAAGTTCCTGGTAATGCTCGAAGGATGCCGTGTAACGCCCCCAGCCGTGGGTGAGCGATCGAAGGTCAATCGCGTATCGGACGATCTCACTCGTCGGGATGAGGGCTTCGATGATCTGTGCGCCGTTCTCGCCGGCGGAGGAGCCCTGTACCGCCCCCCGTCGCGCAGCGATGTCCCCCATCACGTCACCCTGAAAGGCCGCCGGGATCGTGATGGCGACCCGCGATATCGGCTCGAGCACGACCGGGGCCGCAAGGGCGAAGGCCGTCTTGAAGCCATCCCTCGCCGCGAGTTTGAATGCCATCTCGGAAGAGTCGACTGCGTGGTACTTGCCGTCGTCAACAGTCACTTCGACGTCCACGACGGGGAAACCATGGGCGCCGCCGGCCTCCATGGTCTCGATGACACCCTTCTCGATGGCCGGGATGAACTGGCGAGGAATCGAGCCACCTTTGACCTTGTCGACGAAGGCGAGTCCTTCTCCTCGCGCAGTGGGACGGAGCCGCAGGTGGCAGACGCCGTACTGGCCGTGGCCCCCGGACTGCTTCTTGTGTCGGCCTTCGGCCTCGGATGGGCGCGTGATCGTCTCGCGGTAGGGGACCTTCACCTTCTCCTGGTCCACCTGCACGCCGAACTTCCGTTCGAGCTTCTGAATCGCCGTCTGCACGTGGCTCTCGCCGAGGCCGTACAACAGGGTCTGGCGTGTCTCGCTATTCCACTCGAGCCGGAGGGAGGCGTCCTCTGCGAGGATTCGGTACAGCGCAGCGGAGAGTTTGTCGTCATCGGTCTGAGTGCGGGCCGTGACCGCGATAGCGAGGACTGGCTCGGGCCAGTCTACGGGTGCGGCGGTGACGGGCTTGTGCTTGGGGGCGAGCGTGTCTCCCGTCTTCGTGTCGGTGAGTTTCGCTACTGCGACGATGTCACCAGCGGGTGCGGCGTCGACGAGGGTCGTCTCCTTTCCGAACATGGTCGCGATTTTTGCGAGACGCTCGTCCTGGCCGGATCGGCTATTCGTGAGATGGGTCTCCGGCCTGAGAGTGCCCGACATCACTTTCAGCAGCGAGATCTGGCCAACGTAAGGGTCGGCGAGTGTCTTGAAGACGAATGCGAGAGGGTCGCCGTTCGGATCCTTCTCGATCTCGACCTCCTGGTCGCCTGCCGCGACGATCGCCGGTGGTCGGTCGAGGGGCGAGGGTCCGAGTTCGATGATGAAATCAGCGAGCCTGTCGACAGCGATAGGCCCGATCGCCGATCCGCACACGACAGGGAAGACAGTTGCTGCTGCGACGCCTACCGCCATGGTGTGCTCTAGCTCGTCGACGCCAGGGATGTCACCTTCGAGATACCGCTCCAACAGGGTGTCGTCGGCGACGACGATGCCCTCCACGAGATTGTCGTGTACCTCGCTCTCTTGCTCGACGATCTCTTCCGGCATGCCGACGACCTCGGCCTTGCCCGAGTCATAGATGTATGCCCTGCTCCGGAAAAGGTCTGCAACGCCATGGAACGAAGCTTCCTCGCCGATCGGAAGCTCGATCGGAGCGATGCCAGACCCGAAACGGTCCCGCAACTGGAGGAGTGTCCGCTCGAATGACGCCCGTTCCTTGTCGAGCTTGTTGATGAATATCATCCGGGGCACCTCGAGGCGCTCGGCGATCCGCCACGCGTACTCCGTCTGCACCTCGATTCCCTCAACGGCGTCGACGACGAAGATGGCGAGGTCGGTCACCCGGAGCGCAGAGTGCAGCTCTCCCGCGTAGTCAGCGTACCCGGGGGTGTCGATGAGGTTGACCTTGTGGCCGCGCCACTCGAACGGGGCGAGCGCCATCGAGATCGTCGTGCCTCGCTCGTGCTCTTCCGGGTCGTAATCGGTGACGGTGGTTCCTTCGGCAACCGTGCCGATTCTTGTGATTGCTCCGGCGCGGAAGAGAAGTGCTTCCGCGAGCGTCGTCTTTCCAGATCCGGAGTGGCCTACGAGTGCGACGTTGCGGATCTTCTCAGGAGGGAAGACTTTCACCGACTAGCTCCTTTGGTCTACTGGTGCCAGCCTAGGAAACCGGCGGCGGCTGCGTGAAGTCGAGGTCCGCTCTACAGTTCTGTTCGGCGCCCGGGTGGCGAAACTGGCAGACGCGGCGGACTTAAAATCCGTTATCCGTAATGGGTGTGTGGGTTCGAGTCCCGCCCCGGGCAC
>JASJXX010000117.1 GCA_030123765.1 Actinomycetota bacterium | reverse complement strand
ACAGACTTCAGGCAATCGCGCCACTCAACACCTTGCAGCGTCGCGGGCCAACTCTCGACGCATTCGCGACACATGCGCGACACGCACGCCATGACACAAGACCGACGTTCGGCGCCGTGCCGGCCGTGAGTGCGTCTGCTTTGGCGCATCGGACTCCCTTTCCGAGATCCTCGCGACCATCCTCCTCAGTCGGTTCTCGACATGGCCGGCATCTTTGCGACGCGACGATTCCTCCGAGACACTGTCTCCTACCCCTCCGGAACCCCGGACCGGTCGTCGGCCGGTCTGCGGTATGACCGACACACGTACGCGACGATCAGCAACCCAGCCAGCAATACACCAATCGCCGATGAGCCGAACACCACCATCGCCGTGCGTTGACGCGTCACCGCCGCCATCGTGCTGGCCTCGCTCGCTCCAATGGCCACCCCCCACGGGGCCATCCTGAGAGGCGCATACGCCATGACGTGATACTCGGAAGAATCGAGTGAATACGCGGGAGGATCGTGAGAAACCGTATCGACGGTCGGCACTCGCGCAAGCGCCACAGCGACATAGAACTCCGGATGGTCACCCGCATCCGGTCCATGGGCCGGATTGATCGCTGCGACGATTCTCCCACGCGCATCCACGAGGTCCGAATGTCCGGAGGCCCCGAGGCTGAACGCTGGTGCCACGAGATCAGTGATGAGGGGCCCACCGACATGGAACAGACCGACGATGGTGGCTCGTCTCGTTCCATTCGCATCGAACAACGGGAGACTCAGTGCGCTCACGATCTCACCCGTCCGCGGATCGACATAAGGCTCAGAGACCACTCGATCATCGCTCTCTGCCGCAGCAGCCATCACATCGCCGGGAAGACTGCGCTCGAGGTCTGTACCGAGATCGCTTGGCTCCCAGTAGCTGACATCGCCGTGAGCGTCCAACACCACGACTCCGGCTCGAAAACTGGTGGCTTCGCCCAGCACCGACCGCAGACCGCGGTCTGCCGGTATCGGTTTGTCACCGTCGCTCCCTGACGTCCGTCCGATTGCCATCAGCTCGATCTCGTAAAAGGCCTCGGTCAAACCTCTGTCCGCGTGGGCTGCCGCCAGGGACGCAAGCCTGAGTCGTGCCTCCCAGATCTCTTCCGCAGTTTCTGCCAGTACGTTTCTGCCCCCAATCACAACGGGAATCGCCGCCACCAGCACAGCGGCAACGAACACAAGGAGCAACAGACGGCACAACTGGGCGATCGGATGGGTGGCGCCCGCTGTCGACGACTCACGATCGTGGCTGATAGGACTCATTGCAATGACCGGTGAAAGCGGTCGGCATTCATTTCCAACACCCGACGGGTGCAGGGGCACAGCAGCCCGGGTTCGCTGAAGCCCTGGTTTGCCATGAGCCCACCGTGTTCGGGCAGATCGCAGCCATGATGTGCGCCAAACAAATGGCTCAATTCGTGAGCAAGAACCATTGCGTCGCGTTCTGGGCGATCTGGGTGTCGAGCGACGATCGCATACCTGTCCCCGATCTTGGCATCGCCGTCCTGGTTCGTCTCCAACGCTTGTGCCGTCAGCACCACAGCGATGTCCACATCATCGAGCGAGATTGATGCCTCTGCTGCATCGAGCAGCGCTCGCACCGAACCCAACTCGTCAGGTGAGTCCCACTCGACGCTACGCACCGTGAGCAGATGAATATGAACACCCCTGAACAGGCTCGCCGCGTCCACAATCATCCTTCTCGCCGCCGCCTCGGATTCGGCTCCAAGTTCTGATCGCCATTCCTCGTCCATCGCCACCACGATACGGGTCGAGTCGACCACGAAGGTGCGGTCATGATCAGGGAGGGAGAGGGATTCACCGCACACAAGAGCAACGGCGGAGCCCTCTGACGACGTCCACTCGGAAGCTCCCCATGCGGCCACAGCTGCCATCGCCAGCCCGGAAGCAGGCAGAAAAAGCAACACAACCAGGAACCGAAGCCTTCGATTGTTCACATCTCTCCTTCACCCACTCGAATTAGACGTCCAACGACGCTCTCGACATCCAACGCTAGCGCCGTGTCCAGCAACCTTTGCGCTGTTCTATCGACCAGGGACGCCGCTCGCGACGTCCTCGTCCTCAACGCAGTCCAGCTACGCCTTCGTCTCGGTCACAGGTATTCGTTGCGCCGCAGCCAGCGGAGTGAGTACAAGCCCCAAACAGGTGGGCGGACAGAACTCGGGACGTGACCGCGATGGTATAAGGCCGCGGGTTCATCAACACCAAGAGCCACAAGTCCAGCGGCAAGGATGGCTTCCGATATCCCGACACCACCCGGTATGGGGAACTCCAGCGAACCCCATAGGATCACGCCACAGCCGATCGACACGACGACACCTCCACTACCAGCTACCCCTGGGATGTATCCAACGGGGGCAAATCGACGTGTATTGCGATCCTGTCGGTCTTCTTCAATCCTTGGCTGAAGACGAGGAACACCAACGGATGCACCTCACCGGTCGCTTCCATCACGATCTCGAACTCATCAACGTCACCGTCGCTGTTCACGACATCACCGACGTGGTCGAGGTCCCGTTCCACGGTCTCGGCGAACTCACCCACGCCACCGTCGTCATTGCCGGGACAGGCGTTGACCGTCGCAGCTGGAATCACAGTGAACCCTCGCGGGTCGTCAGGATGGGGCAGAATCCATGGCTTGGTGACAGCAGCGCCACGGCGCCCCTCCCCGCCACACGAATCTCCCCCGGCGCAACGGCATCGCGCGGAACGATCGTCAGGACCCTCGGGGCATCCCCAGCCTCAACCTGAACGGTCACGATCCACACCCCTGCGAACTCGGTGAGCACATCCACACACGCGTTCTGGTTGTTCTTGTCCAAGATGATGGTGAAGTCGTCTGACCACCCGTC
>JASJXX010000026.1 GCA_030123765.1 Actinomycetota bacterium | reverse complement strand
GCCTCTGTGGCCGCCGTCACCGACGGGCGGAAGGAGTCTGTCCACGAGCCGAGAACCTGCTCTACCTGGTCGCGGAGCTTCGCGACCTGGTCCTGAACCTGATCGACGTCGATCTTCTCCTGGACAGTGTCGACTGTGGCTTGCGCGCGCTCACCGAGGTTCTTGTCGCCTAGCTGAACTTCCCTGACCTTCTCGATGCCCTTTTCCGTGAAGGACTGAGCCTTCTCGATAGCCGTCTTGGCTGTATCAGATGCAGAGGTCGCAACCGAGCCGCCGAACTCCACGACCTTCTCGACGTAGCAACTGGTGCTCTCTCCAACGCTCTTGAATGCGGAGACGCTGAGGTCCCTCGCCTTGTTCGCGTACTCGGCTGTACCGTCCGCGACCGACTGCACAGCCTTGGTCACGGCTTCTCTCTGTGTGTTGAGATCGATCATGAATCCTCCTGATCGTTCGTGATGAAACTCTTGTAGATCTCCATCAATGCTTGCTTCTGGCTCGCTGTGAGCGTCATGTCTTGTGCAATGGCCAACCGGACTCCGGGAGCCTCCACGGGGTCGAGAAGCCCCGCTCGCTCGTAGAGGGTCTCGGTTCGGATGGCGAGCGCCTCCGCGATCGAGCGCAGTATCTTGGCTGACGGTCTGCGTATCCCGCGCTCGATCTGCGAGAGATACGGGTTCGAGACACCCGTCATCTCAGCGAGCTTTCGGATCGACAACGCTGAGCGTTCGCGCTGCTCTCGGATGAATGATCCGACATCGGGGAGTTGAGGCGTCCTCATATGATGCAGTATACAGCATACTGCTTGCATTTATTAGCAGTCATGCATGTGCCGTGTTCGAGATCGAGGTGAGCGAAGCGAACGCTCCGTACCTCGTGGCCGGTTAGAAAGCCGTGCGCCTCTTCGACAAGATGTCGTCGAGGGCTGCCTGGATGGTTCGACGGATGTCTTCCGACCGTTCGAGCTGGTCGAGGGCGTCAAGATGCTGCTGAGGTGACGAAGGCAGCACTGGAGGCAGGAACCGGATGTGCCAACGGATAGGCAGAGGTATGGGGTTGAGGGCGATAGCGATCTCCTCAACGCGTTGCTCGGGGAAGAAGACGCGGACCAACTTCGCGAGACGTTTTGAGACCATCACTGCCGGGTGCACTTCTTCTGAGCCGACAATCGCTACGGGAACGATGGGGGCTGAAGCCTCCTCGGCGAGCTCGGCGAAGCCTCCCCTACCGAGACGCCCCACACGGTACGCCTCCCAGACCGGCTTCATGAAGCCGCGTTCGCCTTCGGGAAACACACCAAGGAGATGCCCCCTCCTGAGAAGTTCCCTCGCGTCGGCCCTCACTGCGTACGCCGCACCGACCTTTCGATATAGGTGCGATACGACAGGAAGCATGTTGAAGATCTCCGTCCCGATGACCCGAACACGACGCGGAATGTCGGCCTCGTTCAGGACAGCGAGCGAGAGCATCGCTGCGTCATACGGCAGAGCTGCGCCACCATGGTTGGCGACGATCAGAGCACCTCCCTCCATTGGCACGTTCTCTATGCCCTCAACCTCCACGCGGAAGTAGTCGAAGTACAACATGTTGAGGACGTGCCACGCCATCTCGGCGATCACAGGGTCGAGGCCGAACGCGTCAACGTCGTACGTCACAAGCGAGAGATGGCGCCACAGTCGGGGCCATGTGTCGAAGCCGAGCCGCCCGGTAAGGGGGATCGCTCGATCCGCGATCGCGCCGTCACCGTGCAAACCGCAACGAGCTGTGCCGACCAGTACGGGTAGCCCGCACGGGTAGCCCTCGATGCTCTTCCACTCACAGTGGACGCCCGCGTCGATGAAATTCTTCAGGCGTTCGTAGAGGGCATCGCGCCGCGCGCGAGCTTCAACCCTATCCTGCGGTGCAACCCCGGGAATCGCGACACCCCCGGCTCTCCCCAACCCGGGCTCCTCCTCGCCGATCGGTTCGCCGTGTTGCGCGAGAGCGTCGATGAGAGCGGCCTTGGTCATCGTAGATCTGCCGGAGATGTCGCTTTCGCGAGCAAGCGCGGCGAGCTCCTTCTTCGTCATGGAGAGGAGTTCGTCGCGTGTCACGATGTCTCCTCCTTGTAGCCGTAGGCGTGCAGAGCCGTCTGCCGGCAGGTGTAGCGAGGCTCGAATCCGAAGATCTCAGACATTGCGGTGGTATCGGTGATCCGTCCATGCTTGAGCAGTCCTCGAAGATGGTTCGGCACATCGATCCCAGCGCGAGAGAGCCCGCCGAGTGCGCCTTCGAAGAGGCGGCCCGGGAGAGGTTGAGGGATGCGACGCCCGAGACGAAGGATCCGTGACAGGTACAACTGACCACCACCCGCAATGTTGAAGGTTCCCGAGACGGGATGGTCAAGTGCGTGCTCAAGCGCAGACACGGCGTCGTCTTCGTGGATGAACTGGAGCCTCGGATCGAATCCCATGAGTGTCGGAACGACCGGAAGTGTCAGGTATCGGCTGATCGGGTTACCTACCCGAGGCCCGAAGATCGGAGCGAAACGCAGGACGGTAAACGCGATGTCGGGATGTCGAATTGTGGCCTGGACGATGAACCGTTCCATCTCTGTCAGGTCGCGCTGAAATCTGCTCGGTGTTCCCTGGGGCCGTGTCGATTCGCTGAGAACCGAGGGGTTGCGCGGACTCGCGCCATAGAACGCCGTATCCGACTTCACGATGACGTGACGGACAGTGTCGAGTCGTTCGATCGCGCCGAATAACGCGAGCGACCCGAGGATGCGCTCCTCCGCTTCGGCACTCCTCCCATGTTCAGAGGTGGGGTGCACAGCCTGGAGGTGGATCACGACCTCGGGCTCGACCTCAAGGACGTATCGTGCAAGGGTGAGTCGATCAAGTGAGAGACGCTGGAAGTCTGCCTCAAACTCCACGACGGGATCCCTGTCATCCACTGCGGACACCTCGAGATCAGGCCGCGTCTCGAGGTGACGTACGAGATGGCCGCCTGTCCAGCTCGCAGCTCCGGTGATGAGCACTCGTTGCATCATGCTTGAGAGTAGAACGACTCCAACGGACACGGGATATCGACCTGTGGACATCTCCGTCCCGCGTCTAGCCTCGCGGGACGCCACACACGGATAGAGCACATGCACTGCAACAGATCCATCATCCAACTCACGCGCAATGTTGACGCGGCGGGGACCGACACGAAGCAAGGTTCGCTCTGATGCCCCGTGTCGGCGTCATCGGAACCGGGCTCGTCGGCGGGTCGATCGCTGCCGGCCTCACCGAGGCGGGCTGGGAAGTCGTCGGATACGACGCCGATCCTGAATCCTCCGCCATCGCGAGAGAGCGGGGACTCATCGGTTCGATCGCTGACTCCATCGGCAGCCTCGTCTCGGCGCAACCCGAGATCATCGTGGTAGCCGCACCCCCCAAGGCGACAGTCGAGATCGTCTCGGGACTCGTCACCGATGCGATCGTCATGGACGTCACGGGAGTCAAGACCCCCGTGGTCAGAGCGGGAGAGCATCTCGTGAACTTCGTGG
Organism: Actinomycetota bacterium; assembly: GCA_030123765.1. Classification (GTDB taxonomy): domain Bacteria; phylum Actinomycetota; class Acidimicrobiia; order Spongiisociales; family UBA5794; genus B3-G11. Next base: position 25,955 of record JASJXX010000026.1, on the reverse strand, counting down.
GCACCCACCCCATGGCAGGCCGCGAAGCATCGGGACCCCGCACAGCCTCGTCCGCCCTCTTCAAGGGAGCGAGCTGGGTCGTCATCAAAGGCAGCCACACCTCGGCCACCGACAAGGTCGTTGAGCTCATTCAGACGCTCGGAGCGAATCCAGTCCTGATGTCGGCTGAGGCCCACGATGACGCGGTCGCCGCTGTGAGCCACCTGCCACATCTGCTCGCAGCCAGTCTGCTGGGTTCGACTGCGCGCATCCCGGAAGCCCTCGATCTCGCTGCAGGCAGCTTCCGGGACCTCACGAGGGTCGCATCGAGCCAGCCGCTGCCGTGGGTAGAGATCCTCAAGAGCAACCGCAACGCCGTTCTTGGAGCTATCGAAGCGTTGCGGGAACAACTTGACACAGTGGAAGCAGCGATCGAATCCGACGATGACGCCCTCCTAACGTACCTCTCGGAGTCGAGAGAGGTGCGGCGTTCCCTCGGCGCCCCCGTGGCGGCAGTTCGGGTGGCGCTCGCCGACGAGCCGGGCGAGATCGCGAAGGTAGGTCACGCTCTTGAAGCCTCCCACGTGGATGTGAGAGACATCCAGATGCGTCACGCGCCTCACGGCGGTGGCGGTGTCCTGACGCTATCGGTGCGTCCCGGCGAGGAGGAGGCGCTGCGGCATGCGCTCGCCGACGTAGGTCTCGTGACCGTGCCGTAGTCCAATTGGGTTACGCTGGCATCGGAAGGATGCATGATGCCGATCTCACCAAATTTCACCATCGGGATGGAGGAGGAGTACTTCGTCGTCGACCTCGACACGCGCGATCTCGTGCCCGATCTACCCGAAGCCCTGCTGAAGAAGCTCGAACGGCCGCCCGTAGGGACGACGAGTCCGGAATTCATCCGATCCCAGATCGAGATCGGCACACCCGTCAGCCAGGATATCACTGAGCTCTCGGAGCATCTTCGAACCATGCGGCGATTCGTCTCCGAGACCGTTGCGGAACACAACATGGCGATCATCTCAGCGTCGACACATCCGTTCGCCATATGGGGGGCGCAACGGCACGTGAACCAGGAGAGGTACAACCTCCTTGCGAGAGCGCTTCAGGGCGTCGTACGACGGCTCCTCATCTGCGGCATGCATGTCCATGTGGGAATTGACGACCGCGATCTGCGTATCGATCTGATGAACCAACTCACGTACTTCCTCCCTCACCTCCTTGCGCTGTCTGGCTCTTCTCCGTTCTGGCAAGGAGAGGACACGGGGCTCAAGAGTTACCGTCCCGCGATCTTCAGCGCGCTGCCGAGAACGGGAATGCCCGACGAGTTCAGTAGTTGGTCCGATTACGAACGGCACGTCCGTGTGCTTGTCGACACCGGTGTGATCGAGGACGCGTCGAAACTCTGGTGGGACATCAGACCGTCTTCCAGGTACCCGACGCTCGAGATGCGGTCAGCCGACATCTGCACACGGTACGAGGACGGCATCGCGATCGCGGCACTTTATCAAGCCCTCGTGGCCACGATGTTCGAACGTCGGATGCAGAACCAGCGTTGGCGGATCTACTCGCGGATGCTGATCTCAGAGAACTCCTGGAGAGCACAGCGCTACGGCGTCGACGAATCCCTCATCGACTTCGGCAGGTCTGAACTCACGCCGATGGTTGAGCTCATCGACGAACTCGTTGACCTCGTCAGAGAGCAAGCCGAGGCACTCGGCTCCATCGACTACGTCGAGCGCATCCGGGTCATCGTCGCGGAAGGAACGAGTGCGGACCGCCAGCGCGCGGTGTACGAGAATGCCCTCTCGGACGGCGCAGATAAGGACGAGGCTCTTCGTGAGATAGTTGATCACCTGATCGTTGAGACGGTGGAGGGCCTGTGACACGGAGTCTGCGCGTTGCTGGTGCGCAGCTCGATCTCGTCGTGGGGGATCTTCGCGGTAACGAGTCGAGGATCCGCGACACGATGGAGTGGGCCGAGAAGAACGACGTTGACGTTCTCGTCGTCCCTGAGCTGGCTATCTCGGGATACCCGCCCGAGGACCTTGCCCTGCGGAAGGGCTTCGTTGATGAGAACCTCGCGGTGCTCGACAGGCTTGCCACAATGTCGAGAGCAACAGCGACGATCGTCGGGTTCATCGATCGTCTCCCGGCGAGCCGGAGAGATGACGATGCCGTCCCACGAATAGTCACCAACGCAGCTGCGGTGATCGCGGGTGGATCAGTCAGGAGCGTCTACCACAAGAAGCTGCTCCCGACGTACGGGGTGTTCGATGAAGCGCGGTACTTCGCAGAGGGCGACACACCACTCTCACTTCATGACATCGCGGGAGTGGCATGTGGCGTGTCGATCTGTGAAGACATCTGGGACGAGGCCGGGCCACCTACAGATCAGGCTCTCGGTGGTGCCGAGGTATTGCTGAATATCAACGGGTCGCCCTATCACATCGGGAAGAGGGAAGAACGGCTCCAGATGCTCACCGACCGCGCTGTCGCTGGCAGAACCTACGTCGTGTACGTGAACGCGGTGGGCGGACAGGACGAACTTGTATTTGATGGGGCATCGATGGTGATCGCTCCCGATGGGACGCTCCTCCATCGTTCGCCGCAGTTCATCGAGGATCGTTTCCTCATCGACCTCCCCCTCGAGAGAAGTCCCGCACCGCAGCTCCCGACGCTGGAAATTACGCGTCCCCGCCCGACTCGTGCGGCTCGGGTGGCGCCATCGGTAGCACCAGCCCTCAGCGATGAGGAAGAGGTGTATCGGGCTCTGTGCAGCGGGCTCCACGGCTACGTGACGAAGAACGGGTTCAGCGAAGTCGTGATCGGGCTCTCTGGAGGGATTGACTCAGCGCTCACAGCGGTGATCGCTGCCGACGCGCTGGGTCCCGAGGCCGTGCACGGGATCACGATGCCGACCAGGTACTCGTCGAGCGGTTCGGTCGACGACTCGCTCGACCTCGCGGACAGGCTCGGAATCAGGATCGATACGATCCCGATCGAGAGCATCTTCTCTGACTTCCTCGACGTCCTCGACCCGCTCTTCGCCGACACGCCGCGCAACGTCGCAGAAGAGAACCTCCAGGCGAGGATCAGGGGAACGATCCTCATGGCTGTGTCAAACAAGTTCGGGGGCATGGTCGTGGCCACCGGGAACAAGTCGGAGATGGCTGTGGGGTACGCAACTCTCTACGGGGACATGGCCGGCGGATACGCCGTCTTGAAAGATGTGTACAAGACGATGGTCTATGACCTCTCCGCGTGGCGCAACAGCGAGAGCGAGGTGATCCCGCAAGCAACCATCGACAAGGAACCGTCGGCAGAGCTGCGCGAGGACCAGCGAGACTCTGATTCGCTCCCCCCTTACCCCGTGCTCGACGAGATCCTCTACCGCTACATCGAGCTCGACATGACCGCTGACGAGATCGTTGAGGCGGGATACGACGATGCGCTCACGCACAGAGTGGCGACGATGGTCGACAGAAACGAGTACAAGCGCCGTCAGGCGGCGCCGGGCGTGAAGATCACCCGTAAAGCATTCGGGCGGGACAGGCGCCTTCCGATCACGAACCGGTTCAAGCCGTGAGAGAGCGAGCAGTCGGGCCTGTGCTCATGAACGGCGTGCCGACGGATCCCGCCGATGCTGCTGTCTCCGTCTTCGATGTCGGTTTCCAGCGCGGATATGGGTGTTTCGAGACGATGCGGTCCTATGAAGGGAGCCTCTTCAGGCTCGAAGGCCACCTCGATCGGTTGCAGCGGAGCGCGTCCAACCTGCGGATCGGCCTCGGTGACTTGTCGCTGCTGGCATCGTGGTGCACCCAGGCAGCTCGAGGCGGCGATGGCGTGCTCCGGGTGTATGTGACGGGGGGCACGGACGCCTCTGCTCTCGGAACGAACAACGTGACCGTCGTGTATCTGGAGCCTCTTGCTGAGATCCCCTCCAGCGTGCGCCTTGACCTCCTTGAAGCCCCCTGGCACGCTGATGGCAGGGTCAGCGAACTCACGGGAGCCAAGACGATGTCGTACGGTCCGAACCTCGCCGCGACAATCGAAGCATGGTCGAAGGGGTACGACGATGCTGCCCTGCTCGGGAACGGAGATGTCGTGCTCGAGGGTCCAACGTTCTCGCTCGGATGGGTCACAGACGGCGTCGTGTTCACCCCGAGCCTGGAGAGTCACATTCTTGCATCGATCACGCGCGAGGCGACCCTCGAGGTGTGTGACCGCCTCGGGATTGAAGTGTCGGTCGGTCGATTCCACAAGGATGCGCTCGTCAACGCCGATGAGGTGTTCGTGATGTCGACAGTCAAGGAGGTCATGCCCGTGACTGCGGTCGGAGAGGTCGCACTCGTCCCCGGTCCCTGCACGGCACGGCTGCTCGCGGGCTTCCGAGAGCTCGTAGCCGAGGAGACCTCGTGACTCTCCTTGAAGAGGTCGACCAGCTCTACGAACAGGCGGTGATGCGCCCCGACGGACTCACTGACCAGGCGCGTGCCGACTGGGCCGAATCAGTGGCGGACGGTTACGCCACCGACAAGGCGTCCGCCAGGCACCTCCGCAGATGCGTGAACGCGTCGACGAAGCTCGCTACTTTCTGGTCGGATCGAACCTCGCACGACCCGCGAAGCGACACCTGGCAGTCCAGGGTCGATGTCGCGCTCGGCGCTCGGGCGTGGCGGCCCCAGCTCGAACTCGCTCTGCACCTGCTCGACGTCGCGCCGGATGAAGCGACGTTCGCCGCGACAGCGGATCTCTTCCGGATCGTGCACAACGAACCGTTCCTCGACGGCGCCTCATTCGACGAATGGACCCAGGCACGGCGAGACTGACGTCTGCGGGTACCGCCAAACGGGCACTTCGGATTTAGGCAGTGTGCGGCGCACAAGATGAGGGGGAGAGATGGCCCGAGGTACGAGGGTCAGAGAGGGGAGCTAGATTCTCTCCCCCGCCTCAAGGAGAGCGGGAGAGAGAATCGGGGAAGGCAGCCGAAGAAGGAGCGGCTCACTCGTCTCCGTCAACCACCTTGCGGGCCGAAGTACGCAACTGAGATAGGCTCATACTCGGGTGTGAGAGAACTGATCAGCCGCCGGACGTTCCCGCCTGACTCAGCGAACAGCTCAAGGACACGTTCGGTGTCGCGCGCCGAGTTGGCTTCCGTGATGGCAGCCGCTGTCACGGATTGCTCGTTGAAAAAGCGGACAAATCCGTCGTGTTCGACTGCGAACTCGGCCGGAGGCTCTATGCGCGCCATGGCATCTCCCGCCAACCTGAGATGCAACTCAATCCGCGGCTGAACCTCATCCAGTTGAACAGCCCTCTCCTCGGGCGACAGATCTGCGACAAAGAAGAAGAGACCGAGCACATCCAGACGGTGCGAGCGGAGGATCTCGTAAACCTGTTGACCGTACTCGCCGCCAGGCAGCTCAGCGCTTGAGGGGCAGAAGCTGTCGTCGGGGGCCACGGCGAGACAGAACGCCCGACTCACGCCCTTCAAGAGCGATCCACGAGCTTGATCCGCGTTCGCGTTGACTGCGAGCACCCCCTGCATGTTCTCGCTCGCAAGCGCCAGCCCGAGTTCCTCGGTTATGCCAACCAACAACATGCGAAACTGGATCCACTCGTCGTGATCCTGAGCCAATTCGGGCGGCGGCGTGGCACTCTGCGCGTCGTCGAGCGCCGTCGCTGCTGCAACGGCGAAGTCCACCTCACCCACCGTCTCGAACAGCAACCCCCTCGTCGCGTAACTCTGAGTGATCGCCTCATCCACTTGCTGGAACGCCTGACCGTACTCTCGTTCGATCTCCGCCACGACCTCGAGGTAGGCCACTGCTTGCGGGGCGCCGCCGAGGTTCTCGAACTCAGAACCTCCCGAGCAAGCGGAACCCACCAGAGCCAGACCGACTCCCCACACTGCCCACGACCGGTACATCCGTTCCCTCCGCTCACGCCTGTCTCTGTCGTGGAACGTAACGCTCCGCTCCTCGAGCAGAGCGAGAAACTGTCCGATTTCGGACAGTGTTCCGACACGACACGGGCCTCTTCGCTAGTTGAGCAGCAACGTTGCAGTTAGCAGGAAACCGGCGAAACCGAAAATGTCGGTAGTCATCGTCAAGAAGATATTTGATGCTAACGCAGGGTCCAGCCCGAGACGTCGCAGCATCACGGGGATACCGGATCCGACGAGCCCGGCGACAAGGAACGCAATCCACACGGAGATGAAGACGATAGCTCCGATTTCAAGCGGCGTAATTCCGTTTGAACCTGTCTGGAAGACGCCGACCGTCGCCGCCGCCAACAGCCCTGCGAGGATCGCCATGACCGTTCCGTCGATGACACCGACCGCGACTTCTCGCTTGATCGCTCTCCCCGCTCTGCCCGGGGGAAGATCTCCTACGGCCATGGATCGGATGACCACCGCAACGCTCTGTGCTCCCGAATTTCCCGCGATGAGTGCAACTATCGGCATGTACGCAGCCAGAATCGCGTACGTGGTGAGCGTCGACTGGAATCGTGAGATGAGGGCAGCGATGACGATTCCGCCGATGAGGTTGAAGAAGATCCACGGCAGCCTTCTTCTCACTGATCGGCCAACCGGGGTGAAGACCGTTTCTTCCGCTCCGGCGCCGACCATGACGGTGATGTCCTCGCTGATTTCCGCAAGAATCGCCTCGATCGCTTCAGAGACCGTCACCATGCCCATGAGAACTCCCCGGGCATCGACCACAGGTATCGCGATCAGGTGGTAACGCTGGATCAGCTCAGCGACCTTCTCCCGGTCGGTGTCGGTACGGACACTGACGAGCCCGGTCTCCATGAGGTCGTCGAGCCCGGTGTGCGGCCTCGCGAAGACGAGCTCTCGGAACGGGACCACACCCACCAGCCTGTGTCCATCGTCGACCACGTAGACGTAACGCAGGTTGGAGCCGAGGTCCCCATGGAGCTGTCTGAGCACCTCTATCGCCTCACCGGAGGACAACCCCACCGGGAGCGCCGCGAGGTCGGTCGTCATCATGCCGCCTGCCGTGTCGGGTGCATAGATGAGGAGCGCCTCGATCTCCTCCGCGGTCTCCCCATCGAGGGCAGCGAACACGGCGGCTCGTTCCTCTAATTCGAGAGCACCGATGACATCGACAGCCTGGTCGGTCTCCATCTCAGACACCAGAGCAGCGGCCTCTGCCGGCGTCAGCTCCTCAAGGACATCGGCAGCAGCTTCCGGATGCATCTCGTCGAGAATGTCTCCGGCATCTTCAACCCGCAGTTCCTGGAGCAGATCCGCTGCACCCTCCTCGTCGATCGCTTCGAGGATGTCGGCAGCCTCATGCGGGTCGCCGCCGGCGAGTTCCTCCCAGGCCGCCTGGTGCGAGTCAAGATATTTCTCTGCCTCGTCAGGCCTGCGACGGGCGAGTTCGCGGAGGGTGGCGCCGAGCTGGCCTGGGCGTCTGATGCGGATCTTCATGGCGTGGCCAGCCTATCGCTTCTGCGAATTCCGGACGCGCAACGGACCCCCAGGGGGATAGGGGCCCGTTGCTTAATTCTGCAGATCCTCCAGGGGGGACGAGAGAATCTGCAGTTATTTCGCAGATCCCCCAGGGGGGACGAGGGGATCTGCTGAGGGTCGTCAGGCGACCCAGCCCGACAAGCATACCCCATTGCGCGGGCACATCAAACATTAATCGGTGTGCAACTCTCACGACACGAAGATTCTCCCGGACGGTCCGTGTTCGAACGTCCTCTCAACGATCCTTCCGATGAGGAATCCCTGCGTGTCCTCCTCGGCGAGGGCCTGCATCAACGCATCCGTCAACGCCGCATCGACTGAGAGAAGGAGTCCGCCGCTCGTCTGCGCGTCAGCGAGTACCCACCGGACGTTCTCCGCAACGTTCTGGAAGGTCGTCAACGCGTCTGTGGCAGCAAGGTTCCTTCTCGTCCCCCCTGCAATCTCTCCCTTCGCGACGAGTGGGAAGACGCCTTCGAGGACCGGTACGGATGCCGCGTCGATCTCGGCGCTCACCTCGGAGCCGCGGATCACCTCTGCGAGGTGTCCGAGGAGGCCGAAACCGGTGACGTCCGTTACAGCCCGCACTCCGATGCGTCGTGCGGCGTCGGCAGCACCCTTGTTGAGCTTCACCATCATCTCGGTGGCTTCCCTCACCAACTCGGGTGGTGCAGTGCCGTTCTTCGTCGCCGTCGCGATGATGCCTGTGCCGAGAGGTTTGGTGAGAACAAGGTCCTGGCCCGGTCTCGCCGCACTGTTCGTGGTGATATCCGCGGGGGGAGCCTCGCCCGTGACCGCGAACCCGTACTTCGGTTCCTTGTCATCGACAGAGTGTCCTCCGATGACCGTGCACGCGGCTTCCTCCATCACCGCAAGGCCTCCCTCGATGACACGACCGAGCACGTCGAAGGGAAGATCATCCCTCGGCCATCCCACGAGCTGAAGTGCGGTGATCGGGTCCGCACCCATCGCGTAGATGTCACTCAACGCATTAGCGGCTGCGATCCGGCCCCAATCGTACGCGTCGTCAACGATTGGCGTGAAAAAGTCGACAGTCTGGACGATCGTCCGGTCATCATCGATGCGGTAAACCCCGGCGTCGTCTGAACCCGTGAAACCTACGAGGAGGTTCGGGTGTTGCGTCGCTGGATGGTTGTGCATGGGACGCAGGACCTGCGTCAGCTCGTCAGGACCGAGCTTGCACGCTCAGCCGGAACCGTGCGAGAAAGCTGTGAGACGGTAATGATCCATGGAGCAGACAGTAACGGACGGGCCGCAGGTGAGAGACGGCAGAGCACGCAGGACAGCCGTCCACCGCCAGTACGGTCTACCGTCTACGGTCCAGAACTCTTGGAGGAGCAGTGAGAATAGCGGTGGTCGGCGGGGGCACGATGGGAGTCGGGATCGCGCACCGCTTCGCAGCGAACGGCGCGAGCGTTGCTGTGGTGGATGTTGACCTCGCAACGGCGGAGAGCGCTGTCCGCAGGGTCGCAGACACGCTGCGCACAGCTTCGGAACGCGGGAAGCTCGACGCGGGAGAACTGGATCAGGCGATCAACCGCGTTCACGCAGTGGGCTCCGTCGATGAGTTGGAGGGCGGCCTCGATCTGATCGTGGAGACGGTGATCGAGGACGCAGCGCTCAAACGCACGATTCTCGTCGCGGCAGAGAGTAGAGACCCGCGCATTCTCGCGTCGAACACCTCAAGCATCTCCATCAACGAACTGGCCGACGGCCTCGTGGCGCCTGATCGCTTCGCAGGCATGCATTTCTTCAACCCCGTATGGGCCATCAATCTTGTCGAAGTCATCAGAGGTGAGGCCACCTCCACCGACACGCTCGCAGCCGTCGCGGCGATAGTCAAGTTCCTCGAAATGGAGCAGGCAGTCATCAACGACGCTCCGGGATTCGCGACGAGCCGACTCGGCGTGCTCGTCGGCGTCGAGGCGATCCGCATGGTGGAGGAGGGCGTCGCGAGCCCGCAGGACATTGATCGTGCCATGTCGCTCGGCTACCGGCATCCGATGGGGCCGCTCATGCTCGGCGATCTCGTCGGCCTCGATGTGAGGCTGAACATCGCGTCGCACCTCGCAACGGTGTACGGCGATCGGTTCGAGCCGCCTGAGCTGCTCCGATCGATGGTCGCTGCCGGCAGACTCGGGAAGAAGTCCGGGGTCGGGTTCTACGACTGGACGTCCGGCTCACCGTTGCCGATCAAGGAATCGTGAGATAGCAGTAAAGGTGGCGACGGGTCGGTCTGCGAGCGGGTTGTGGCCAGCGCGACCAACCACTGAGAGCTCAGCGTGCGTGATCCGCTCCTCCATCTCCTCGGCAATCCCGACGTATCGCGTATCGCTGCTGCCCGCGATGAGAAGTACGGGGATCGTGAGTTCGCCGAGTCGATCCCACACATCTGGTTGAGCTCCCTGACCGTATCCGATCAGCGCCGCCGCGAGCCCCCCGGCGGTGTTGACTTCGCGCACGGAGCGGTCCCACGCCCGGTGCTCGGCTGTGAGGTGGCGTGTCGAGGTGAGTCCGCTCCCGGTCCACTCGTCGATGAACGCGGTGGCTCCGTCGCTCTCGATCTGCTCAGCAAGGCGCGCGTCACTGATTCTCCTCTCACGCCTCGCCTCCCTCCCTCGGATGCCGGCAGTGGCGCTCACAAGGACGAGCGATGAGAATGCCGAGGGCATCTCAAGGGCAGCGAGCAACGCTAATCGGCCTCCCTGGCTGTATCCGATGACGGGGAGGGTCCCGTGGGATGTCTCAAGCAGGTCAGTGACCGCTGTCGTAACACTGGCGATGCCTGTCGGTTCTGCCGCGCTCACTCCGTGACCTGGAAGATCCGGGGCGATGACGGCACGCCCGAGAGGACCGGCCATCGGGCAGAACTGTTCGCCGGTGTGAGAGAAGCCGTGAAGTGCGACAACCTCCATCCCGGTACCGAACCGGCGAACGTAAAGCATCGCGTCAGGTGTCGTCGATCGGGATCTCTGTGGTGAGGACCTTGTAGATAACTGCGACGATCGCTGCGGCGACCCCGACGAGGATGAGTTTCTTCATACCCAGAGGGTACATCGTGCCCGAGGTACGTGAAGGCTGCGAATCCCCGGGAGTCATCGACGGCGCCAGGTCCAGCATCGTTGCACGAACTTCAGGCAGTGGGCGGTATCGGAAACCTGTCGTGTCGTTACCCTCGCGCTGATGTCCCTGCCTACCCGTGCCCGTCGTGTCTTCCCCTATGTTGCATGGGGGACGCTCGGGCTCAATGTTCTCGTGATTCTGTGGGGAGCCGTTGTTCGCGCGACCGGTTCGGGTGACGGCTGCGGCGCGAACTGGCCGAAATGTGGCCAGCAGTTGATCCCGGCGAGCCCGACCATCGAGACGCTGATCGAGTTTTCTCACCGAGCGTCATCCCTCCTCGCTGGACTCGGTGTCGCTGCCGTTTTCTTTCTCGCACTCCGGGCATGGCCGAAACGGCACCTCGTGCGCAGGGCAGCAACGACGAGCGGTGTCTTGATCGTGATCGAAGCACTGCTCGGAGCATCGCTGGTGCTCTTCGGCTGGGTAGACGACGACGTCTCTGCCGCCCGCATGATCATGGTTCCGCTCCATCTCGTGAACACGTTCATGTTGCTGGGATCACTCGCTGTGACGGCGTGGTGGGGATCGGGGTTCGCGCCTCCCCATACCGAGGGGAAAGACAGGTCGATCCGGTGGCTCTGGGTCGGCGGGATCGCTCTCTTGATACTCGGCGGTACCGGCGCCCTGAACGCCCTGGCTGACACGATCTTCCCCGCCAATGCTGCCGCTGGAGGCGCCGCTGGCGAGTTCGGTGCCACCGCGCCGCTTCTCGTGCGCCTGCGCGTCATCCACCCGATCGTCGCCGTTGTCGGTGGCCTCCTCGTCGGATGGATCGCAGCAGACACCGCTAAGCGTGGGTCGATGCGCACGAAGCGTCTCGCATCGACCGTGAGCATCGTGGTGCTCGTCCAGTTCTTCGTCGGGATGGCGAACGTCCTCCTGTTCGCGCCACTCGCTATGCAGGTGACCCACCTCTTCTTCGCCGACGTCTTGTGGCTGTCGTTCGTCGCGTTCGCTCTCTCATGGCTCGGTGACCCGATCCGGGTCCGGACGCGGAAGACCGTATCCGCGTGACGAAGCTCCGATCCCCGAAGCGGGGGAAGGGCTCCACAGTGCGGGCCTACATCGAGATGACGAAACCGCGGATCATCGAGCTCCTGCTGATCACGACGATCCCTGCCATGGTTGTCGCTACTCGCGGCTGGCCAGACTGGTGGCTCGTTGCCGTTGTACTTGTCGGAGGGAGCCTGTCGGCAGGCGGCGCCAACGTCATCAATCAGGTCTACGACCGCGACATCGACCGGATCATGAACCGAACTTCGGGGCGACCCATCCCGACCGAACGCATCTCACCGAGGGCGGCGATGTGGTTCGGCCTCAGCCTCGGCGTTGCAGGATTCGTGATCCTCGCTGTCTGGTCAACGCTGCTCGCCGGCGTGCTATCGGTCGCGGCATTCGGGTTCTACGTCCTCGTGTACACGATGTTGCTCAAGCGGTCCACGACCCAGAACATCGTGATCGGGGGAGCAGCCGGCGCGGTCCCGGCGCTCATCGGCTGGGCTGCGGTCACGGGCGACCTTGTGCTGGTTCCGTGGATCATGTTCGCGATCATCCTCTTCTGGACACCTCCGCACTTCTGGGCGCTCTCACTCAAGTATGAAGACGATTACAGACGCGCCGGGATCCCGATGCTGCCGGTCATCGTCGGCGACGACGCCACGTTCCGCGAGATCGCGAGCTACTCGATCGTGACGGTGGGAGTGACCCTGCTGCTCGCTCCTGTGGCGCAGCTCGGTTGGCTCTACTCCTCCGTCGCCATCGTCGGCGGGATTGTCCTCATCCGGGAAGCGCTCAAGCTACGGTCGGACCGCGGCAGGGCCATGCGCTACTTCGGGATCACGAACCTGTACCTGGCTGGCGTGTTTCTCTCAATGATGCTTGACACAACACTTATCGATGCCCGCGCTGTGAGTGCTGCGGGTAGCGTGCTCGGCCCCATGGGTGGTGTACTCGTTCTCATCGGCATGATCGGCGTCGTTGCGACTGAGGCTCGCCCACAGGCACGCGCTCACGGCGTGTCTGTCGTGCGCCACACTGTCGAGGTTGGGATCACGGCGCTGTTCGCCTTCGGAATTCTGGCTGCTGTGTACCTGACCTACAGCGGAGTATTCATCGCCTAGGCTGCCGGCAGTGACAGACACTGCCCCGATCCGCTATGAGGAACGCTTCGACGAAGACAGCGTCGGCTCGTACCTGCGTCGAGAGTTGCCGGATCTGTTTCCGTGCAGCAAAGTGCGGTTCGACCAGTTCCCTGGCGGTGCAGCCAACCTCACCTACCGAGCGCAGTGCCCGGATGGTGAGGAGTGGGTGCTTCGACGCGCCCCGCTCGGTGAGGTCGCCCGTGGAGGGCACGACATGGCCCGCGAGTTCAAGGTCCTTGCGAACCTGTGGAGAGCGTTTCCCCTCGCGCCACGAGCCCTCCACTTCTGCGACGATCCCGGGGTAATGGGAAAGCCGTTCTTCGTGATGGAACGGAGGCACGGCGCCGTCGTGCGAGCCCACTGGCCGCCCGAATACGCCGAGGACCCGAACCGGAAACGTGTCGTCGCGGAGTCACTCGTCGATGCCCTCTGCGACTTGCACGCGGTTGATCCCGAAGCCGTGGGCCTGCAAGATCTCGGCAAGCCAGACGGCTTTGTCCAGCGCCAAATCGAGGGATGGACGAGACGTTGGCACGCAGCCGCAACAAGACCCGTTGCGGACATGGAGGCCGCCAGCGCGCTGCTGCGCTCGGAGATCCCCACACCAGCCCGCACGACGATCCTGCACAACGATTTCAAGCTCGACAACACGATGGTCGGACCAGACGGGAAGCTCGTAGCAGTATTCGACTGGGACATGGCCACTCTGGGAGACCCACTCGTCGATGTAGGCACGCTGCTTGCGTACTGGGCACAGCCCGACGATCCCACGTATCTCGTATTCGGTTCCAATGCGGTGGCGATCGGCGAGATCATGACCAAGGCTGAGGCCAGGGAGCGGTATGCGCAGCGTGCCGGCGTCGACTTGTCGCAGATCTCGTACTACGAAGGTCTGGCACTCTTCCGGATCGCCGTCATCATCGAACAGATCTACGCTCGATACGTCGGGGGGCAGACCACAGATGAACGCTTCGCGGCATTCGGACCGATAGCTCCAATGCTCGCGTCGGCGGCACGTGACCTGCTGTCGTGATGTTGTTCGTTGTACGCGAGCGCGTTAGGTTCAACGTCACACTCAAGTCGACGGAGACGGATGGCAGACGATAAAATCGACGAACTTCGCGAGAAAATCGATCGGATCAACCAGCGGCTCCTGTCGCTCATTGCTGATCGCCAGGACGTCTCGGTCGCGATCGGGGCGCTCAAAGTGGCAGACGGTCTTCCGCTGTACTCGGAGGAACGCGAAGCGGAGCTCCTCAAGACGTTCCGCAGTGACGCCTCCCGACTGGACCTTGATCCGGACTACGTCGAAGAACTGATGCAAGTCGTACTCAAGCACTCCCGAGCGGCTCAGCGCAGGAAGGTCGGCCACGGCTCGTGACATCCTCTCCCCCTTCATGGACCGCACTGAGATGGAACTGATCACAGCCGCGGATGGCAGACGTCGGTGCTGGTGGGGTGCCGGTGACGACGACTACGAGCCGTATCACGACACCGAATGGGGATTCCCTCAGGGCGACGACCATCGGCTCTTTGAGAAGATCTGCCTCGAAGGATTCCAATCCGGCCTGAGCTGGCTGACCATTCTGCGCAAGCGGGAGAACTTCCGACAAGCGTTCGGAGGATTCGATCCCCGCCTCGTCGCTGCCTACACGGCGACCGACGTGGCACGTCTACTTGGTGATGCAGGGATCGTGCGACACCGCGGGAAGATCGAGGCGACGATCAACAACGCGCAGCGCGCCATCGAAGTCGTCGACGAACAAGGTTCTCTCGCTCAGTACTTCTGGTCATTCGAGCCGCCGACAAGCGGGCCACCGAGGGAACTCCCTGCGACGACCACCGCGTCAACGGCCCTAGCGAAGGACTTGAAGCGGCGAGGGTGGCGCTTCGTCGGACCAACTACCGCGTACGCGTTCATGCAGGCGATGGGCCTCGTCAACGACCACCTCGAGGGTTGTTTCGCCCGCGAAGCTGCCATCGAAGCGCGAGACCGATTCAACGTCAAGGGGTGAACGCGAACCAGTAGGGCGCGTTGCACGACTCACTCGTACTCGCTACGGGCCTCCCTCGTCATCAGCTCATGCAGCGCCTGGCCAGCGTCAACCTTGTCGTACAGGACGGCTCCAACCTTCTCGGCGATCGGCATCTCGACGCCGTGTCTCGCTGCGAGGGCCAGCACCCCTCGTGTCGACTTGACACCCTCCGCGACCATCTTCATCTCCGCCACGATGTCGTCGAGGGCTCGGCCCTCACCGAGACCGTATCCCACCTGATGGTTCCGGCTCTGGGAGCTGCTGCACGTTGCGACGAGATCTCCAAGACCCGCAAGACCCGCGAAAGTCCGCGCGTCCCCGCCCGTCGCGACGCCGAGTCTCGTCATCTCAACCAGCGCCCTGGTGATCAGAGACGCGAGAGTGTTATCCCCGAAACCTCTCCCGGCTGCCATCCCTGCAGCTATCGCCATGACATTCTTGACAGCGCCCGCAATCTCGGATCCGACGACATCGGGGTTGGTGTACACCCGGAAGCGAGAGGTCTTAAACACGTCCTGAATCGCGGCAGCGACGTCCGCGTCCTCCATCGCGACGACCGTCGCTGCGGGCTGGCCTGCCATGACTTCGCGGGCGAGGTTCGGACCCGTGAGCACACCAACGATCGAGGGGCGATGATCAGGCAGAACGTCCATCGTCACTTCGGTCATGCGCATGAGTGTCCCGGCCTCGATGCCCTTCGCGAGTGAGAGGATCGGGATGTCGTGTGGGACCACATCCGCCATCTCGAGGAGCACGTCACGGTATCCGTGCGATGGGACGCCCATCACGATGACGGTCGCGTCCTGGACCGCCTCGAACAGGTCGTGTGTCGCGACAAGTTCGGGGGAGAGATCGAAACCCTTGAGGTACCGCTCGTTCCGAAGCTGGTCGGTGATCTCTCTGGCGACCCTCTCACTACGAGACCAGATCGTTGTCGGCACACGGGGCGCGATGAGCGACGCAACCGTCGTTCCCCACGATCCTGCTCCGATAACCGCGTATCTCATGCCGGCAGATTACAAGGCGCTCCGCTCCCAGACACCAGATGCCCGACCCGGTCGTCCGGCATCTGGCATCTGCTGAGGGTGGACATCCTTGCAATTCGCAACGATCGATAGCAAGGTAGAGCTCGTGGCGAGCCAGGACTCAACGCTATCAGCAGCACCGAGATCGTACGTTCTCGATACCTGTGTGCTTCTCGCTGATCCACAGTCACTCCTCCGGTTCGACGAGCACGCCGTCGTTCTCCCTCTCGCAGTGATCGAGGAACTCGACCGGCAGAAGACGCGAATGGATGAAGTCGGCACAAACGCGCGACGAGCGATCCGCCTCCTCGAAGAGATGGGCGCGTCTCGCAGCGGTGGACTCCGCGCGCCCCGCACGTTGCCGGGGGGAGGAACGATCAGGATCGAACTGAACGGCATCAGCGCTGACCGCCTACCCGAAGTTCTGGATCCAACAACGCCAGACCACCGAATCCTTGCGACGTGTCTCACTCTCCGCGACGAAGGTCTTGCAACTGTCCTGGTGACGAAAGACGCGGCTCTCCGAATCAAGGGAGCCCAACTCGGGATCGAGGTCGAGGACTACCGCGGCGACACCGTACGAGTAGATGAGTCTTACAGCGGAGTCGCCGAAGTTGAGGTCGACGCAGACGTCATCGACGAAATGTACGACTCTGGCAAAGCTACGATTCCTTTCCACGACGGCATCATCAACCAGTACCTCATCCTGAAGGGACCCGGCTCAGCGTCTGCGCTTGCCCGCGTCGCAGAGAAAGGTACGGACCCCGTCGCGGTCCGGGTGGCAGGCTCAAGGCACCTCTTCGGAATCGAGACGAAGAACGTACGTCAAGCCTTCGCCGCCGACCTCCTCATGGATCCGGACATCTCGGCCGTGAGCCTCATGGGTATGGCAGGAACAGGGAAGACCTTCCTCTCTCTCGCCGCGGGCCTCGAACAGGTAATCGAGCTGGGTCGATATCGGAGAGTCTCGGTGTACCGGCCCCTCATCGCCCTCGGCCGCCAGGAAGTGGGATTTCTCCCAGGCGACCTCCACGACAAGCTCGAACCGTGGATGGCGGCGGTACACGACAACCTCTACGCGCTCTTCGGCGGGGGTGGCGGAGACTCGCGGGACATGGTGGATGAGCTCTTCGATCGGGATGTCATCGAGCTGGCTTCGGTCACCTATCTGCGAGGGCGCTCGATCACGGACGAGCTTGTGATCATCGACGAGGCACAGAATCTCGAGCTCCCTACCTTGAAGGTGATCCTCACGAGGATGGCAGCAAACTCGAAGGTCGTTCTCTGCGGCGACCTCACCCAGGTGGACAACCCGTACATCTCACCGTTCGGCGGACTCGCTGCCCTGATCGAGAAATTCAAAGGAAACCCCATGTTCGGCCATGTCACGATGGAACGAACAGTCCGGAGCCCCCTCGCTGAACTCGCAACGAAGCTGCTGTAGGGAACGCGTCACATAGTGAAGGCGGTGTACTCCCTGAAGCGGCTCGCGTCATCGTGGGGGAGGCGCACCGTGATGATCGTCCCGGCATCGTTGTGTTCGACGTGGCTGACTTCGCCAGAGCTGTGGAGGTCTGCAAGCACGTCCCCCCTGTCGTAGGGAATCTCGAGCTCGAGCTCGATCGTCACGGCGCGGAGACCTGCAACGACGTCTTCAAGGAGGCCGTCAATACCCTCCCCCGTCTGCGCCGATAGGAATTGCGCATCGGGGTACAACGCCCGCAGACGCGCCAGGGCTACGGCACCTGTAGCGTCGATCTTGTTAAACACGATCATCTCGTCAACATGATCCGCCCCGATCTCCGCGAGGACGGTGCGTACGGAGACGATCTGATGGTCAGGGTCAGGGTCGGACGCATCCACGATGTGGACGAGCAGGTCCGCGGCCGCGATCTCTTCGAGCGTGGACCTGAACGCCGCAACTACCTCGTGGGGAAGATCTCGCACGAATCCAACGGTGTCAGAGAGCAGGGCCGTGTGGCCGTGGGGGAGATCGAGCTTACGAACCGTGGAATCGAGGGTCGCGAAGAGCCGATCTTCGACGAGCACCTCTGCATCGGTGAGTTTGTTGAACAGGGTTGATTTACCGGCATTCGTGTATCCAACGATCGCTACAACAGGATCGCCTGACTGCTTGCGCTGCTTGCTACGGGTCCGGCGAGATCGCGCGGCGTCGCTCAGCTCCCGCTCGATCTTGCGAATCCGCTCAAGGATCCGTCTTCGATCCGTCTCAAGCTTTGTCTCACCCGGGCCCCTTGTCCCGATTCCAGCGCCAAGGCGGCTGAGTTCCACACCCTTGCCGCGGAGCCTTGGGAGTCGGTAGCGGTGCTGGGCAAGCTCGACCTGCAACATGCCCTCCTTCGTGTGAGCGTGCTGGGCGAATATGTCGAGGATCAGAGCCACCCTGTCGACTACGTCACATTGGAATGCCTGATGGAGATTCCTCTGCTGCGCGGGGCTGAGATCATTGTCGAACACGACGACGTCGATGTCCTCAGCCTTTGAGAGCGAAACAAGTTCTCTGAGCTTCCCGCTGCCGATGAACGTTGCCGGATCGGGCCGCTCACGACGCACGAGGACAGATTCGACCGGGTCAGAGCCCGCCGTGTCGGTGAGAAGCTCGAGCTCTCTGAGGCTCGCTGCTCCCTTGATGCGGTCCCCCGATGATCGAACGAGCCCGATCAGCAGAGCTCGCTGCCTCACGACCTCGAGATCGGTGACAGACGTCGTGAGGCGCCGTCGCTGCCGAGCAACGTGAGGTCGGTATGCCGGTGCCATACGCCAACGGTACCGCGGCCACGGCGGTGACTGTTTCCCAAACAGCGCCAACGTGCCTACTCTGCACGTCCACACGGGTCCCACCCGCGTTTCAAAATAAACATGGAGGAAAATGAATGAGCAACAACCTCAAAAAGTGGTTGCCGTGGATCGGCGTCGCAGCAGTAGCTGTGGTCGTCATTCTGATCATCGCAGTGAACAGTGGTGGCGACGATGTGGCGGCCGATACGACCACAACGACCACCCAGGCACCTGAAACAAAGCCGGAACCAGGTCCGCTTGGCGCCGTTGAGATTGCACCAGGTGAGGACATCCAGATCCGTAGCTTGCAGGCGATCAGTGGCGACGTAGCGTTCCTCGGCGTCCCGAACCAGCGCGGCATCGAACTCGCCGTGAAGGACTACGGACCGATCAAGGGCCACGGCGTAAGCCTCGGCACCCCGCTCGACGACCTCTGCTCTGCAGAAGGCGGCCAGGCGGCTGGTCAGATAATTGCATCAGATGACAAGGTCATCGGTACGATCGGAACGTCGTGCTCGGGTGCGGCGACAGGAGCGATGCCGTTGATCTCGCAATCAGGCGGCGTGATGATCTCTCCGTCGAACACATCTCCGGCGCTCACCTCTGACCTGGAAGGTACTGCGGGTGAGAACTACAGCCCCGGTTACTACCGCACGGCGCACAACGACCTGTTCCAGGGCGCTGCGGTTGCCGAGTTCGTATTCAACAACCTCGGTCTCACCAAGGCTGCCGCGATCCACGATGGCGACCCCTACACGAACGGTCTCGCAACTGCGTTCAAGAACGCGTTCGAGGCGCTCGGTGGCGAGGTTGTCGCATTCACCGCTGTCAACAAGGGTGACACGGACATGACCGGCGTCCTCACCGAGGTCGCTGCGAAATCTCCTGAGGTCCTCTACTTCCCGATCTTCATGCCTGAAGGTGGCTTCATCGCCCAGCAGGCCGGGGCGATAGCCGGATTCGAGAATGTGACGATGATCGCTGCGGATGGCCTTCTGGTCGACAACTTCATGCAGTTGAAGGAGACTGAAGGCATGTACTTCTCAGGTCCAAACCTGGACTACGGCAACAATGCCTCTGAGATCGGTACGACAGCCGCAGACTTCCTCGCGGCGTACGATGCTGAGTACGGTGAGGCGCCGTCGGCTCCCTTCTGGGCGCACAGCTATGACGCGACCATCCTGTTGCTCTCGGCGATCGACGCTGTAGCTGTCGAGCTCGCCGACGGGTCGTTGTTCATCGACCGCCAGGCGCTGCGTGATCATCTCTCGTCGACGACGAACTTCGCTGGCATCATCGGAACCTTGTCCTGTGACGAGTTCGGTGACTGTGGTGCACAGCGAATCTCGATCGTGCTGCACGAGGATTCGACGGACGTCGAGGCTGGCAAGAGCAATATCGTCTTCGAGTTCGCACCGACGAGCTGATCTCGAGCCGATTCAAAACAACAGAGAGCCGGCGCTGTGTAGGCGTCGGCTCTCTGCTTTAATCCCAGCCACATGACCACAACCACAGCCACAGCCCGAGAGTTCAAGTTCTCCTGGACGGACTCGTTCTTATGGGCAGTTCGCGTCATGGCGATCTTCATCATCATCTGGGGATTCGTCGGCGCCATCGCTCTCGGCGCCCAGGGCGAAGGACTCAGCCTCGCGGCCTGGCGACAGCTCTTTGTAGCCGGTATCGCACAAGGGGCGATGTACGGCCTCCTCGCCCTGGGTTACTCGATGGTGTACGGCGTACTCGGGTTCATCAACTTCGCCCATGGCGAAGTGTTCATGGTCGGTGCGATCGTCGGGTTCTTCGCTGCGAACACGTTGTTCGACGCGGGACTCTGGGAGTCGAACTTCATCCTGTCGATTCTCATCGTGCTCATCGTCGCTATGGCAACCTCAACGTTTACAGCAGTGCTGATCGAGAAGATCGCCTACCGCCCGCTACGAAACGCGCCAAGGCTCATCCCGCTCATCACCTCGATCGGCATCTCGTTCTTCATCCAGAACGCGGTCCAACTTCTCGTAGGGCCGGCGGTGAAGACCTATCCGGCGCCTCCGACATGGTTGAGCAATCCCATCGAATTCCTCGGCTTCAGAGTCCCGGGCACGACGGTGCTCGTTGTGGTGCTCGCTCTCACCTCGATGACCGGCCTCTGGCTCTTCGTGGAGCGGTCGGCCACAGGTCGGGCGATGCGCGCCGTCGCCGAGGACAAAGAGATCGCCGCGTTGATGGGCATCAACGTCGACAGGGTGATCATCACGACGTTCGCGGTCGGTGGAGCAATGGCAGGTGTAGCGGGATTGATGTGGGCAATCATGTTCCGCGGTGTCTCGTTCATCACCGGGTTTCTACCGGGAATCAAGGCGTTCACCGCGGCAGTGCTCGGTGGGATCGGCAATATGGCCGGAGCGATGTTCGGCGGCATCCTGCTCGGTCTCTTCGAAGGACTCGGCCCCAACGTGGTGCTGCGTGGACTCGCCTGGCAGATACCGACAGCGCTCGCGATCGTCCTCCTTGTCGTGGGAGTCGTCAGCATCCTCGGCGGGCGAGCACTCAACCGCAGCGGCATCGTCGTCCTCGGCGCTGCAACGGTCCTGATGGGTCTCGTCGGCGTGTCCGGATTCACGATCGTCATTCCAGGACTCAGCCAGCTCAAGGATGTCGTTGCATTCACCGCTCTGGTTCTCGTGTTGATCTTCAAGCCTGGCGGTCTGTTCGGTGAACGATTATCGAAGGAGGACCGCGCCTGATGACCCACACACTTGAGCAGATAGACGCGCCCGCTTCCTCCACGCCAAGCCCCGTTGACTGGTCGAAAGTTCAGAAATGGGGCGTGTTGGGTGGTCTCACGATGTCGTTCATCGCTGCGATCGGGATGGTCACGGCTCTCGACCAGCGGCTCATCATCTCTCCGTGGCTGAGCCTCGGCTTTCTCACGCTGTTGTGGATACCAGTCGTCTTCGGCATCATCGCTGCTACCGAAGATGCCGAGACGCCAGGCGTCGCGGGTGATCGTGACGTCATCTCGGGGCTCGTGACGGGCCTTCTCTCCGGGCTCTTCTTTGCGTTCTTCATCGTCATCATCGATGCATTCGATCTCACCGACATCTTCCGGAACCTCGGCCCGAAACTCGTCGAACTTCTGACGTTCGGCAGAGGGGTTGGCGTCGCTGCTGCACTGTGGATCATCAGTTGCGGCCTGCTCGGTCTCCTCGGCGGAACACTCAAGATCGCCCCTCGCATGGCGCGCAGCATGATCGGTGCGGCAGCGATGAGCGTTGTCGGAGTCGCCCTCCTTGAGATCATCGTGACCGACATCACACAGGGGCTCCGGATCGAGTTCGTTGCAGACTGGATCTACGCGCTGAACGGTGGACTCACACCGGCGTCGGCGCTAGTCATCGCGGCGGGCTCAGCACTCTTCGGCTTGCGTTCGGACGGGAGCACGTTAGCCGAGCGCAGACTCGAGCGAATGAACCTCGACCCCGAAGTCCGGTTCCGCAAGAACGTCGTCGCCGCAGTGCTCACGATTCTTGCGGTGATCTTCCTCCCGATGATCCTCGGTGGGTTGACGAACGACCTTCTCGCCAACGTCGGCCTCTTCATCCTGATGGGACTTGGACTCAATATCGTCGTCGGTTCAGCTGGCCTTCTCGACCTCGGATATGTAGCATTTTTCGCGGTAGGCGCCTACACGACAGCGGTGCTGACGTCACCGCTGTCACCGTTCTACACACCAGGGTGGACGCTCAACTTCCTCTCCTTGGAAGGTGCGGCGGTGATCACGATCGTGCTCATCATGGCGGTGATCGCCGGAGTGCTCGTTGGCACGCCCGTGATCCGGCTCAGAGGCGACTACCTCGCAATCGTGACGCTCGGCTTCGGCGAGATCGTCAGAATCCTCTTCCTCTCTGACTGGCTTGCACCGTATTTCGGCGGTGCTCAGGGCATCACGAACGTGCCGTCCGCCGGACTGGGGCCGGTCGAGATCAGAGGAACCAGCTCCCAGGCGATGTTCTATCTCATAGCGGCATTCGTCGGAGCCGCTATCTATGTGGCATGGAGGCTCCAAGCATCCAGAACGGGGCGCGCATGGACGGCGTTGCGGGAGGACGAAGATGCAGCCGAGGCCATGGGGATCAACACGACCGCGGCGAAGCTCACAGCGTTCGTGATAGGTGCAATATTCGCCGGATTTGCCGGCATGATCTTCGCCGTCAAGGTCGGGTCTATCTTCCCCAGCTCCTTCAAGCTCCTCCTCTCCATCATCATCCTCGTGATCGTGATCGTTGGTGGCATGGGATCGATACCTGGCGTGATCATCGGAGCGGTCGTACTCATCGGAATACTCGGCGGGCCCACCCAGCAAGGCCTCCTTCAGGAGTTCGGCCAGTTCAAGCTGCTGATCTATGGAGCGTTACTCGTCGTCATGATGCTCAAGAGGCCTGAAGGCTTGTGGCCGAACGTTCGAAGACAACGCGAGCTCCACCAGGACGAGATGAGCCAGGACGCGTGGCTCATGGAAGAGTCGAGCCAGGACAAGGATGGCGACTCCTGATGCCGGTGCTCGAAATCACCAACCTCAGGAAGAATTTCGGTGGGGTCAAGGCTCTCGACGGCCTTGATTTCCACGTCGACAAGGGCGAGATCGTCTCGGTGATCGGACCCAACGGAGCGGGCAAGACCTCGTTCTTCAACATCATCACCGGGTATTTCTCCCCCGATGAGGGCGACATCCTGTTCAACGACGTCAACATCGCCGGACACCAGCCACACGAGATAACCGAGCTCGGAATCGCACGGACATTCCAGAACGTCCGCTTGTTTCCGAACATGACCGTGCTCGAGAATGTGATGGTCGCGCAGCACTGCAGAACGACGACAGGGATCTTCGGGACCCTGCTCAACACGCCGGCCTTCCGCAGGGAGGAACGGGAGATCGAGGAACGGGCCAAGGAGGTCCTCGCGTTCTTCGGCAAGCGGCTCAAGGGGTATCGGTGGGACCAGCCGGCGTTCGTCCTCTCGTACGCCAACAAACGGCGGCTCGAGATCGCCAGAGCGATGGCGACGATGCCCGAGCTGATCTTGCTCGACGAGCCGACCGCCGGGATGAACCCTATGGAGACGGCGGAGCTCACCGACCTGATACGGCAGCTCCGCGACGACAGGGGATACACCGTCATCTTGATCGAACACGAGATGCGTGTGGTGCGTGATGTGTCCGACCGGGTCGTGGTACTCGACCACGGTGTGAAGATCGCTGAGGGTGACTACAAGACGGTGTCGCACGACCCCAACGTGATCGAGGCGTACCTGGGACGTCCCTCGGAGGCGCACAATGCATGACAGGACGCCTGTACTCGAATTTCGCGGAATCAATGTCCATTACGGCCTCGTGCACGTGCTCAAGGATCTCAATCTGACGATCTACCCCGGTGAGTTGGTGTGTCTCCTGGGTGGGAACGCATCGGGGAAGACGACGACGCTCAAGACGATCCTCGGGATGGTGCAGCCCTCGTCGGGTGACGTCCTCATTGACGGGGATATCGTCACCGGAGACAGCACCACGCAGATCGTGTCGCGTGGTGTGACGATGGTCCCCGAGAACAGACGGCTGTTCAATCGGATGACCGTGCGCGAGAACCTCAACATCGGCGCATACCTACGCACAGACAGAGATGCGCTCGAGGCCGACATGGAGCACATCTTCGAGATGTTCCCACGGGTGAAAGAGCGCCTCAATCAGAAAGCAGGCACACTCTCGGGCGGTGAGCAACAGATGGTCGCCGTCGGCCGCGCGCTCATGGCGAAACCGAGGGTCCTGCTGATGGACGAACCGTCTATGGGCCTGGCACCAGTCCTGGTGCAGCAGAACTTCGACATAATCGAACAGATCAACAACGACGGCGTCACCGTCTTCATGGTCGAGCAGAACGCGAATATGGCTCTCTCCATTGCGGACAGGGGGTACGTTCTGCTCACCGGGAGCATCGTCCTTGAGGACACCGCGTCCAACCTCCTCGCGAATGAGGATCTCAGGAAGGCCTACCTCGGCGAGGTGGAGTGATGGACCGGGTCGAGACGTCATGAGCCGGGACACCGCTGCAATAGTCATCATCGGAGGCGGCATCATGGGGATGTCGATCGCCTACCAGATCGCGCGCCGCTCAGACATGTCCGTCGTCGTGCTTGAGAAGGGGATCGGGCTCGGCGAGGGATCGACCGGAGGGTCCTCCGCGATCACGCGCCAGCGATACTCCCAGGTAGAGAGTATCCGCGTCGCTCGCGATGGCAACGTCGTCTGGAGGAACTGGTCCGAGTACACCGGGCTCGCCGAGCCAGCAGGTCGATTCCACAACATCGGTGTGCTCTGGATGATGGACCAGGATGCCGATGACGTCGCCAAGGACCGTGACCGGTTGGTGCAAGAAGGCGTCGATGCCGTGATGGTGGACGCTGCTGAACTGTCGCGGCTCTACCCGGGTGTGTCCGCATGCATGGTCCCCTTCGATCTCACCGGCGAGATCGCCCACGAATGCGCAGACGGAGACGCGTTCCTGATCGAACGCGACACAGGATTCTTCGACGCGACTGGAGCTCTGCTCGATGTGGCAACCGCGGCGAAGGGCCGCGGCGTCGATGTGCGGATGGGTACAGAGGTCGTGGGCGTGACCGTCAACGCAGGTCGAGCAGGTGGAGTGACGCTCGCCGATGGATCGACGATTGGCGCGGGACTCGTCATCAATGCGGCCGGCCCTTGGTGCAACCGCATCAACACCATGGCTGGACTTGAGTTGCCGTGGTCGCTAGTACCCACCCGTGTCCAGGTCATCTACAGAGATCTGCCACCTGAGGTGCCACGACCGATTCCCGTCGTTGGTGACGCGGCGGGGGGAATCTACTTTCGACCTGAGGCGGGTGACGGGCAGATCATCCTCGGCTCCATCCTTGAGGAGGACGAACTTGAGACTGCCGACCCTGACAATTTCAATACGGCAGCGGACCGTTCATTCATCGATCTCAAGATCCACGCGCTGCACCACAGGCTCCCGGCGCTGCCTCACGTCGGTGTGCCGGGGGGCATGGCGAGCCTCTACACGGTGAATCGCCAGGATGTCCTCCCCATCGTCGGTCCCACAGCGATCGATGGATTCGCTGTTGCGAACGGGTTCTCCGGGCATGGCTTCAAGGAGTCCCAGATGATCGGCTCGATGATGGCTCAGTGGATCACTGGTGAACGAGCCGACTTCGACACCGACGTCCCCATGGAGTTCTTCGCCGTAGACCGCGACCCGATCGAACTCGACGCCCACACAGTCCTCGCGTAAGACCCCCC
>JASJXX010000066.1 GCA_030123765.1 Actinomycetota bacterium | reverse complement strand
CTGTCGTGTTCCCGGTTGTACGTCTCCTCCGGAGGAAGGCGAGAACCGCTGCCCCCACCACCAGTAGCCCTAAGCCCGTCCCCACCAGCCATCCGAGGGGCGACACTCCCGCCGGGAGCTCCTCACCGGCCGTCTCCGCTGGCACATCCGGCCGCTCGGGAGCGGTCGTCTCCGAGACGGTGTCCAGTTCCGCTTCGCTGTCTTCGTCTTCGCCGGTCGGGGCACCGGGCATGACCACCACCTCGACGGTGAACTCGAACCTGGTCTCTTTCTGGTCGGGTTCGCCGTTCCAGGTGAAGGCCACCAGGTAGCGGCCCGCTTCCCGAGGGGCCCGCCGCATCTCACTGGTAGAACTCACCACGGCCTGCCGGACGCCACTTGTCATCGCGATCCGCTCGGGGCCGATCAAGGAGTGAGCCTCACCCACTGCCTGTCCGGCCGGGTCGTAGAGCTCCACGGAGAACTCACCGGTCGCTTCTGCCTCGGCGAGGTCGGACCGGGGGAACCGGGCCTCGACGATCACGTCCTCGCCGGCTTCGAGCACGATCGCATACCAGAGGATTTCTCCCGGCCGGACGGCGCTTTCGTATCCCCCTACACGGGTGTAGTAGGTGCTGTCCCGGGACTCGGGTGGACCTGCGTAGGGCGGTGGTTCGAGGAGCGGCGCGCTCTCCCGAGTCAGGGACCCGAACACGAACACGAATGGGATGAACGGACCGGGTCCTCCCATCGCGCTTCTCTCGGTGACCTCGACCAGGAACGCGACCTCGCCGAGTACGGTCCCCGTCGGTGCTTCCCAGGTGAACCCGATGTAGTAGGTCCCGGCTTTCTCGGATGCGAACCGGGGCCCGCCGGAGACTTCGTCTACACCCTCCATGGTCGCCCACACCCGAACCGCTACCTCCCGATGCTCGATATCGGCGCGGGTAGGTCCGAAGCCGGGCCGGTCGTATCCGACCACCTCCAGATCCGGGTCCAAGACCCTCAGCTCGAACGCCTCTCCCTCTGCCAATTCCAGGTCGACCGGACGGAGGAGGTCCCCGCTCACATCGATGAACTCGTCCTCTTGGAGCTCCACCTTCCACCACCGGGTCTCCCCCGGCAGGATGAGGCTCAGGAAGTTACCGAATTCCCTTCGCCCCGGCGCTTCAGCGAGGGTCACAGCGTCGGGCTCCAAGAGATCGAGGACGGGTGCTTCCACCCGTATGAGGGCTCCGTCCAAGATGACCCGTGGATACACCGGTCCGCCCACCGCTTCTCCCACCACGCGGCTCAGCACCCCGGCCAACTCGCCGGCCTCGCCCACCGTTCGGTAGCTCCCCCCCGTCGCCTCCGCAATACATTGGAGCTGCGATTCGGCTCGGGAGCCCGCCTCGATGAGAAACCCCACCGTCTCCACCCGCAGATCGATTCCCTCAGAGACGATCTCGTGGGCCACGTCGCACGGTTCAGGTGGAGCGCAAGTGTCCTCCCCGTCCGAGACCAACACGACGGTACGCCGTCCTCCTTCGGGGAAGTCCCCTACCGCCTCCCGAAGCGAGAGCCCGATGGGGGTGAACCCCCGGGCTTCGAATCCCTGAATGGCGGCGATCATCACCTCTCGGTCCAGGGGACCGACCGGCACCACCAGTTCGGTGTCACGGCATCCCCGGACCTTGTCGGTGTTGGGGACCCGGTGCCCGTAAACCCTGAGTCCCACGGCCGTGCCCTCGGGGAGAGCCTTGACCAGCCGCACGAGGGCATCCTGAGCCTCGTCGATGAGCGGCCGCCCGGTCTCCCCCACGCGGTTCATCGACCCGGAGGCGTCCATGATGAGCAGAACCGCCCCAGACTCCTCTCGCGGCTCCTCCTGGGCCAACACGCCGGCAGGGGCGAACAGAAACACCGCCATGGCCAAAACCATCGCGACCAGACAAGTGGTCCGCATCATCCGCCGAATCCTCGACCACCTCCTGCCGCCCAACGGATCGTTCAGACCCCGTGGGCTCGCCTCGAGGATGGTACTCCTCGACGCCGAGCCTCACCCGAATGCGGTCGTCCAGATGCAGGAGCGGCGACGCGGTCGAGTCGCATTCCGACTCTTCGAGTGCCGCGAACCGACACTGGTCGTGTTGAGTTGCGTCGAGTACGTCGACCGTAGCGATTAGCGGAGTTGACCCGGTTCAGCAGAGTGTCGGTTGGTTCGTTCGCGCCGCTGCCTTCTCTCGTTCGTCTCTTGCATGGAGACAGTCGCTGCGGTCGGGCTGGAGGCGGTCTCCGAGGACGCGCTCAGGACGCGTTTCATTGAAAACTGGTGCAAAGTGCTGAAAGTTAGTGAACACTCAAAGCCCTTAGTGGGATTGAGTTTCTGGACGTTTCCCTTTGTTCTAGGCCTTCGGCGGAACGGAATGTTAATCCGCGTGTCGTGGGATCAAGTCCCACCCCCGGAGCCAGGAAACCCTTGGTACAGGAGGGTTTCAGAGGATTCGTGGGGGAGTGTCGCGTATGTGTCGCAAACGCCAGCGTCGCGAACTCACGTGTGTGCAGATCCGGGGGGAAGCTCACCGGTGAAGTACGACCTGTCTGAGGTCGAGCAGGACTTGTCTGAGGCTGTCACCACGTACGTGAAAGAGGACGTGGACAAGGCGAACGCGATCGAGGCCAGGGGGGAGATGGTCGTCGTGGACTCGTCGTCGGGTTTGCACTCCTGGCCCTTCAGCGAAGGCTCGCCTCATCCCCGGAAGACATCTGCCGCTCGTTGCAGCGCCGTCGAGAACGTCTTGAGGAACGACTTGTCGAACTCGAAGCCATCGCCGATCGCACAGTTCCGGTCAAGTCTTCTGTCGATCGGAACATCCCTCTTGATGAACTTGGGGACTTCGACTTGACGACTACACAGCGAGCAGCTTGAAGAGATTGCAGACGAAATGATTTACCAAGCGACAGCTACCGCGACTGTTCCCGAACTGAGAAACGAGATCAAGGCGCTCACAATACTGGTCAGGCTTGCTGGTGTGCCGACCGCTGGGTATCAGTCCTGGTCAACGCTCTCCGCCGTTCATCCGCATTCGGTTTCGGGTAGCGCACGTGTCGGGGTCTCGTCGGCTTCGTGGCGAAGTCGTATCCCTAGCGGTGACGTGTCGCAGCCCATAACACGACCTGATACGTCGGCGGAGAGCCCAGGCATCCGGAGTTGCGTGAAGCGAACTTGACACCGTAACCGTCCTTGATGTATAGTTCGGTCGACCGACCAACTAACCCGAGAGTGCCTGTGAAGTCATCGGAGCGACTCAATCCCGAGGCGAAGTCCCGCATCTTGGATGCCGCGAGGGGGTCGTTGCTTGAGCACGGCTATTCCGGACTGTCGACACGGAAGGTCGCGGCCGCCGCGGATGTGCCTCTGAGTCTGATCCACTATCACTTCGGGTCGAAGCGGAACATGATCCTCGAGCTGTTTGAGGCGGAGAACCGGAGCCGTCTGGAGCGGCAAGCCGCGATGTTCGACGGTGAGATGCCGTTGTGGAAGCAGTGGGAGGAGGCTTGCAACTACCTGGAGGAGGACCTCGCGTCTGGTTACGTGCGGGTGCTGAACGAGGTGATGGCCGCCGGCTGGGCTGATGAGGAGGTCGCCGTAGCGGTGCGAGGGCAGGTTCGTGGTTGGTTTGATCTGCTCGCAACGGTTGTGGCCAGGGTGCAGGATCGGTTCGGTGGGATTGGTCTGTTCACGGTCCAGGAGGTGGCCGCTTTGGCCGGCCTGCCGTTCCTGGGAGCCGAGATGGTGATCCTCCTTGGGATTCCCGAAGAGGATTTGCCGGCCCGATCTGCGCTGCGCAAGGTGGCCCTTGTGATCCGGAGCATGGAAGAAGGAGACGTGTAACGATGCGGGCTCGATATCCCGACACCGACGGCTACGTCGATCGCGATGGCGTGAAGATCTACTACGAGGTCTATGAGAATGCTGGTCCGACCGTTCTGCTGATGCCGACGTGGTCGATGTTCGATTCGCGGCACTGGAAGATGCAGATCCCATACCTCTCGCGACACTTCCGGGTCGTCACGTTCGATGCGAGGGGGAACGGGAAGTCTGATCGGCCCAAAGAGGCTGAGGCCCACCATCTGAAGGAGTATCTGGCCGACGCCATTGCGGTTCTCGACGAAACGAAGACGGGCCAGGCCTTTGTCGCGGGCGTGTGCCTTGGCGGCTATTACACGCTGCAGCTTGCAGCGCGCCACCCAGGGCGGGTGCAGGGCATCGTCGTCTTCGCCCCAGCCTCTCAACTGAGCGGCGTGTACCCGGAAACTGTGATTCCCGAGCGCGCCGAGTATCCCTGGGATGAGGAACTCGACACCACCGAGGGTTGGGCCAAGGACAACAAATATCATTGGCTGAGGGACTACCCCGATTATGTCGACTTCTTCATCAAGCAATGCGTTTCGGAGCCGCACTCCACCAAGCTCATCGAGGATGGCATCGGATGGGCACTTGAAACCGACGGGGAACTACTGGTTGCTGTCGATGAGGGCGCCACGGATTTCGTGGTGAACGAAGAAGCGGTCGCTGCATACCGGAGCATCACGTGTCCCGTGCTGGTGATCCAAGGTACCGACGATCACATCGTCTCCCACAGGGCTGGCATCAAAGTTGCTGAGCTCACCGGAGGCCAGGTTGTGCTGGTGGGCGGAGCATGCCATTTCGTGCATGCGCGTGAGCCGGTGAAGGCCAACCTTCTCATTAAAGGGTTCGTCGACCGGGTGACAGGGACTCCGCCACCCTCGCTCTTATGGACCCGGGGCTTGGCCCGCCGCAAGCGCGCTCTGTACATCTCGTCTCCAATCGGCCTTGGTCATGCCCGGCGGGATGTCGCGATCGCCGAGGAACTCCGTGAGCTTCGTCCCGATCTGGAAATCGACTGGCTGGCCCAGCATCCGGTGACCCGGGTTCTCGAGGACGCCGGTGAGCGCATCCACCCTGCAAGTGAACACCTCTCCAGCGAGTCCTCACACATCGAGTCCGAACAGGGGGAGCACGACCTCAACTGCTTCCAGGCACTGCGACGAATGGATGAGATCATCCTTGCCAACTTCATGGTGTTCCAGGAGGTCGTCGACGAGGGCCTCTACGACCTGGTCATCGGCGACGAGGCGTGGGACATCGACTACTACTGGCACGAGAATCCGGAGCTGAAGCGATGCGCCAACGTCTGGATGACCGACTTCGTTGGATACCTCCCAATGGGGGACGGGTCCGACAACGAGGCGTTCCTGACTGCGGACTACAACGCCGAGATGATCGAGCACGTCGCCAGGTTCCCCGGCGTTCGCGACCAGGCGATCTTCGTCGGGAATCCCGAGGACATCGTCCCTGACTCCTTCGGACCGGATCTGCCCCTCATTCGCGACTGGACCGAGGACAACTTCAAGTTCTCCGGATATGTCACAGGGTTCATCCCGCCCGATCCAGAGGCCGTTGCCGCGATTCGCGCGGACCTCGGATACGAAGACGGCGAACAGGTGTGTGTCGTCACGATCGGCGGTTCCGGTGTGGGTCGCGACCTTCTTGAGCGTGTAATTGCCGCGTATCCCGAGGCGAAGCGAAAAGTTCCAGAACTCAGGATGGTCGTCGTCGCCGGCCCCCGAATCGATCCCGACTCGTTGCCATCCCACGAAGGCCTCGAGGTTCATGGATACGTCCCCCGGCTCTACCGACATCTCAGCGTCTGTGATCTCGCGGTCGCTCAGGGGGGGTTGACGACCACAATGGAACTGACCGCAGCGAACAGGCCATTCCTCTACTTCCCTCTCCGAAATCACTTTGAACAGAATCTCCACGTCCGACACCGTCTCGAGCGATACGGTGCCGGTATTCACATGGACTACGCGACAAGCGCCCCCGACGCCATCGCTGAAGCCATCAGCTCCGCGATCGGGAGCGAGGTTCAGTACCAACAAGTGGAGACAGACGGGGCGGCGCGGGCGGCCTCAATCATCGCGGAGCTGGTCTAGGAGGTCCCATGCAACGATGAGTAATAGCGGCGTCTCCACGAACGGTCGGGTGACCGACCGAGGCGACCCCGGCAACAGACACATAGAGAGATGCGGGACCTCAGATCGTTGGGGATTCGCGAGGTCCTGCTGTCAGGAGAGGAGACCTGATATGGATACCACCGTTACCGTACGCAACGGGATCGACGTCGATCAGCTGATTGGC
Organism: Actinomycetota bacterium; assembly: GCA_030123765.1. GTDB lineage: Bacteria > Actinomycetota > Acidimicrobiia > Spongiisociales > UBA5794 > B3-G11. The sequence continues at coordinate 3,797 of JASJXX010000066.1, read as the reverse complement.
ACGATCGAGGCGATCAAGGACGACCCGAATATGGGTATGTTCACGTTTCGTGCGTCGAGCAGCTGGGAAGACGGGACATACAACAAGGGCACGATCCAGGGCTTCAAGCATGCCGGCGTCGAAGACGTGACTCGAGCGACACCATTCGTGCTTGAGGGCGACGAGCCGCCGATCCTTTTGGGAGCCAACAAGGGCCCGAACGCGGTCGAGTTGCTGCTCCAGGCGCTCGGCTTCTGCTACGCCGTGGGATACGTTGCCAACGCCGCTGCACGCGGCATCGAGATCTCCCGGATGGAGTACGAGATCGAGGGCGACATCGACGTGAGTGCGTTCCTTGGCCTCGAAGGGCCCCGACCGGGATTCACCGAGATTCGGGCAAAGGGCACGGTGTCGAGTCCCAACGCAACCGAAGAGCAGCTTGTTGAGTTGTGCCAGTACGTGCAGGACACCTCACCGGTGCGCGATTGTCTCGCCAACCCCATTCCGGTCAAGACGACGCTGGAGGTGGTCTGAGGAAGGATTCGATGGATAGTCCACCAGTCGTCGGTGTTGCTGTTCTAAGGCACGAGGTTCAATGTCACTACGCCGAGGTAGCCACAGACCCCGTGGGGACTTCCATTTCCACACCGGAAGAACCGCTGCGAAGCAGGTTGGATATGACGATGGGCCGACCTGGTGATCTCCAACCGTGTTCTCAACCTGGTACCGGACAAGGTCGGCGCCAGTAGCGAGATCCTGCGCGTGCTGCGCCGAGGCGCGAGTGCAGATCGCAGGTATCTGCGTAGACAAGCCGGTCCCAGAAGGGGCCAAGCGCGACATCGACCTGTGGATCGACTGAATCGCCGGGGCCCTGCCATGCGCAGGATGGGCGACCGTAATGGAAGGAGCAGGTCTCATTGATGTCGAGTTCGGGTTCTTTATCGACACCTATGCGGGAGCGAATGGTGAGGGCAACGCGCGCGCGTTCGGAACGTTCGGCTATCCCTTCCGAGCTCGAAAACCGATGTAGACGGCCCATGCACACAGTCGAGAATCTTGGTTTCTGCGTGCCCTTGTCCATGCGGTTAGGTATGGCCGATATCGGCCTCGCGACCGACCGCCGGCCCCCAAGGCACAAAGGTGGTGGACATGGCGGCAGTAGTCGGTGACGCACGCGAAATCGCGCGGATCGCCTACGGCTTCAAGGCGAGCAAGGCGCTGTTCACCGCCATCGATCTCGGGGTTTTCGCGCGGCTTTCCGATGGCCCCCAAACGCTCTCCGCCCTTGCCGCCGACATGAACCTGGCAGCCAATCGGCTCGAGACGCTGCTCACGGCGCTCACCAGCCTGGGGCTGCTGAGCAAGAACACCGACGGCTACGCGAACGCGCCGGGTTGCAACGAATACCTTGTTCCGGGCAAATCGAACTATTTCGGCGACTACTTCCGGCTCCAGACCGACCGGTTCATCTATCCAGCGTTCGACGATCTCACCTCGCTGATCCGGGGCGATGGAGGCTCAGACGTGTGGGGCGAGTACGAGGAACTCATGAGCGATGAGGCACGCGCCGAGACCTTCAGCCGCGGTCAACATGCGGGCTCGTTAGGCCCCGCCGCTGCACTGGCGAAGCACGCCGATCTCTCGTCCCGGGAGCGCCTTCTCGACGTGGGCGGCGGCAGCGGTGCGTTCACAATTGCGCTGTGCCGGCGCAACCCCGGGCTGTGTTCTACGATCCTCGACTTTCCGAACGCGCTGCGCGTCGCACGGAGCTTCGTGGACGAGGTGGGCCTCGGCGAGCGCGTCGCCTACCACGAGGCCGACGCCACGGCCGGCGAATGGCCGCCAGGGCACGACGTTGTTCTCATGTCGTTTCTGCTCAGTGCTGTAAGCGCCGCCGTCACAGACGATCTGCTCGGCCGCGCCTACGAATCGCTGCCGGTAGGCGGGATGCTTGTCGTGCACGACTTCATGGTTAACGACAGCCGGACCGGACCGCGGGACGCGGCGCTCTGGTTCCTCACCTGCATGTTCAACGCCCCCGACGGCATCGTCCTCACGCCGCAACGGATCGAACAGCGCATCAATGCGGCCGGCTTCGCCGACGTTCGTATCGAGGAGCTGATTCCCGACCTCACGCGGTTCGCCGTGGCAGTCAAGCAGCCCTGAGTCAGGGGATGTAGAAGCCGGTCGGGCAATCACGATCCGTTGGTGTCCTCAGCCTTGGGTCGTGGGGAGAGGGATCTGTCGTGGGAGAATGTGACACGACAGCCAAGAGAGGATGGGTGACATGACCAATGCTCGACGGATCGGCGAGGCGCCAAGTCTGGAGCTGCTCGAGAAGCTGCGTTCTGAGATTTTCTCGGTGGCGACCCGGAATGGGGGGTCGAATATTCGCGTCTACGGGTCGGTGGTTCATGGTGCAGTCGGTCCGCAGAGCGATATCGATCTGCTTGTCGACATGGACCACGGGAGGAGTCTTCTCGATCTGGCGGCTCTTCACCTCGAACTGGAGGACCTGCTTGAATTTCCCGCTGAGCTTGGCACCGACGTGAAGCCTCGGCTTCGTGAGCGAGTGCACGCCGAGGCCATCGCGTTGTGAATAGTGATCGGGACTTCTTGCTCGACATCGTCGAGCTGATCGAGATTATCGATCGCAATCGGCCCGACTCCGAAGAAGCCTTCATTGGCGACAAAGTGCTATTGACTGCCATGATCCATTGGGTTTAGACGATCGGTGAGGCGGCCCAACGCAGTCTGGGAGGTGCTTCGCCAACGGCACCCTGACCTACCGGGGGTCAGGTGGTGGACATGAGAAACTTGCTTGCCCAGGGCTATCGGTATGCGGATCCGTCGATCGTGTGGCAGGTGGCAGTGAGAGATCTTCCCGAGCTGGAGACCCAGATCGGCGAGGTTCTCGATGACCTCACAGAGGACGAGTGACGTGGTCTGGGCGCTCATCTCGACGCCGACAGGCCAAGAGTGATGAGGTCTCAGTCCGTGTGACACCGACCAGGATGCCACGCAGCCGTGGCCCGATAGGCCCACGGGATGATCAAGAGACCGGCCTCCCGTGCTTCTGCCATACGGCGCTCGCTGATCGAGGACACCTTCGGTGACCAGATCGAAGCACCGAGTGCCGCGTGCCCAGCCGGATTGGCATCTCCCGCGGTCAACGTGGCAAGACGGATCCCCGAGTCGCTCCGATGGATCGCCTGGAGGGATCGGAAGTCGAAGCTCTGGACCGTGACCCGATCCCGAATCCCGAACTCGTCGATGACGGCGAGGAGTCGTATCTCGAACAGGCCGACGTTCTTGCCGTCGAAGCTGTCGCCGATCGCTTCGGGGTCGCCGACTTTCCGCTTCGTCTCGGCGTTGAACGCAACGACCGCGGCGCCTTCGCGCTGAGACACCGATTTGACCTCGGCCGAGGCGTACTGCGCGACGAATTCGATCAGTGCGCCGAAGGTGACGATGCCGTAGTCATCGCCAGCGAGTGCCGTCGGGTTCGAGTCCTGGTCGGGGTCCGGGTTCCGATCACACCGGATCCACCGAAGTTGGTCGGTGGTCAGCGCCCGCACGGCCAGAGCGTCCTTGGACGTCGCGGGATCGTCGGGGGGTGCTCCCGCCCTCAGCCCGCACTTCTCCGGATCGATCACCGGGTCGTGCCACACGATCACCTCACCGTCGGCGGAGAAGTGCAGATCGAGCTCGAGCGTGGCCACGAAGAGCGTGCAGCCCCGGTAGAGGCCGCCAAAGTATTCCGCCCAGTCTTCGACTCCCGGATCGGGTAGGGAGTGGGTGAGGATGAGCTTTGTGAC
>JASJXX010000065.1 GCA_030123765.1 Actinomycetota bacterium | reverse complement strand
CTGCTCGCCCTCGATCTCGCGATCCTTGCTACGTTGCTGTTCTTCGTCAGAGATACGCTCTCTCTCGTCATCCTGTGGATCAAGCCTTCGACTCTCGCTCTGATGATGGCCGGGAACATCATCCTGCTCGGCTACCGCGTATGGGCGGCAGATGACGCATATCACTCCGCGCAAGCCAAGCGAGCCACTGGCGGGAGCACGTCACGTGCAGCCCTCCTGATCGGCTCTCTCGGACTCGGGACAGTGCTCCTCCTCCCCCACGCCGTGTTCGGCTATTACGACGTGGTCCAGTACGACCTCATCAACTCTGTGTTCAGTGACAACACGGTCACCTCCTCTCGCGGCCCCGCACCGACCCAACCCCAGCCACGGCTGGCTGATGCCTCAGCAGGTACCATCGTCGCGACCCCTCCTGACACCACCACGACCCGGCCTGCTCCCAACTTCTTCGGAGACACGGATCGGCTCAACATCCTCCTCCTCGGAGGGGACTTCGGCGCAGGACGCGTGGGCATCCGAACCGACACAATGATCACCGTCTCGATCGACCGGCTCACAGGGAACGTAGCAATGTTCTCTGTCCCGAGGAACTGGACGCACGCACCTCTTCCTGTCGGCATGGGCGTGTGGGAGTGCAACTGCTATCCAGAGCTCATCAACGAGCTCTGGATGATCGGGATGGAGTACCCAGCTGCGTTCAGCGGTCCTGGCACACCGTCGGAGAACGCAGTGAAGGGAGTCATCAGCGAGTTCCTCGGCATACCGATCCATCACTACGCCATGGTCAACCTCAACGACTTCGTCGAACTCATCGACGCACTCGGCGGCATCGATATCTACGTTCCTTCACGAGTGATCGATGACGAGTACCCACATGAAGATGGCAGCGTCGAACGACTCGAGATCGATACCGGCTGGCAGAAGATGAACGGTCACGTCGCTCTCGCCTACGCGCGGTCACGAAGCCAGGATTCGGACTATTTCCGTATGAACCGCCAACGCTGCGTCATCGAAGCGATGATCGCCCAGACAGATCCTGTCTCGCTCATCCTGAACTTCGGCAGCCTCGCAGACGTCATAAAACGAACGGTGCTGACCGACATCCCGATCGATGCGCTCCCGCAGCTCATCAAGCTGCTCCCCGCGATGGATATTGACAACATCGTCTCGGTGCGGTTCATCCCCCCCGAGTACCACCTCAGTTATCGCGACGACGGAGAACCGGGGCGGATCGCGAACATCGACCTCATCCACGAGCACGTCCAACTCATCATCGCTGACCCTGACCGTGCCGTACGAGAACTCGGTCTTGAACAGCTCGATGACGTGTGCGGTGAGCCAGGCGCCTGACCCGTCTTCTATCTAGGATCGGACCTCCGTCAGCCCTCCCCCTGTGACACGGGCAGGAGCATCTACCTTCAGCCGGAGGCCTCAACTGAGACAAGAGTGTCTGTCCTGTGATAGCGGCGACCGGTAATTCGTCGATCGACGAGCCACTCACTGTCATCCGGAACATTCGCTGGCGCGGCGCGGCCCCCGCGAACGAGGTCGCGAGCCGCTGCTTCCCTCATCTCGTACTTGGGAGTCGACTCGGATTCGTTCTCAACCACGGTGATGTCGTCAACCGTGACCTCGACGGCGCTTAGCGTGCCACCTCGGCCGCCCACCGTCTCAGGTCCACCGTATTTCGTCCATGAATACGTCGGCGCCGACGAACCCTTCCCGTCGGATCGTGCCGGGATAAAGACCTTGCTCGAACGTGTCATCCGCTCCCTCCTGCTACCTTCCTGATGTTACGATAATCCGCCAAACGTCGATTGGGAAGAGGAATTCTCGATCGCGGCTATCGTTTCTTCCATGAATCTGCTGTTGCGCGCCGCCGCCATCGCGTTCGTCGTCTGGCTCACGTTCCGAGTGATCGATGGACTCTCCTTCGGTGGGGACTGGGTCGCCTTCGCATTCGTCATTGCGATCCTCGGCTTCGCGAATGCGTTCGTGCGCCCGATCCTCAAGCTCCTCGCACTCCCCATTCGCATCGTCACCCTGGGTGTCGCCACGCTGGTGATCAACGTCGGTGTCGTTGTCGGCGTCATCTGGGCCGCAGGAAGACTGGATCTCGGCGTCTCGAGCACAGGATGGTTCGCGACGATTGCGGGCGCACTCATGATTACCGTGCTCTCGGCGATCGTCTCAGCAATCGTCAAGGACTGACCTTGGCTCGCCCCAGGCGCTCGGCTCACGTGGCTGGCGTCATCACCGGTAGCCGCATGGCCGCGAGCTCGCTCACACCGAGCCTCATGCCACGCAGCGCAATCGACCAGGGGCTCGTCATGGCGGCGAGCTTCGTCACCGGCTATCTCATCGGATCCACAGCGGAGAGGGTCGTCGGCATCGTGCCCGTCCTGGGAGGCGTCGCTCTGCTACAGACAGCAGCGATCGTTGGTGCAGGCGCCCACTCCTCCCACATCCTGCATGCTTCCCGTGTGTCGCTGCCAGGGCGCCCGAGTACGTTATCGGCGTGGGCCGGGATTGGAAGCGAGGCCCTGTCGGCGATGGCACTGTCGAAGGTTCAAGGGAGCACGGCAAGTCGTGTGCTTGGCACGACCACAGGCGCAGTAGCCGTTGCCCACACCCTGCTCGAAGCCCAGAGCGCATGTGCGCTTCGCGACGACGATCCAGACGCTTCCTATCTTGCAGCCGCTGTCGGAACCGCGACAGGAACTCTCGCACTTGCAGGGTTGTTCGCGGCTTCTGCACGCGCCGCGGGGCGCTCCGCCCGACGTCGCACCGGCACATCCGGCATCACCGGCACGTGTATCTCAATCGGAGCCGCTCTGGCTGTTGTGAGCGCAGCCGGCCTCGGTGCCAAGATCGCGCTTGGCCGTGTCATCAACTCTGTCGCTGCGAGGAACCGCACCACGGAGCTCGCCTACGCCGACGTGCCGGGATCGTCGGCAGTGAGCGGCAGCGCGAACAGCCACGCGCCCTTCGCAACTCTCGGACTCCAGGGTCGTCGCCTCGTGTCGGAGGCGACGACACGCGAAGTGATCGAGGCAGTCATGGGAGAACCGGCTCGCAACGAGCCGGTTCGCGTGTACATCGGAATCGACACAGCCGCTTCCCACGATGAACAGGTCGAGCTCGCCGTTGCAGAACTGAGACGGGCCGGCGGCTTCCAACGGTCGACGATCATCGCTGCATCTCCGACAGGGACCGGCTACGTCAACTACATCGCGCTCGAGGCTGCTGATCTCATGGCACGGGGTGACATCGCTACCGTCACCATCCAATACGGAGCCCTCCCCTCGATCCTGTCGACGAACGCTGTAGAGGACGCATCGACCCTGTACAAAAAGCTCATCCGACGCCTGCGGAGAGAGATCGACAGCCTCGGAGGAGGGATAACCCTCTACGCCTATGGGGAGAGCCTCGGTGCTCGGACCGGCCAGAGCGCAGTCGACGAGTTGCAACAAGAGATTGGATCCGTAGTCGATGGGGCACTGTGGGTCGGCACCCCGCACGGCACGCCATACCTGGAACGCTTGGTCAGATTCGAAGGGGTACCCGTCTTCGACGGTCCTGGCGACCTACACGCCTCTGTCACCGACGGAGACGAGAGACCTGTCGTGGTCTTCCTCAGCCATGACAACGATCCTGTTACGAAGTTCACTCCTTCGATCTTCTACACGATGCCTGAGTGGCTCAGGACGCCGAACCGCGGACGTGGAGTGAGCCCGAACCAGCGGTGGATTCCGGGGGTCGCCTTCTGGCAAGGTCTCGTTGACACGAAGAACGCGGCCACAGTCATCCCGGGCGAATTCAAGTCCACGAACCACGACTATCGAGGAGACCTTGCCTCCTTTATTCGCGTCGTCTATGGATTCAGTGACGTGTCCCAAGCCCAGATGCAGAGGATCGACACCCAGCTGCGCTCATCTGAGCTCAGACGCGCAGCCAACATCGCCGAAGGCAGGATGCGGCGCACCTGAACAGCGGTCTCAACCACTCGTCTCGAGTCGCTCCCTCGCGAGGTCGTGAACCGCGAGTCCGAAGGCCACGATCTCGGATCGTGTGACACCGGCCGAGTCGAGCACTGCCCCCTGCCACCCGTCAAGATGCCAGTCGGTGCCGTCAAGGACAGGGGTCTCTCCCCACGCGTCCTGGAACGGCCAGGGGTTCGCGTAGAAGTATCCGTCTCCCTGGGGGTACCAACCGACAGCGATCTGGGCTGAAGCCTCGCTCTCACCGAAGGGGACACGCATCGGAGAGAACCACTCGGTCGCGATGTCGAATCCGTGCGGCCAGAGATGAGGACCGGTGACCTCGCCGGGTACGGAGGCGTTCATCTCCGAGAATGCGCCGGACACGAACGTTGCGGCGGAGAGGAAAGCGCGCGCATGGCCAGGTTCGTACTCCCGTGCGTCTGAGCCTGCAAATCGCTCGCGGTCAACCTCGATCGTCGAGCCGTGCCGCGCTGCAATCGTGAGTGCCGCCTCACCGATCGTTGACGCGGAAGGGCCCTCGGTCATGTCGATCCGGTCCACGTCGTCTCCGACCTGGAGAATCACCTCGTGCACGGCGAGGTCAATGATCCCGATCAGGTCCTCGCCATCAGCGAGCCGTGTTGGGGCTGTCACGAGGCCGTTCGGTGCGACTCTCATCGCAACATGCGTCCAGCGATCATTCGGGTCTCCGGCAGCGCGCGGGAGAGCCGTGAGTGCCTGGCTGTATGCCTGAAGCGTTCCTCGGGTCTCGTCCCACTCGTCGGGCAGTTGGGGCATCAACATGGCGTTCCTTCCGCGCGTCAGTGGATACAACAACGAACGCCATTGACGATTCCCGACTCAGGTAACGCTCGACTCCTGCTCCGCCTTCGGATCGCCCCCTAGGTACTCACTGACGTCGGGCTCGTTGTCGAGCGATCTCATCACGGTGAGCCCGACCCAGAGGGTGACCCCGACGGAGAAGCCGAAGCCGAGGACGGGCCAAGCAATGATCGAGAAGTCGTAGTCCCTCGGTTGGATGTCGAGCGTCACGCCACCTGACGGGTGCAGGCTGCATGTGAAGAACCCGCCGAAGGCAGGTTGCAGCTCGAACCTTCGAATCGTGTTCGGCGGAACGTACCAGTTACCGAGCGTGTGCGCGACCGTGTCCCGGTTGTCGAGCACGAGGATATCGTCAGCGAAGAACGACCATGTGGGGGGGATGTCGAGCGGGTTCTCACCCCGGGAGATGAGCTCCCATGAGCCGGGAGGAATGTCGAGCACGTGAACGACCGGATCACGCGAACCGTCTGTGTATATGAGCAGCGCTATCGATGAGAGAACGAAGACGACGAACATCGAGCCTGCGATGAGCAAGAGCCCCTCGACCAGCTTTCGCCGAGAGCTGTATGTCTTCGTACCCGGTGAGGGTTCAGGCATCTAGAAAAGATACAGCGTCGGGTAGATGATCACCCACGCGAGGTCCACGAAGTGCCAGTACTTCACGACGCCTTCGACCCCCCAGTAGTCGTCGGAGCTGAAGTGACCCTTGATGCCAAGGAAGAGCGCTATGCCCAGAGCGGTGAGTCCGGTCACGACATGGAACGCGTGCAGACCGATGAGCATGAAGTAGGACGTGCCGTACTGGGTCTCTGGCGGGTACAGGTGGATAGCCTCGCTGATCTCGGTTCCCACACCGACGAGGAAGAGCAGTCCCATGCCGATCGTCAAGGACATGAAGAAGATGAACTTCCGCCGGTGGTTGTACCGCATCGCTGTCTCCGCGAGATAGGCGCTGATCGAAGAGAGAAGCAGGATGATCGTCAGCGCCAGAGCGAAACCCTGGTTCAGCTCGTCCGGCTTAAGAGTGCCTGACGAGAAATATCTTGCCGAGAGGAACGCTCCGAAGAGGAATGTCTCTGACACGAGGAAGAGCCACAACCCGATGCGGTTCGCCCTCGCCACGACGGACATGTCCGGACGGAATCCGCTGTGGACGGTCTCCGTGGACATCAGTGGCCACCTTCAGAAAATACCGCCCGAACATGCATGAAGGCGTCGAGGATGATCCATCCCTTGAGCGCCACGAAGGGGAGGAGGGGGAGGAGCGGCTCCTCAATTGTGGTCGCTATGAAGAACTCGATGGCGGTGAGCACGCCAAGAAACACGGCGGCGATCAGACCTTTGCGGGTTGCGCTTCGAAATCCTTCGTGGTCGATGATCAGCGGCTCGGTGGTCATACCGGTCCTTCCTCAGTGTGAGTCCCGTCCGCTGGTCCCTCTGCGTCAGGAAAGACGACATGGGGTGCATCGCCTGCGCCGTAGTCATAAGGATGGCCGACAACCACCGGCTGCGACAAGAAATTGTGATGCGAGGGAGGGGACGAGATCTGCCACTCGAGCGTCCGGGCGTTCCACGGGTTTGCGCCGGCCTTCGGCCCCTTGAAAGCGGACCACACCATGTTGCCGACGAACAACAGGAAACTTGCACCCAGGAAGAAGGCCGCTATCGACGCAAACCTGTTCGCGTTCGCGTACGCGTCCGGATAGTCGCCGACCCTCCGGTTCATGCCGTTGATGCCCGCCCAGAACAAGGGCATGAAGGTGAGGTTGAACGCGATCGTGACCCAGATGGCGAAGACCTTCCCGAGCGTGTCGTTATACATGCGGCCGGTGATCTTCGGGAACCAGTAGAAGAAGGCTGCGAGCAGAGCGAAGATCGCTCCGCCGACGATCGTGTAATGGAAGTGGGCCACTACGAAGTAGGTGTCGTGCAGGTGGATGTCTACAGCAACGTCGGCGAGGAAGATGCCTGTGATCCCACCGATCATGAAGGTGAAGAGCCATCCGAACGCCATGACGAGCGGCGTGCGGAACCACAGCTTCCCCTGCCAGAGAGTTCCGATGATCGCGAGGAAGATGACTCCGGTGGGAATGGAGATCGCCTCGGTCATGATCATGAACGGGCCGTGGAGGAAGTTCGCCATCCCGGAGGTGAACATGTGGTGTGCCCATACAGAGACGGAGAGGCCGACGATCGCAAAGAGCGCACCGACCGTCGCCTTGTACGCGAAGAGCGGTTTTCGAGCAAATGTGGTGACCAGCTCAAGGATCACACCGAAGCCGGGGAGCACCATGATGTACACGGCAGGGTGCGAGTAGAACCAGAAGATGTGCTGGTAAAGCAGCGACGTACCTCCGTCTGGCCCGAAGAAGTTGGTACCTGCAACCCGGTCCATGGTGACAAGCACGAGAGACCCTGCGAGAAACTGGGTAATGCTGAAAGAGAGAATGGCCGTAGCGAACCCCGCCCAGGTGAAGATCGGCAATCGTCCCCACGTCATGCCCGGAGCACGCATCGTGATGACGGTGACGATGATGTTCAGTCCACCAAGGATGGAGGACAACCCGAAGGTGATAATCGCCATGTTGAAGAGGATCTGGCCCGAGTCGTTGACCACCGAGAGCGGCGCGTACGAGGTCCAGCCTGCGTCGAAGGACCCGAGCAGTGGGGCGCAGAGCAGTCCGATCGCGACAGGTGGCACGAGCCAGAAACTCACTGCGTTGATGCGCGGGAACGCCATGTCTGCGGCACCGATCTGGATCGGGATGATGTAGTTTCCGAAGGCACCGATGATGCCCGCCACCGCGACGGCGACCATGAGGATGCCGTGCATGGACATGAGCTTGTTGAACTCGTCGAGGCTGACGATGCTCATCCCTGGCGCCGCGAGCTCGACGCGCATGATCATCGAGATGACTCCTCCGATGAGGAGGACCACAAAGAGTGTCACACCGTACTGGATGCCGATCACTTTGTGGTCACCCGAGAACTGGAAATAGCGCCGCCACGTGACGTCTTCGCTGAGCTGAGGCGTCTTCCCTATCCACTGCCTGCCGAACGCCTCGAGTCCGCCGATACCTGCAAGCCAACCCGTCAGGGCAAATATGAATCCGATTACGACGGCAACCTCGTCGGTGGGGTGCCCGCCACGAATAGCGAGCGTCAAAGCAACACCGGCGACGTAGCCGACGAATCCGAAGATGACGGCTCGAATGAGATACTTCATCGCGCTGACCCGCCCATCTCTGTTCCTACCCGCTTCCAGCAATAGACGCTATGTACTCGGTCCACTCCGCGTCACTCACGACGCGTACTGGTAATGCCATAGATGCGTGACCGGCTCCGCAGAGCTCTGCACACTGAATCCGCAGATTGTGGTCGTCTTCCAATGTGCCCACGTTTGTCGCCGTGATGTAGAGCTGAGTTGTGAGACCTGGCACGGCGTCGATCTTGACTCTGAAGGCGGGGATCCAGAACGAGTGCACGACATCGGTGCTGTTGACGTCATAGCGAACACGTTTGTGGGCGGGGATGACGAGTTCATCAAAGGCGGTTGCGCCGTTCGGATAGGTGATCTCCCAGAAGAACTGTGACGCTTCGATCCCTATGACGTAGTCGGAGGAGGGCTCCCCTCGAATCTCGGCAAGCCCGACGAACCCGGGATTGATCACGACACCGATCGCTAGCGCAGAGGTGAGGACGAGCCAGGTCGTGACGACGGCGCGATTCGTGTGATGGTTCGGTCCGTCCTCGCGCTCTGCACCATCTGAACGCCAGGCGATCACCCCCCACGTCATGACGGCGAGGATCATCGCCATTACGGGCGACCCGAGATACATCAGGAGCATGAAGGCCTCGTCGACGACGTGGGCCTCCTCAGCCCACTGATTCGGGAGCACGTTGACGTACCTCACAAGGACGACGAGAAGAATCGTGTACGCCACCCACAGAAGGCCGACTGGTAACCAGGTTTTACGCACGAAGCCTCCGGATACGACGTCCTTGTTGGGTGCTAAGTGGTGCGAGTGTAACCGAACTCACTCGGCTCGCGGTAGTTATCTCCGTTCCGTCGTTTGTGCACGAACGGCTTGATCTGTCACTGTAGATGACATCAGTTTGTCACTCAGAGCCGTTCGGAGGACACATGAACAATCGACATGCCCTCTGAGTTCGAAGAGCTCATGACCCGCCTTCCGAACGACGAAGCCCACGTTGAAGGAGACCTCGTAGGTGCGAGATGCGCTCCACGGCCCCTCGATCGTCGCTGGCGCTCCGTCCCCGGTTCTCCCTTGAGTGAGGACGGGCGAGTCTGCGAACCTGGAGGGTGAAGAGGTGAGCTTGCGAGTTCTCGATTCTTCTCTCCCCCGCCAACCCCACAGGTCTCGTCACGCGCCGGGTTGCTCCGATCTCACACCTTCGAAACGCGCGAAGTCACGGTCGTAGGTGACGATCACACAACGATGCTCGATAGAGAGCGCAGCGAGGTGGGCATCGTTCACCAAGTTGCCACCGACACCGATCGGGCCTAGTAGCGAGCGCACGATGCGTGCGTGGTCGACACTCGGTTCGACCACGACCGCCGGGGGTGCTCCCAACCATGCTTCGAGTCGATCCATCGCGCTCTCGATGCTGAGCGGCGAGGGGAAGAGCCCAACCTTGGTCGACAAACGTACGAACGCAAGGAGCGCAACCCACGAAAAGGCAACCGTTGTGTTCCCGGACAACGCACCGTCAATCCAGCTTCGTGACTCCTCATGATGGGGCGCGTCGGAGTTCACCGAGTAGAGGAGGACGTTGGCGTCGACGAGCTTCACGACCCGGTTCGCATCCTGCGAAGGAGCTCATCGTCCTCCAGATCCGCGGCCACCTGAAGCGCCCGGTCCAGGTTCACACGCGACTCCCCCAGCGATGCCGTCTCGGTGCTGAATGGCTGCAAGCCCTCTTGCTCAGTGACACCACAGCGAATGGCATCATTGAGCGCCTGCTTGAACGAAATGTTCCGCTCACGCATACGTCTGCGAAGGATCTGCTCAGTGTCCGGGTCGAGCGTGACCGTGGTTCTCATGCGTGCATCATAGCATCACGATCCATGATGCCATGATGCTATTTCTGTGGAGAACTCCTCCGCCAGCTAACCCTTGGCCCCAACCGCAACTACCAACCCCAGACACCAGACCACAAGAAAACCCCCAAACTGCAGGTTCAGAAGTCTCCGATGTCTCGCGACATCACAGAGTGGGCCCGGCAGGACTTGAACCTGCGACCG
>JASJXX010000116.1 GCA_030123765.1 Actinomycetota bacterium | reverse complement strand
CGTGGCGAACAAAGACGATCGGCCAATCCTGGTCACGCCACGCGTCGATCAATAAGCCGATGTTCGACTCACAATCCGGGTTATTCCGGGGACCCCAGTACGAGACGTCGTCAAATCCCTTCTGCACGTCAACGACGATAAGCGCCGTGCTGCCGTTCCAATCGATCACATGTTCCCCTGATCTGTTATGTCCGCCCAGCTTGCTCCACTCGCAGCGATCAAGCGTTCAAGCGCGACCGGGTACACCGTGTCGGGAGTGCCGCCCGCTGTCCAGACCCAACGATAGCGGGCCAAAGCGTGATCTGCGACCACCTTTAAGGACTCAGGCAATCCGATGCTCGGCGTGCCCCCCGCCACATAACCGGTGGTCTCCCTCACCACGTCGCGTGGAGCGATACGAGCGACTTCTGCGTCAAGGTGTCGGGCGAGCTTGCCTTCATTGATCCGACGATCGCCGGAGCAGATCGCGAGCACCGGCTCTCCGTCAACCTCAAAGAGGATGCTCTTCGCTATCTCCCCGATCTCAGCGCCCACGGCTGTAGCAGCCTCCTGCGAGGTCTTCGTGCCTTCAGGAAAGCGATGGATGTTTGGAGCAACACCTCCCTCGACAGCCTGATCCACCACTCGGGCCGACGCGTCCGAAATGGGATCGCCGACCCGCTGGATACGAGACTCCGTAACCACCCAGGAGATCCGCTGATCGTGAGGCTCCGTCGGGAGATCATCGACGAGGAGATCGTCAACGGTGATTCCGACCCGAATGACGCCTCGCGGAAGTCGCCTCAACAACCCGTCGTAGTACCCCGCTCCACGCCCGAGACGATGCCCGGACCGGTCGAACGCGAACCCGGGCACCAATACAACGTCGATCTCATCGAGTGCTACCGCAGGTGTGTCTTCAGTTGGTTGTTCGAATCCGAGGGGGTGCCGCTCCAGGTTCTCCACGTCGTATTCGTGAACAGTCAGCCAGCCTTCCCGAGGCGTACGCGTGACGGCTATGCGGCAACGGCTCAAATCGTGAACCCTGCTGAGATCGATCTCGTCCGGCATCGCGAGGTAGGAGAGGACGGTCCCGTACAGGGGAGGCCAACCAGCCAGGGCCAGCGTTACATCCTCTGACTTCGCTGCTCGATCTACTTCGCGCGCCCATACCCGCCACTCTGCCTTCGAGTTCTGCGCGTCCACAAGGGTCACACTAGACCAGTCTCCAACCCAGAGGGACGCAGTCGTACTACGTTTTCTCCATGGAAACCCGGGACGACGGACAACCGGTTCGTCCGATTCCGATCGAGGATCGAGGCGGGGAGCAGACTTCCGACGGTCGCGCACCGCGCGCCGAACGCGGTCTTCGACCACAGCGACCCTGGCTACCTCTTCTGGTTTCGGGGGCCGCTCTCATCGGATTGATCGGATCGGTTGTGTTCGTCGGAGCGGTCGAGTTTCAGGACGCACGCGCCACCGATCCGCGGGATTTCACCATCGCCGCCAGCGACGGCGACGCCACACCGCCCGCCACACTCCCTCCCATGCTCGAGGAGAGCATTCCAGGGATTTCCGACAGGCTGACGCTCATCACGGCGGAAGATCACGCTCTGTGGATCCTGGTTTGGGATCCCTCCTTCCGCCTTCCTGAGATGCAACGGTTCAACGCTCGACGATCGACAGCATGGCCGTTCGCCTCGTTTGACACAAGCGGCCGTCTCGTCGCGGTTACCGGCCTCGAAGTTCGAGAGGAAGAGGCGCCTTCGGTGCAAGACACTCCATCCCTCTGGATAGCGTCACCAAACGAAGTCGAGAGAGCGTATCGAATCTCCCGCGTCTCGTCGGCGCAATGGCACGCGACCGATGTCGCCAGAATCTCGTACGTCCGGGAGCTCAACTCGTCATTCACGCTGGTGATCGCCGACGTCGACCCGCTGACGAAGCTTCCGACAACATCAGACCTCATTACGGTTTTCGACGTTCTTCCTCACATTGTTCGCTGGGACCGCGACGGCTTCGTCCTCCAGATCGGTGAGCAGACCGTCGCACTCGACTCCGCCGGGGCGCTGCTCTGGTCAGCCGATGGCCGCGCGACCACAGCATCGCCGGATTTCGTACCTCAACTGCGTCGAACAGGTGAACATCCGGGTTGGTATCTCCTTGATCGCCTGACCGGAGATGCTGAATCGTTCGATACATTCGGAATCGACGCGTCGGAGGATTCAACACAGATCGTTGCTTCGTCGAGCAACAACATCTTCGCTGCTGTCACCCGTCGTTTCGACAGGACGACGGTCGCGGTCATCGGCTCTGACCTAATCGCTCCGCGGATCATCCAGGTCCCGGGTGATCCAACCCCGTTTCGGTTCACCTCTGATGCTGCGTTCCTCATCCTCAGAACCGCAGACGGGAACGATCTGCTTTTCCTTGGCTGGCGCTCAGGGGGAACCCACCGCTTCGACGTACCGGCCGGACACTACGTGCTCGCAATTAACCTCGGATAGCTTGCTCTTCGGATTGAAGCGGGGTGTGGTGAAGAGTTCGGAGGTGAGTGTGGAGAGTCAGATGTAGTACGTATTGACGTAGTACGTAGTACGACTTCTGCGCCGGTGAGATGGCAGGTGGGGAATCGGCGATGCATCGTTTCATGCAATTCCTTCGACCGAAATGGAATCAGGATCCGCGCGGCACTCGTGCCACGCGTTGGCTTCCTGTCGTACTACGTCATACGTACTTCGTACTACTGCCTGCCACGTACCCAGACCGAACCGACCCCTCTCATTTCCGAGGTGCTGGATAGCTTCGTCACATCCGCCGGCGCAGCTCCTGAGCGAGGTTCCCTCTCTGCTCGACCTCGATGTCGTCGAGGTCGAGCCACCCGGCGAACGTGGTGAGTTCCTGGGCCAGAGCCCCGCCGACGCGGGCTGAGTCAACGCCATCCTCACGCCAGGCCGATCGCACGAGCAGCACCTTGTTCTTCCGGTCGG
>JASJXX010000115.1 GCA_030123765.1 Actinomycetota bacterium | reverse complement strand
ACCGATCCATAGGGACCGAACGCCGGTATCGGCCTGACTGCACCCTCAGAGTCCGTCGAACCCCACTCGAAGGACCGCCGCCCGCCGAAGAGCTGCTGCATCTCGTCAGTGAGTATGACCTCAGGCCTGGTCGCCGTGAGCCACTTGATGAGCGCAACGGCCTTCTCCGGGGTTACTCCCTCGATCAGCTCGTAGTTGACCTGCACCGCCGGCGCTCCCCCGCAGGCGCCGATGCACTCGACATGCTCAACAGTGATGGGCCGCTCGGCCGCGGCCTCGCCTGCTACGTCGCCGATTGAGGACTCGACAGCGGCGAGGACGTCGTCCGCGCCGCCGAGATAGCAGGAGATGGAGGTGCAGACCGATACGAGATAGTCACCGACTCCGCCGCGCTTGAACATCGTGTAGAACGACGCGACGGATTGCACCTGGACGGGGGTGATGCCCGTCAGCTCGGCGACCTCACGCATCGCGTCATCGGATACGTACGCATGCTCAAGGCTCGCGATGTACAGCAGCGGCATCAGAGCCGAACGTTTTTCGGGGTAAGAAGCGATAATCCGCTTTGCTCGTTCCTGGTTGTCATGGCTCCAGTTGCTGATCACGGCGGTCATCGGTCAACGTCCCCGAGCACGGGATCGGTGGAGGCCAGGGCCGCTATGACGTCTGCGATCAACGAATCCGTCATCATCGCCGGCAGTGCTTGGACCGCAGCGAACGACGGCGCTCTCCAGCGCAGGCGCCACGGCCGCGCCCCTCCCTTTGAGACGATGTACGCTCCGATCTCACCCCTCGGGCCCTCAACTGACTGGTACGCCGTTCCGGGAGGAACGTTCGCTCCTTCGGTGAAAAGCTTGAAGTGGTGAATGAGGGCTTCCATGGACTCGTTGATACGCGCTCTCGGAGGTGGCGTCACCTTGGCGTCCGTGCTGCGATAGTCACCTGACGGAATCGTCGCGACGATCTGCTCAGCGATGCGGAGCGACTGCCGGATCTCGTCGATCCGGACCTTGTACCTGTCGAACGAATCTCCATGCTTCCCGAGCGGGACATCGAACTGATACTGGTCGACGCCGCAGTATGGGGCGGCCTTGCGCAGATCCCAATCGACGCCCGATGCTCGCGCCACGGGACCGGTGACGCCGTACTGCTTGACTTCGGCCGGTGTGAGGACGCCGACGCCGAGCGTCCGATCGAGGAAGATCGGATTCTCGTTCAAGATCTCCTCGTACTCGTCAACGCCGTCGTTGACCTTCTTGATCAGGTTCACGACGTCTTCTTCCCAGCCGTCTGGGAGGTCGGCAGCCACACCACCGACCCTGATGTAGTTGTGGTTCATGCGCAGACCGGTTGTCTTCTCGAAGAAATCGAGGCAGATCTCCCTCTCCCGCCAACCGTAGATCATCATGGAGAGAGCCCCAATATCCATCCCCATGGTCGCTGTGGAGAGAAGGTGGCTCGACACGCGGTTGAGTTCTGTCATGAGGATGCGGATCGCACTCGCGCGAGCCGGAACTTCGAGCCCGAGGAGCTGCTCGGTCGCGAGAGAGAACGCGAGTTCGTTGTGGAACGGCGCCAGGTAATCCATCCGCGTGACGTTTGTCGACCCCTGGGAGTAGCTGAGCGTCTCAGCCGTCTTCTCCATCCCGGTGTGGAGATAGCCGATGATGGGTTTCACCCTGACAACGGTCTCTCCTTCGAGCTCGAGATGGAGGCGGAGCACGCCGTGGGTCGATGGGTGTTGAGGCCCCATGTTGATGATCTGGCGCTCGTCGTCGATGACGCGCTCCGGCACGACGTAATCGTCGTCGACAGCCACCCCCCGCTGGATGTCGAGCGCCGGATCCAGGTCGCTCGGCAGGAGCTCCTGGCTGCCTTCGTCTGTGGCGTGAGCGAACGGCATCCGCTCCTCGGTGCCTGAGACCCAAATCTCGTGCTGCGTGCGTCGAGCCTCCTCGACGGTCTGTTCGGGCTGCACGGTTTCGAGGTCGCCATTCGGCTCTCCCGCTTCCATGTTCTCTGGCGCGTCGCTCATAGATCCGCGCTCCCGGCCTTGAACTCGACCGGCACCTCACCGATGTCATAGTCCTTCCGCAGAGGATGCCCGACCCAGTCGTCAGGCATCAGGATGCGGGTGAGGTCCGGGTGGCCGGGGAAGTCGACGCCAAGGAGGTCATACGCTTCGCGCTCGTAAAAATTGGCGCCCTGGAACACATCGGTGATCGTCGGCACGGTGGCGCCGTCATACGGCACCCGTGTGGACACGAGGATGCGCTCCTTGGCGGTCATCGAGAGGAGGTTCAGCGTGACTTCGAACCTCGGGGCTTCGGTGAAGTGGTCTACGGCGAAGAGATCGATGAAGGTGTCGAAACCGATCTCGTGGGCGTGGAGGGCGAAGTCGACCCAGTCGGAGACGGGGATCGTGATCGCGTGGTAGGTGGTCTCGCTCGACGCGTAGGACCGAAGCTCCACCTCGGCTGCATCGAACGGTTCGACGAGTGTTGCGATGAGTTCGTTCATTCAGAAGATCCCGGTCGATCGCTGGATCTCACCGGACATGATCTTTTCGTGCAACGTCAAGATCCCGTGCATGAGAGACTGCGGGCCGGGAGGACAGCCAGGCACATAGATGTCGACAGGCACGATCACGTCGACTCCTTGGACCAGCGCGTAGTTGTTGAACATGCCACCCGTAGACGCACACGCGCCCATGGCTATGACCCATTTCGGTTCCGCCATCTGGTCGTACACCTGCCTGAGCACGGGCGCCATCTTCTGGCTCACACGACCAGCGACGATCATGAGGTCTGCCTGGCGCGGTGATGCGCGGAAGACCTCCATTCCGAATCTCGCGAGGTCGTTGTGGGCCGCACCCGTTCCCATCATCTCAATGGCGCAGCATGCAAGCCCGAACGTCGCGGGCCACATTGAGCGTGTGCGCGCCCAGTTCACACCCTTGCCGATGGTCGACAGGAGGAATCCAGGATCGGTGGCGACGCTCGCCATCAGGCCGCCTCTTC
>JASJXX010000064.1 GCA_030123765.1 Actinomycetota bacterium | reverse complement strand
GGACACCCGGGAACGGGGACACCGAAGATTCCGTCGGGGGTCGTCGAGCTACGTGTCCACGGGGTCGCTGGCGGCACACCGGAAGAGAACCTCGGGGATCCGCACCCTATCAAGATCAACGGCGACGACGAGGCAGGCATTTACCGGCGGCGGGAGTCGCTGAACTCGGGCCCCGAGCGCACGGTCGAGGCGTACAACTGGTCGTCGATCAACTCCAGGCGCACGATGCGGGCTCTGTGGCTGGTCCTCTTCCCCTTCGCTGCTTCGAACTTCGCCGGATGGCTGCTCCCGCAGGGTATGTACGACCCGAGAGACGCCGGGCATTCCTGGCCCCGATCGTGGAGCCCGTGGCGGAACCGTCTGCTCGCCCAGACGAGTGTGCGAGCGATCGCTCTCGTCATCACCGCCGTGGCGATGCTTGGAATGGCGACGATCACCGTCGACATCGTCGCACTCCAGTGCGGCGTCAAGGGCGCCTGCGGAGATCCCTGGTGGTTCGGATGGTTCGACGTGGTGAGGAGCTCGTCGATTCTTGACGGGGAGCCAACCCGATTCGCGGTCGCCGGCACGCTCGTGCCTCTGGCAGCTCTCGGCGGGTTGTGGATGCTCGGTAAGCGCTCGACGGCTTACGAACGGTACGGTGCCGGTCACAGTGGCGAGAAACCACTCGGGGACGAGCCGTCGGGTCGCCACATCGACACGATCCGGCTTGACTCGGTCGACTTCTGGCAGTCCCCCGACACGGTCTACGTCCAGAGTTGGCTGCACACCTCCGTCGCGCTGGCAACGCTCACCGGGATGCTCGCAGGAACGATGCGAGTACTCGCCCCGGAGTCGGTTCACCACGCGACGTTCTTCTGGCTCGGCGCCGCTTCCGGGGTGTGGTTCGTCGTCATCGCTGTCTTCATCCTGCTCGTTGCTCGCATGAGGCAAGTCCCTCGCTCGTGGCTGCGTCGGAAGGACTCGCCCCGGTGGCTCCCCCGGCTCACGTGGCTCCCCGTCGTCGTCCCCACAGGCCTGCTCCTGGCTGTCGCCGTACTCGGATGGTCGGCAGAGGGCATCTACCCCACTGCGTCGCCCGTGCTGGAACCGATCCGCAACGGGTTGATCATCGCGACACTCGTGGGACTTGTGTTCCTCACGATCCTCGGCCTCCTCACCGGTGTGTGGCGTGTGCTCGGCGTCACTCTTGCTGTCGGTGGGCTGTGGTATCTCGTGCTCGTGACGCAGTCGGGGGATGTCGGGGGCCCGCCACCGTTCGTGGTCGGCGTTGACTCCCCGTGGCTCTGGCTTCTTGGGGAGGCGATCGTCGCGGCAGGGCTTCTCGTGTTCGTCGCGGTCCGGTCCGGGGCAACGACGCAGAAGGACCCGACGCACCGCCACGGCCTCATCTGGATCGTGGCGTCCGCCGGAGTTGTCAGCGCATTCGCTATGGGGGCCAGCGCGAGGTCCGGTGAGAGGCCCTGGCCCGTGTTGATCGTCTCGGTCGCGGTCACGGTCGCGTACGTGCTGACCGCGCTCTCGATCCGGGTCCGCGCCGCTCGGAAGCAACTCGACCTTGATGCCCCTGAGCACGGCACGATACGTTCCGGCGCGTCCTTCGTTCTCGCCACGATCGCCCTCGGCTCGATCCTCACGATCTCAGCTGCGAGCACGGTCTGGATAGCACACGCCCTCGGGACCGCGGTGGCGCACTCGGGTGGCGTGCTGGTGGCGGATGACCAGATCGCGTACGGCGCCGAGGCCGGTTGGTTCGCCCTGGCTGCGTTCGCCGGGTTTGCGTCCCTCATCGTTCTGTTGCTGGCCCGCATCGGAGCCCTCCGCCTGTTCCGCTGGGACAACAGCGTCGCCGAGTCGATCTGCGACGCGTACGACGATGATGCTCCACCGCCAGGCGTCGATGCCCCTCCACCGTGCACCAGCGCGGCCGCCGGCGGCCGCGAGCACGACGGCTGGCGACTCGCATTCGCCGAGAGGAGCCGCACACTTCGTCTCCGGGCCAACATCCTCGACGACATCGACTGGGTCGTCACCGGTGCCGTCATGACGACCCTCGCAGTACTCGTTGCGAGCGTCATCGCTCGAGTCAGGGGTGGCCAGCCCGGCGAATGGCTTGAGGATGCGATCAGCGTCGCGACCTGGGTGCTCGCCCTCCTCGCAGCCGGCGTCTTCCTGGTCATCCGCTCCGCTCGCGAAGACCGGCAGCTTCGGGCGACCATCGGGATCGTCTGGGACGTGATGAGCTTCTTCCCGCGGCGCTTCCACCCGCTCGCTCCACCCTGCTACTCGGAGCGCACGGTGATCGATGTGCGCAACCGCATCGTTGAATACACGAAGGCTGAGGGGGCCAAGGGGAAGATCGTACTTGCCCACAGCCAGGGGACGATGATCACCGCTGCAGCCCTACTGAGTCTCCGCACCACCAGGTCACTGCAGACCGCGCCCCTCGCGGTGCGCCCGAACGGCGAGGAGTTGGACGACCTCATCTTCGTCACGTACGGCTGCATGCTCGAGCGGATCTTCCGACGCGCGTGGCCGGATCAGCTACGCAGGGAGGATCTCGTCGATCTCAAGGCGCGCATCGAGAAGGTCGACGTACCCGAAGACCCCCGGAAGTATCCCGAGCCACACGACGACGTACGCTGGATGAACTTCGGCAGGTACTCCGACTACCTCGGCGGTCGGACGTTCACAGGTCCACAGGTGCGACCCACGCCGACGGATACCCGCCACGACGCCGATAGCCGCTCAGATGATGTCATGTTCCCAGACCCCACGAGACGATGGCGGTACCCGGGCGACACCAGCTCGGCTCGCTCATGGCTCCACTCCTTCAACTACGAATCCGACACGGAGGACCCTCGATTCCGCAGACACGTGTGGCGGTGGGCGGAGCAGTTGGATGACGAGAACACCTGACGCCGCGGTTCACCCCCGGTCGCCGTTAACTCGAGCACCGTCGAGCACGATGCGAGTGCACAACCGACGCTCCGGGTGCGCTTCTCCACTTCGTTATTGTTGGGGCGATGACCTCGGATGGAAGTGACCGTATCGCGGGCGTCCTCGTCGGCCTCGCCACGGGGGACGCTCTCGGCGCGGGGTACGAGTTCGGCCCTGCCGTTACCGGACCGGTAGGCATGATCGGTGGCGGTCCCTTCAACTGGGAGTCCGGTGAGTGGACCGACGACACCCAGATGGCGATCTGCGTCGCCGAGGAATCGAGTCCCGGCACGATCGATATCTCCGCCGTCGGGGATCGCTTCATCGCGTGGGCGAGCAAGGCGAACGATGTCGGCAACCAGACACGCGCCGTGCTCTCCCAGGCAGACTCGGGCGCCGACCTCACGAAAATCTCTCTCGGCTACCACGCCAGGCACCCGCAGAACTCCGCCGGAAACGGTTCCCTCATGCGCACAGCCGTCGTCGCGCTTGCGTTCCTCGGAGATCCGGTGGCCGCAGCAGCCGGAGCTATTGCAGTGTCGGGACTGACCCACGCAGATCCTCGTTGCGCCGACGCCTGCGTGCTGTGGACGGTCGCTGTCTCTGCAGCAGTCGCCAGCGGGGAGATCCCGGATCTCCGAGACGGCCTCGAACGCCTGCCCCGAACGCGCCGCGACGCGTGGTCGGAGCTCATCGCGGCCGCAGAAGAGCAGCCGCCTGGCGCCTTCACCCCGAATGGCTACGTGACAACTGCGTTCCAGGCAGCGTGGTCCTCCATCACGCACACCGCTGCGGGATCGGACCATTTCCGAAGCGGCGTCACACAGGCGGTTCGGATCGGTGACGACACCGACACCGTTGCCGCGATCGCAGGCGCCCTGCTCGGCGCCGTTTACGGCGCGTCCGCCATACCCGACGACTGGATCGAAGTCCTCCACGGCTGGCCCGGCTACGACACACCCGACCTCACCCGCATCGCGCACCGAGCCGCAGGAACACCGCGACGAGTTCTGACATGATCCGATTCAGCGACGTAGAGCGGTGGCACCGTCGGCTCTGCACGGTGACCGACCAGATCATCATCAGCGGCGACCTGTCCGAGGATCCGGCCCGGGCGGTCGAGCAGATCGGCGAGTGGCAGCAGGCGGGCATCTCCCACGTGCTCGACACCCGACTCGAGTGGAGCGATGAAGAGCTCGTCGCCGACTACGCGCCCAAGATCGTCTACGGGTGGATCGGGACCGATGACGATGGCGCTGCGAAACCCGACGAGTGGTTCGATGCGGGTATCGCATTCGCCACAGACGCTCTGCGGAACCGGGAGTCGACTCTCCTCGTCCACTGCCACATGGGGATCAATCGGGGACCGTCAATGGCGTTCCGTGTCCTCCTCGAGTCCGAGTGGGATCCGATCGAAGCCCTCGACGCGATCCGTGACTCCCGCCCGATCGCGGGGGTCGTGTACGCACCAGACGCCCTTGGCCACTACCACCGTGCACACGACGTCCCGGCGGACCACCGGAGCAACGATCGGGATCGCGTGACCGCGTGGCGCAGCGGATATCCGACCACCGGCATCCGTCTCACGCGGCGACCCGACTGAGCCGACGGCTTGCAGGGGGTTGGACCAGCCGTCTCTCCCGCGAGCGGGAAGATGGCCCGAGGTGCGAGGGTCAGGGAGGGATCCTGGGATTCACGTCGCGGGCTTCAGAGAGAAACCCAACCGGAGGGTGCTCTCCACCGTGCAACCCCGCTCATTTCCGAAGCGTCCGTATACTGGGCGCTCTCCTCGGCAGGGCGGGGCTCTCCCACCCGGCCACGCACGTCGATGACTAGGGAAGGAGTTCCACTCCGTGACCCCGACTGATCCCCCCGATCCCGAGTCGACGTCCGGCGCTCCGTCTACTGACGCCTCTTTCGACGTTGACGCCCCTCCAACACCTACGTCGGCTCCTGCACCTCCGGTACTTCCCGCCGGGGCGAGCGAGCCTGAGGAAAGTTCCTCTCTGGGGCGGTTGACGATCGGGTTCATGGCCCTCGGAGTGGGCGGCATGGCGCTCTTCGACGCTGCGCTCGGCTCCGCCTTCGCTCCGTCGCTGCACCACTACATCGCGTTCGCGGTGACCATCCTCGGTGGCGGGCTGCTGGTCGGGTCTATCCGGGGTCGTGCCCGCTGGCTGATCATCGTCGCCGTCGTCCTCGTACCCGTTCTCGTGATCTCTCCGGTGTTCCAGTGGACGTGGGTCTCTGACGCTTTCGACAATCGTGTCCAGATCACCGACTTCGAGAGCCTCGACCATGTGTACGCAGTCGATACTGGGAAGCTGACCATCGACCTGCGCGGCCTCCCCTGGGATGGTGAGGAGGTCAGTCTCACCGCACGCGTCGACACCGGCAGCCTCGAAGTCATCCTCCCTCAAGGAGTCGGCTTGACCGGGTTCGCGCGGGTCGATTTCGGTCGCGTTCGCGGTCCCGACGGCGAGATCACACGCATCGGAAACTCGAGGATCACCTTCAGCAGGTCCGGTCCTGATGGAAGCGTCACACTCGACCTGTACGTCGACCTGGGCAACATCAACGTCCGGGTCGGGGAGTGAGAGGGAGGAAACATCATGAAACCACACTCGTTCGACAGAATCTCCCTCCTCGCAGGATTCGTCGTCATCGCATCCGGGCTCATCTTCTTGATCCCCGCCCAACCGGGTGACGTCGCCGGCTTCGTGATCAACGTTGGTGTCTGGTTCTGGGCCGTCCTGTTCCTGGCGATCGGTATGGCCGTGATCCTCCCTGTGATGACTCCGAAGGCGAAGGTTGCAATCCAGGAGGTAGAGCAAGAGGAGCACACCGAGTGAGGGTGCCTCCCGTTCACACGGGGAGAACACGCCCCCCTTTGAGACCTACCACGCGCGCAACGAACGCGGCCATCAGGCCGACGCCGACGTTGACGCTCCCCGGTGGCGGTTGGGCCTGCGCTCTCCCCCTCGCGTTCCCTCAACCGCAACTCCTCATCCTTTACAGAAGCTTGACCTGAGACTCCTCGAATCTTGACGTCAGAGTGGTTCCCTACCGGGAGACCAAGAGACATTCCAACGAAGGAGATACAACATGATGTGGCAGATGGGCGGAATGGGGATGATCTGGATGCTGCTCTTCTGGGTCGGCATAGTCGTCCTCGTCGTGTGGGCGGTTCGCAGCGTCGGCGACAACACGGTCAGGCGCGACACGTCGAACCGGGCGATGGAGATCCTTGAGGAGCGCTACGCGCGTGGCGAGATCGACCGCGACGAGTTCCACACTCGGCGCTCGGACCTGGAGCGTGGCTGATGGGGAATCGGGGACTGCTCGCCGTGGGCATAGGGGCCATCGTGCTTGCATTCGTCGGTCCCGCTCTGACGGGAGGGTTCAGCGGACAGGGATCAGTGTCGTGGGGTCCGTTCCACCAGATGCGGCCCGGACACATGGCGGGCATGATGGGTGGGACCCCGGACAACTTCCGATCGGGGGAGGTACCGCCATCTGTCGAGGGCGCGGCTGAAGTCACCGTGACGCTCGACGACTTCTCGATATCGCCATCGACCGTCGTCGTCGTGGAGGGTGAACCGACCAATATCACGGTGGTGAACGAGGGTGCGGCGCCGCACAACTTCGCCGTTCCCGGACTTGGCATCCTCATCTACGTCGCTCCAGGAGAGACGGTCACCGCGGGAATAGCTTCCCAGCCCGCGGGGAGTTACGACACGTTGTGCACCATTGCCGGCCACGAGTCGCTCGGCATGGTCGGAGGATTCATCGTCCGAAGTCAGGCTTGACGGTCGGCCAGGATGACCCCACTTCGCGTTGCGTCCCTGAGCGCGTCAAGGTTGATCGGCGCGCCTCTCGGGGGAAGAACAGCTGAAGGACCTACCCTCTCACCATGACCTCGCATCGAATCCTCATCGTCGACGACGAGCCTGAGCTTCGGTCCATGCTGCGCCAATACCTCTCTCGTGAGGGGTTCGATGTCGCGGAGTCCTCAACCGGTGCCGCAGCGCTCGACACGGTCGCTCGTTCCGAGCCCGATCTCGTGCTGCTGGACGTCGGACTCCCCGATATCGACGGCTTCGAGGTACTCCGATCTCTGCGCTCAACGTCGGACATCCCGGTGATCATGCTCACCGCACGCGACGACGAGATCGACCGTGTCGTCGGGCTGAGCGTCGGGGCGGACGACTACGTTGTCAAACCGTTCAGCCCCCGCGAGCTGGTAGCGAGGATCCAGGCTGTCCTGCGCCGCGGCGCGGGTGGGACGAGGCGAGCGGATGCGACGCTCCGCTTCGCAGGGCTCACGATCGACGTGGCGTCACGCGAGGTGCACTCCGAAGCTGAGATAATCAAGTTGAGCGCTCTCGAGTTCGATCTTCTCGTTGCCCTTGCGCAGCGTCCGAATCGGGTGTTCACACGCCAGCAGCTCCTCGAACGGGTGTGGGGCTTTGACTACTTCGGTGTCGAGCGTGTCATCGATGTGCACGTCGCGAACATTCGCAAGGCGCTCGGTGACGACGCGGCCGACCCGCGCTACATCGGCACCGTTCGAGGCGTTGGCTATAAGTTCATCGGAGAGCTGGAGTGAGGAGACGCTCGGACAGCTTGCGTGTCCGCATGATCCTGTCGCATGTTGCTGTGGTGTTCGCCGGGGTGGTCACCGTGCTGATCTCGACCAGCCTCCTCGCTCCGGTCTTCATCGCAGACCACATCGCGGCCATGCAGCAGATGGCCGACTCGGGGGCCGGGACCTCATTGATCGAAGACTTCGAGACGGGGTTACTCCTCGCGTTTGGCCAGGCGGTGTTCTTCGGCGCGGTCGCGAGCACGGTCGTCGCTCTCATCGTCGGCATCGTCGCTTCGAACCGTCTCTTGCGCCCGATCGAAAGGATACGTTCCGCGACGAGGCGCCTCGCGAGTGGTGCGTACAGCGAACGGATCGAGCTGCCACCCGAGGCGGAGCTCGCCGCTCTCGCACAGGATGTGAATGCGTTGGCACAGGCGCTCGAAGAGACCGAACAGCAACGACTCCGCTTGATCTCTGAGGTCGCCCACGAGTTCCGGACGCCGCTGGCGACGATCAAGGGATATATGGAGGGCCTTGTCGACGGTGTCTTCCCGCCGACCGCCGAGGTCTTCGCCGCTACCGGCCGCGAAGCGGCGCGTCTCGAACGGCTCGCTACGGATCTCAGCGAACTCTCCCGTGTGCAGGAGGGTGCGCTGGATCTGCAATTCGAGCCTCTCGACCTCGGCGATGTCGCCCGTGACGTGGCGGAGCGTCTGAGCCCCCAGTTCGAGGAGAAGGGGGTCATGTTGCGTACCGGCGACCTACCGGAGCTGCGAGCCCTGGCGGACAGGGACCGCATGGCACAGGTCTTCACGAACGTCATCGGCAACGCCCTCTCCTACACGCTCCAGGGCGGCACCGTCGAAATCGTGGGTAGGGCGACTCCTGACGTAGTGGCTCTCAGCGTTACCGACACGGGGCGAGGCCTCGACAGCCGTCAACTCGATGCCGTGTTCGACCGCTTCTACCGCGCTGACCGCTCGGCACCGGGAGGTGCAGGGATCGGACTGACCATCGCTCGCAGCCTCGTGCAGGCCCACCGTGGGACGATCGACGTGTCATCGCCGGGCCCCGGGCGCGGCGCCGTCTTCACGATCACGCTTCCTGCCACCACATCCTGATCACCGGGTCGCGAGCTTACGGAGCGACAATCGGGCGCTCAGAGGACCACGGGAAGTTGATCCACAGATCGGTTCGGCGCCAGACGTAATCACATTTGATCACGGACCCGGGCTTCTCGTAGAGAACTGCTGCGCGCACGCTGCCGACGGAGTGAGCAACGAATTCGTAGACCTTGGCGAGGGTGCGGCCGGTGTCCGCCACATCGTCGACGACAAGAACATTCGCATGGTCGAGGTCGACCAGTTCGAGATACGGTGGCAGGATCACCGGCACCTCGAGGCGTTCGTCGACATCGGTGTAGTACTCGACGTTCACGATGTAGCAGTTCTTGATCGAGAGGGCGTACCCGAGCGAGCCGGTCGGGATCAGACCGCCGCGAGCGATCCCGAGGATGATGTCCGGGCGAGGCCCGCCGTGCGCGACCTGGCGCGCCAGATCGCGCACGGCGACTCCGTACTCGGCCCACGTGAGAACTTCGCGCTCGGCGCCATCCTTGCTCTCGGCCACTGCACCCCCGACTCGACGTAGCCATGACCGTAAACCAATCAAGAGACCTAGGTGGGGCCGACCCTCTTTTGTTCCTCCCCACCCGACACTTCACCGGTAGCTGACTATGGTCATCTCTTCTGAATTCTTCGTGCTGCGGTCAACCAAGTCGAGGAGATGACGATGCAGACAGTCGTTGAGTATCTGTGTTCACCAGCCTGCCTGCCACGCAACCCGGGCACCGACGGTGGCCTCGCCGCGCGCACCTATCTGAAAGGCCGCCTGGAGGAACTGGGTCTGGAGCCTGCAGGCGAGCACGGGTTCGAGCAGGCGATTCCGAGCCTCGGTGCCGGCAACCTCCTTGCCCGTATCCCTGGCCGTGGCGACCGGTATGTGCTTCTCGCAGCCCACTACGACGCTTGCTTGGAGGACAATCCGGGGGCCGACGACAACGCTGCGGCCGTAGCGATAACCCTCGAGGTGGCCGCGAGGCTCCGCGAGCACAACCTCGAGCGTTCGGTCATCATCGCGCTCTTCGACGCCGAGGAGCCGCCGTACTTCTTAGGGCCCACGATGGGCTCCCAGTGGTTCGTCGACCATCCAACGGTCCCGCTCGAAGAGATCGACATGATGATCTGTCTCGATCTTGTGGGCCACGCCCTTGGACCTGCCGAAGGTCCTTCTCAGGTCCGGGAATCGGTGTTCGTGCTCGGCGCTGAGAAGTCCACCGGAACCGGTGAGCTCATGGCCTCGCTGGGAGACCGTGCAGGGATCCGGCCGCTGCGAATCGACAATTACGTCGTCGAGCCGCTCTCGGACTACGACGCGTTCATGCACGCACAGATCCCATTCCTGTTCTACACCGTGGGACGCTGGGAGCACTATCACATGCCGACCGACACTCCGGAGAAGCTCGATTACGAGAAGATGGCCGCACTCGCCGACCACCTCACGGACTGCATGGTTGCAATGGCGAACCGCCACGACCGGCCCGCATTCGTCGCCGACGGATTCGACGACGAGACCACCATCGCCTCCCTTGAAGGTCTGCTCTCGGCGCTCGCACACTTCAGCGACCATGCTCAGATGGCCCTGATGGTCGTGTCAAGCCTTCGAACAACCCTTGATGCCGACGGTGGGCTCTCCTCTCGCGAGCGTGCAACCATTCGCAGACTCGTGGAGCAGGTGGAGATGGCCCTCTCGTGACCGGCCGCAGCGAGATCCGGAGCAATGCTCGATCCTCAGAGAC
>JASJXX010000063.1 GCA_030123765.1 Actinomycetota bacterium | reverse complement strand
GGGTCCGCTCCGATGCGACGCTTCCTTCCCCCTGCGCTCGTCGTCGCTGCGCTCGCGGTCGCCGCCCTCGGGTGTACATCCCCTGCGGACTCCGAAGGTGAAATGCTTGGCATCATCACAGAGGTCACCGGCGACCTGTCGATCGTCGAGAGCTTCGTCGTTCTCCATGCGAGCGGTGATAGTTTCAAGTTCTCGCCTGGTCCCGGGATGACCGTGATGGGTGCCCCGGCATCGCATCTGCGCGATCACGTCTTGTCGGGAGAGACGATGCGTGTCCTCTACATCAAGGGTTCCGACGGTGCGCTAACCGCTATCAACGTTCGTCACGCCGACGCCGAGCCCGGCCAGCGCCACGACGGATAACCCGTCCTACTTCAAGCAGAGCGGTCGATGGTTGCTGGGAGCAGCGCCTTGTCCTCCGACGCCACGGGCGGCCGAGCAAGGACGTAGGACGACCAGGCGATGACGGCGCCGGCTACAAGTCCGGTGACGCCTGCAAGCGCGAGCAGCTCAACTACGGTGAGCGTCACCGTGCCTTCGGATATCGCGCCGAAGACGACGGATCCGAGCGGGAACACGGACATGCCGACCAGCGCAGCGACGGCGCTTCCGAGAGGTGCGATAACTGCGAGCGACGCCGAACTCGCATCAGGATCGATCACTCGTGCGACCGCCCTTGTTACTGCAGCGGTGACGAAGCCACCGACCGCGCTGGCGAGGATGACCATGAACCAGAGCGCTGAGGCCGGCGGAGCAAAGACAGGCATGACACGCGTACCATCCTGTACCGCAGTGATGGATGGCAGGCCTCCTGTGGCACCCACAAATAAAGTCAGGGCCAGAGCGAGAACGAGACCGGTGATGGCGCCAACGATGAGAGCAGTGAGATAGCTTGGCTTCATGGCCGAGAGTGTACCCGCTCACCACGCGCCAGGCCTTACTAGCGGTTGCAAACGTCCGGAGCGTAGATGCCGATGACCCGGTCAGCGTCGTCCTCCCCCTCGACCGGCCCCCAGAGTAGAAGGTCGCCCGACACCTCCCCCTCGACGCGGAACACGTTACCAAGTTTCGGATCGCTTGAGAACGAGACCACCCGACTCTTGTATAACTCGCGTAACTCCCCGACCGTGTCACCGATGCGAAGTCCGCTCAGTGTTGCAACGCCAGCAGCCGGATGCGTGAGATCGCCGAAAGTGAGATCCTGGCGATACCCGGTGTACAGCTCCTGGCCACCCGGCTTGGTAACCACCGCCGCATACGTGCCGAAGAAGACGATGCGCTCAAGGTCTCCGATGCACACTCCGAAGCCTCCCGTCGATACGCGCCATCCATCATCCTTGGTCGGATCGCCGAAGGAAGCGACGAAGCGTCCAATGGCGATGTCGGCATCCGTGCCAAAGACGATGTTGGGGATATCGTCGTCATCGATACGCATGCCACTCGTGACCATCTCCATCTCTTCGACAGAGATTGCAGGAGCGACCGGCAAGTACGGATCGGTGATGGGAACCGTTGTAGCGGTCGCCGCTTCCTCGAGCGTAGTCGTAGTCGACAACGGCTCGGTTATCGACGTAGCAGTGTCGAGCGTGGTCGTCGTCGTATCCGCTGCTGTGCCAGAGTCTTCGGATCTGAGAAGCTGGAAGATGGCGACGGAGAGCGCGATCAGGAGTAGGCCGATGATGAGACCGGTGAGCAGCGGCGAGCCAGGCGGCTGCGCCGGCGGAGTCGTGGGTGGCTCCATCGGGGGGAGCGGATCATCGCCGGAGATGCTCGTGAGATCGGCGTAAGGATCCGTCCATCCCGGTGGATTCAAGTATGGGTCTTGGGGAGTGCTCACTCGGTTCCTCGCAACGGCTCGCGCCATTCTACGGCTTGCTGGTTCAAGGCCGGGGACTCTCCTCCGCTCGAGTCTTCATGGGGGAGGCTGCCACCGTACACGCTCATGAGAACCTCATCGAAGGACGCAGTCGCCAGAAGGATCGAGTCGCCGGATTTCGAACGGGCCAACCGGACCGGGATCTCCAGGCGGTTGATGCCTTCGAGATCAATGTCGCGCATCCTCCACGCGAGGTTTACCGCGCCCACGATGCTGAGCGTGTCATCCAGAGTGAACGTGTGCGCGAGGCCTGCCACCTGTGTGGTCAGCTCTGTAGGCGACCCGAACGTCTTGAGCGCCTTGAAGAGCTCAAGTATCACTTCCTGCTGATGCTTGTTCCGGAGCAGGTCACCCGCACCTGGAACCGGCCTCCACGAGCCGTTCACCATCTGTTGAGTGTGACGTGATCGCACCCATGCAAGTGCCTGCTGACCAGTAGCCATCGTGCATCCTTGTGGGAGGGAGAGTTCGGACAGGTAGTCCCGAACCGGATACTCGACACAGATCTCGGTACCGCCGACAGCGTCGATGATACGTTCAAAGCCGTCGAAGTCGAAGAGAATGAAGTGATCCACCTCTATGCCGATAAATTCTCCGACTGTGTGAGCGAGGAGGCTTGGACCGTTGACGCCCTTGTCCTCACATCCATGGATGAGCACGTTGATGCGGCTGTTTCCTCCGGTACATGCATTGGCCACGAAGAGATCGCGGGGCAGCGAGACCATGAACGGATCTGCGCCATTCGTCGGGCGCACAAGGTACAGGATCACGTCTGCCGCGCCGGACACCTTGTCACTGCCGATCATGAGGAAGGTCTCGTACGCCTCTTCCGGTGCCGTGGTCAGGGGTGTCTGAGCGGGTGGATCCTCGCGAGGGTCGAGTTCGACGTTGTCCTCGCTCTCCACCACTGCCGGGGCGCTCACGGTATCGATTATCCCGAGGGTGTCGAAAGTCTCGGTCTTGACATTCACCCATGAGTACCACAACTGTGATCCCGTGTACGCAGCGAACACGGCGAGGAGTACGAGTGCCGCGGCTACACCGTGCAGGAGAGCCCGCCGCCACCAGATGGGAGCCATTCTGTGTGTTCCTGTCGATCGATTCCGGACGTAGCCGACGGCCGGTGCCCCGGCACGTCTAAGAGAGTTCAAGGTGTCGATCACGGTCGTCGCGTCTGCACTGTCGGCGAGCACAAGGATCGTTCCGTCGGCATGAGCTCCGAGCTCGGCTGCTGTGGATGACCAGAGAATCGGTGGAACGTCGATGAAGATCAGATCGGCGCGTTCGGACACAGAGTCGAGAGCGTCTGCGATGAGAGCCCCTCTCAGGCCACCTTCGTCTGGGAGAGTGTCCCCCGAGGGGAGCAGGGGGAATCGGGTTCCGTCCCCGAGCGTCCACATTCGGACAGCACCTGAGAGGTCCGCCGTGCCCGACGCGATGTCAGAGAGTCCGGGTGATCTGCCGGTAGAGAGAAATCTTCCGAGACCCCTTGACGAGGGATCCGCGTCGACGAGCATCACCCTTCGCCCTGCCTTTGTGGCTGCGAACGCGAGATTGAGGGCGACAGTCGATGCGCCCTGCCCTGGACCTGGCGAACTGATGAGCAGTATCCGGCCCGTGGTCTTGCCTTCGATCTGACGCAGTAGCCCGGTGTACCGGTCCACGGCGCCAACATCATTGAGGGTGGATGCTGGCCCAAAGTTGTCGACAGGGATCGCGCCAAGCATCTCGAGTCCTTCGATAGAGGACTCGAGAGTTGGCCCCGCGGTGAACCGTGAGACGAACCACCACACAACTCCAGAGGCAGAGCCACCAGCAGCAGCAGAGAGCAGCACACCAAGATTCGTGTCCCACACGGTGACGCCGATCAGAAACACGACAATCGCGACGATTGTCGCACCTACGTTGGCCGCCGACAGGACACCCCCATAGCGGGGTTGGCCGTGTTCGCCTAGTTGCGCGCCGCTCACAGATCCCCCTTCGTTAAGGGCACAGTCGCTAGAGGCGAACAGTACGCAGCTCGCCGGACGTGGCGCTTGGAGTCATCCATCCGTCTCGCAGGAGTCAGGAGAGTAGACGCCTTCGATCGTTCCTCGCGGTTCGGTACTCGTCACTGGCCCCCAGAGGAGGAGCTCCCCACCGTTCGACAGCTTGAAATAGTTTCTGTCGTTCATGACTTCGAACGAGATCGTGAACGCGACGTAGGTGCTCTGAAAAGCCTCTACGGTGTCGCCGAGTCTGATGCCGGACAACGTCTCGAGCTCCGGTCCGGCAGACGTCGTCCCCGTACGCTCGTATCGGTATGCCACGAAAGAAGCACCGTCGGTGTAACCGTCGAATAATGCCCGGAAGTCGCCCCACTGGAGCCAGTACAACTCGGAAGACGGACAGATGTCCAGATCGAGTCCGACAGCATCGGGCTCGCCGAAGCTCGCAACCAGGCGACCTGCGGCGTCAGCGAGAGACATCCCGTGGATGATCGGGCCGATTCCCGACGCTTTGAGAGATAATTCGGGTGTCGGGATCGGATCGCCGACGGGGGCCCAGGACGCCACGGGCGGATACGGCACGGTGGTGGTAGTAGGTGCCGACGTCGTCGTAGTCGGCTGCGTCGTCGCCGGAGGAGCGTCAGTCGTCGTCGGTGACTGGGTGATCGTAGTCTCCAATACGGCGACGGTCGGCTCTGCAGAAGAGCCGTCTCTGTCTACCAGAACGAGCGCCCAGGTCCCTACCACGGCAAGGAGGAGGATGAGGGGCACGAACCACTTTGCTCTGCTCGATCTGCGATCGGGCGGCAGCGTCCACTCATCGAAGTCGAACTCACCCGTCTCCTCACTCGCTCGCACTGGCGACACAGGCGTCGGTGCGGGAAGCGATGACCGGGCGCCGGGTACCGTGCCAGGCGCGACGGAGCGGGTGACGTCGGTCACGCTGACATCGATCCACGGTTCTGCGCACTTCGGGCACAACGTCTCGTCCGCAGGGCGCGCTGTGCCGCAGTGCACGCAGATTGGGAGATGTGAAGAAGTACTGCTCATGGGTATCGAGGATACGACCGACTCCGGGTACCCGATGCATTTCGGGTGCCGATGCCCGGCCGACGGCGCCCAAGGAGTAGCGGGGAGTTGACGACGTCCACCCTAGGTTCGGGGATCGACCATCTCGTCACAGGGCCGAACGTTCTCTTCGATCGTCGCGGCAGCAAGTTCTACCAGCATCGCGTCTCGCGCCTTCTGCCACGGGTCATGCAGAGCGCAGAGATCGAAGTCCGGGCAGGGGATACCGCGCTGGACACAACCCTGATCTTCAATACGTCCTTCGATGACCTCGATCACAGCGAGCACGGAGATGTCGGTGAGCGCTGTCATGAGCCGGTAGCCCCCCCGTGGTCCGGGGGTGGACGATATCCAGCCGGCCTTGACGAGAGGCGAGATCACTTGAGGCAGGTAGTGCGTGGTAATACCAAGTTTCTCTGCGAGAACTCTCCCGGCAATCGTTTCGCCTTCGGCATCACCGACGCAGCGCATCGCCTTGAGAGCGAGATCCGTCTTCTTCGTCATCTCGAGCCGCATAGAGGTTCCTTAGTTCTGTGGCACGAATATAGGGATCAAGGATGCTATAGATGCCGATCTGGTGAGTTATGTTCTGAGAAGAGCCGGGGATCCCCCGGTAGTGGATCCCTGGCCGGTGGATACGTTGACTAGTTCTGAGCCTGCAGGTACGCGGCGACGTCGAGCAGATCCTGGTCACTGAGTGCTGGATTCCCTCCACGGAGCGGCATGTCGACACCGGTGGTGTTCGCGGGGTCGCCAGCCGGTCGGCCAACAGCGATAAACGCCGCAAGATCCGCTTCGGAGAGCGAAGTCACGAAGTCACTGGGCGCGAGCGTCGAACCGAGACCATCTATTCCTTCCAGCCCACCACCGTGACAACCGGCACACGTTCCCTTAAACACGTCTGCGCCCGCGAGCGCATCTCCGGCACTAGCCCCTACCGGCGTCGGCGCGTCACCGTCACTGCCGCCGTCACCGGTCCCCCCGCCGCACGCGGCGAGAGCAAGAGTGAGGGCAGCAGCAAGGACTATCAGTCTGTTCGTCTTCATTCGTTTTTTCCCTTGTTGCTTGATTGTCAGTGGTCGGAGTGGCCGTCCATGCCACCTGTGTCGTCCGTCTTCGCGTGGTGTTGACCGATCAGACGATTGTGCTCCGGCAGCGCTAACACAACGTCCCATCGGATGACCTCGCCATCTACCTCAGATGCGAACGTGTTCGCCCTGCCCTCATCCGAGAGTGCGACGATACCGTGTCCCATCGGCGTCCTCACGGATAGCGTAGCTACAAAGTACGCATTCGTGACGCCAACCCACTCAACGGTCTCCACATCATGCACCCAGGTCCGTTCCGGGTCGATCAACTCACCCGTCATGCGTTGGAACCGGATGAGGTCGCCGAGGTCGCCGAATAGCCTCTCCGTGCCGTTGCCGAGCGTGTAAGCCGCAGCATATTTCTCTTCGTTGATGATCATCCCGCACTGCACACAGATGTCTCTGCCGTACTGGATCTCTGGCGGTCCGGACGTCTCCGCCGAGCTACACGCTGTGAGCGCAAGCGTGAGAAGCAATCCGAGAACAAGACCGAGTCGTGCGGTCACACGTCACCTCCACTTGAGAATCGAGCCCATGCGGCCAGCGTCGGTATCACTGCCCACACCGTGGCAACGGTGAAGAGAATCCATCCCAACTGATCACCGAAGGTGTCGACGGCGTACCGTCCTGCTGGGCCGAGGACGTCGAGGGATCCGGAGAACGCGGTCAACGAAGCGAGCCGGAACGCCTCAACCGGGTTGAGTACTGCCGATACGAGCAGACCCCACATTGGCAGCTTCGTTGCCACCGACGTCGCCATAACACCGAGATCACCGAGAAAGGCGAACACCAGCCACACGAAAATCGAGACGCCCAACGCGGCATTCCCGCGTCGTGTGAAGGTTGAGATCAGCATGCCGAAGCCGAGCATCGAGATAGCGAGTAGCCAGGAGAGGAGGGCGATCCGCACGAAACTCGAGGCGTCCGCTCCTCCGCCTTGCGCGACCGTGATGACGCCTGCGACGCCGAACCCACCGAAGACCGTGGCACCTAACGCGACTGCCAGTCCAAGGTACGTGCCGATGAACGCTTCGCTGCGCGAGATCGGATGGCTGAGGAGAAAGCGGAGGGCACCGCTCTCGCGTTGTCCTGCGATCGAGTAGGCGCCGAGCGTCAGCCCCATCAGCGGAATGATGATCTGAGAGAGTGCAACAAGAGACGCCGCCGTACGACCAAAGCTGCCGAACCCGGCAACCTGCGAGCCCGGAAGAGCAGCTGCTGCCATGAACGCCGCGAGTCCGGCGAAAGCAACGGTCCACATCCAGAACCACTTCGACGCGACAGCGTCCCTGATCTCTTTGCCCGCGATGACTCCCACGAGGGAGGGCTGTAGCCGTTCTGTGACGGTCTCGATCTGCGCGGCTGTCATCTCCACACCTCCAGGTCTTCTATCACGACGCCAGCTCGCTGAAGGGCCGCAACGGCCTCGCCCTTCCCCTGCGCCGAGACCTCGACGAGGAGGCCCCTTGAGTTGAGTTTCGCTGAGAAGCCCTGCTTGTGCAGCACTCTGAGTGCTTCCACGTCTGATCCGTTCGGGAGGATCAGATGGAGCCATGCCCGCAGCCCCAGCTCCTCTGCAAGATCCGAAGGGTCACATATGACCTTGATCGCGCCCTCCTCCATTGCGACGACGCGGTCGACGAGCAT
The DNA here is from genome assembly GCA_030123765.1 of Actinomycetota bacterium. Lineage (GTDB taxonomy): Bacteria > Actinomycetota > Acidimicrobiia > Spongiisociales > UBA5794 > B3-G11. Next base: position 2,718 of record JASJXX010000063.1, on the reverse strand, counting down.
CGCCATCTCCTCGACGTGGTGTGAGGTGACGACGAGCGTGCGGCCTTCGGCGCGGAGACCTTGAAGGAGCCCGATTGCGGCATCTCGAGACTTCGCATCAAGGTTCGAAGTCGGTTCGTCCAGCAGAAGGATTGGCGGATCCGGGAAGAGTGCAATGGCGATGCCGAGCCGTTGTTTAAGTCCCCCCGACAGCTCGCGCACCCTCTTGCCCGCATGATCGGTGAGCTCGACGAGTTCACATACCTCGTCCACTCGATCAGTCGGGATGTCCCTGAGGGCTGCCGAATAGTCGAGCAGGTCGTACACGGTCATCTCGTCATAGAAGGAGAGCTCCTGTGGCACGTATCCCATAGCGCGTCGGGTCGACTTGCCATGAGTCGCCGCGTCGAGGCCCCCGATCTCGATCCTGCCCTGATAGGCGACGAGACCGAGCATGGCTCTCACGACGGTGGTCTTACCCGCACCGTTCGGACCCCACAGGGCGACGGACTCCCCTTCTGCGATGTCCAGCGAGAAGTCCTTCACGACCTCGTTCTTGCCGTACCACTTCGAGAGATGTTCTATGACGATCACGTGATCGCCTCCTTGTTGGGGTAGGAGCGCCGACGTCGCGACGGGATCAGCACCGCCATGCCGGCGCCTGCGATCATGAGGGTCGAGATTAAGAGCAGCGCCACATTGAGAGACCCGCCATCGCCGCCGTGAAAGGACTTCATTGGGGGTCGATTGATCAGAGGGAAGTCGTCCTCGACCAGGGGAAGGGGTCGAAATATCGGGAACATCTCAGCCGCGAGCGCGATCATCTTGGCGGCCGGTGTGTCCTGGAAGAACCGAAGATGGGGGTGTGCGTCGGTGAGTGTGTTGTAGAGGTCGTCGACTCGATAGCTGACATCGCCTATACCGTCGCCGCCAGCGTCGTAGCCGGCGAAGTCGCTCCAGTAATTCCCAACGCCGTCGATGGACCACTCGTTCCCGGAGAACTTACCGCTCGAAGCGATGCCCACATGCGCGGCGTTCTCAATGAAGGCGTTCCTCGAGAATACGTTGCGTTTCACAGCCGGCTGCATGAGGACACCGGTCTTGTTGTAGGCGAAGAGGTTCCCGGTGACGTACTGGTAGTCGTTGTGGTCGTACGGCGAGTTATCGAGGTACATGCCAACACGATTCCCTATGAAGCGGTTGCCCTCAATGGTTACCTGATCCATGTCCTTGAGGCCGAGGCCGTATCCGCTCGGGCCGAAGTTCTCAGCCAGGATGTTGCCGCGCAGAATGACGCCGCTGCTATACATCATGAAGGCTCCGACAGAGTTGCGGCTGAGGATGTTGTTCTCGATGACGGCGTCGTCCGAGTACATGAAGTGGAGCCCGTATCTCCCACCGGTGATCTCATTGCCCCGTACGATGATGTCTTCGGAGAACCAGAAAACGGTGTCCCGGCCACCGATGACGAGGTTCCCCTCAACGAGGGTCTGCTCACTCTCCCAGAGCCTTATCCCATCGCCGCGGTTCGCTATGAACACCTCCTTGGCGCCCACGATGTTGTCTGCGATGACCGAGTTCGACGCCTTGCGCAGGAATATGCCGAAGAGGACTTCTTCGAGCCGGTTGCCTCTGATCGTGACTCTTGGCGCATCAACCGCAATGCCGGTGTCCTCACGGTCGAGCGAGGCGCCGCTCCCCCGAATGATGAGGCCCTCGATTGTCACGTCGGGCGCGGTCACCTTGATGACGGTGCCGCGTCCCTCGCTGTCGATGATCGGCCAATCGCGGCCGAGCACCGTCAACGGTTTGTCGATGGTCACTCCCCCGGCGTACCTCCCGGATTCGAGAACGATGACCGATCCGGGAGCGGCGTCATCGATGAGAGCCTGAAAATCTATCAATTCGTCTGGAGTCGCTGATGCGACTGGCACGGAGATGAGCGCAGTGGCGAGGAGAAGTACGACAACGAAGACACGCATTACTCGTCCCTTGAGATGGCCTCAGCATGCGGCCTGCACGCACGACGGCGGAGGTAGAGGCCTCTGATGATGAGGGCGCTCGCTGTCAAGGCGAGAAGGAGACCGGGTCCCGGGAGAGCGAGGGTATCAAATTGGGCGATCTCTGCCGGCCCAAAGACGGGTGGAGTGAATTCGCCGACGGCTGCCGCAAGCGGGGCCGCGGGATCGAGGTTGTTCCCGAAGAGCCAGAGCCAGAACTGGAGATCAATCACGAACACGACCGGGAAGAACAACGCGGGCGTCACAACAACCAGCACCCACCGAGAACGACTGAAGACAGCCACAATCAGCAGTACGGCAACCGCGATGATCGCGGGGACCGCAATCGAACGCTCGATCGGAGCGGCCTCACTGAAGGACTTCAATCCAATGTAGTGGTTGAGGCCATCGAGTTCTCCGACATCCCCTTCGAGGCGATTTACGTAGGCACGAAGTGTCAGCCCGTCCGGAAATTGGGGCGCACTGAGTAGAAGAATCCAGTACGGGAGCAGGAGCGACACCATCAGCAGCAGAGCTGCTGCGCTGAACAGCCACTTCGGCAGCCGATAGCGCTCTGCGTGCTCCTGCATCTCCTCCCGTGATACACGGGGCCCCAAAATCCGGTCGGTAACTGACATGTCGTTGCTTCCTCCTAGCCTGCCGGCTCGACGAGGAAGTATCCGACCATCTCAAGGTGCAGCGCCGAGCAGAACTCGGTGCAGTAGAACGGGAACGTCCC
>JASJXX010000062.1 GCA_030123765.1 Actinomycetota bacterium | reverse complement strand
AACATCGCGACCCAGAAGGAGACCACGATGAGTCCCAGGCGCGTCGACGTTCCGAGCGTACCCATAGCTACTCCCAGGACGGCGCCAAGGACAATTATCCCTCGCACCTTGTGCTGCACCCCGCGCCATGTTGACGCAAGAATCGCTCCAAGAATCATCCCGGTCGCACCGATCGAGAACAAGGTTCCCATCGTGGCGGGGGTAGTGATCGAAAGCAGAAAGGCGGTGATGATCGGCATCATTGCGCCGAAAACGAGGTTGATCGACGCGAAGTAGAGCAGCAACCCGAAGAGCCCTTTTCGTTCGTAGATGTATCTGAAGCCGAACACCGTCTCGTGCCAGATCGACCCTTTGGCAGCCGCTCCTGCTTCACTGACGGGAGGTTTTGGGAACCGAACGGCGAACAGCGTCCCAAGAGCGAACAGGAACGTGACCACATCGATCGCGACGAGCAGGCCGAGGCCGCCGACGGTGATCATGATCCCACCGAGCACCGGCGCAAGGAGGTTGCCTACGGCTGCGGCGAGCTGCACCATGCCTGAAGCCCGTGAGTACCGTTCCTTCGGGACGAGCAGCGTCGTTGCCGCTTGATAGGCGGGAAATTGGAACGCCTGGAACGTACCGGACACCGCCGCGACGGCCGCAAGGGTTGGGATCGTCAGGTTGCCTGTGAGGTAAAGGGTGAACATCACGAGCGTTCCTGCACCTGCACCTGCGTCCGAGAGGATCATCGCCCAGCGTCTGTCCCATCGGTCGACAAACGTGCCTGCGATCGGCGAGAAAAGGATCCGAGGGAGCTGGTTCGCGAGCAGGATGACGGCGAGCTGGGTGACCGATCCCGTCTCGAGGTACACCCAGATACTGATCCCGAACCATGTGAGGTTGCTCCCCACGATCGACACAAGCTGACCCGACCAGACGATGAGGAATGTGCGGTACCTGCCCTCGGCCGTCGATTGCTGGCCTTCCGTCAAGTTGCATCGTCCTTCGTCGGGCACTGTCGTGCGTTATTTCCGGCGATAGGCTAGGCCGACTGGAAGGACGTCGTGGACAGGTAAAGTCCCGCCATGCGATTCAAGGTAGTCCTCGTATGGGCTGTGGTGACGCTCGTCGGTTGCTCCCCCGCGGCGGAGAACGCTGTAACCACGACCGTGGCGGACACGACGACAACCAGCACGCGTGCGCCGAGTGACGAGATCTGCCTGTCGGGGGACCTCCCGTTCGGCGACAGCGGCCTCATCGCTGCTCTGGGCAAAGACACTGGCGACGCGACATCGATATCGCAGATCCGATGGGATCCATCGGCGACTTGTGAGCGCATCACGATCACCTTCGGAACAGACTCCGGTGCGCCCGCGACCACACTCGGTCCGACAGGCGCTTCGGTCATCTCATTTGCAGGCATCGTGCGCGTCCGACTCCCTGAGGAGGTCGTGACCTCTGCAATCGCCGACACCCTCATCGAGGGAGATCTCGTCACGTCGGCCTATGTCGTGCGCGGCTCAGACGGTGTCCTCTTTATCGACATCCATGGAGCCGCCGAGATCCCCATCCAAGCCAGAGTCTTCACGACGTCTTCGCCAGCCTCGCTCGTGGTCGATATCACCCGCGCAGACACCGACGCGATCCCGGTTGGAGTAGCGGTCTCTGAAGTCGCCGTCGTGGTGACCCCGACGCCCGGGCCCCGACAGTATCCAATGACGGTCGAGGGCTACGCTGCACCCGGCCTTCGCGCTGTCCGGGTGCAGATCGTCGAGTCAGATGACGCCGTAGTCGACCGATCGGTCGCAGTCACGGGGTTGACCGACACGTGGCAGTCCTACAAGTCGGAGATCGACGACGGCCCCACCGGATCGGTCGTGCTGTTCGTAGGTACGGTTGACTCCAACGACAGGCCCCTCGACGGAACTTTTGTGTCGATCAATATGGAGTGATGACGAGTGACAGGTAACAGGTGACAAGCGTGAAAAGTGAACTGACTTGGTTTCGGGTTGGGGACACAGACATCATCGATGTTGGAGAAGTCACCGTTGTGCAAGCAGGTCACCACGCACTTGCGCTGTCTCGGACCGAAGACGGTTGGGGTGCGTTGGTGAACCGATGTCCCCACCAGGGCGGACCACTCGGAGAAGGCCTCATCGAAGGTTGCTGGCTCATCTGCCCTTGGCACGGCTGGGAGTACGATCCATTGACCGGCGAGACACCCGGGCCGTTCGACGACAAGGTCGACTCGTACGCTGTCGACGTACGATCCGACGGCGTGTACATCGGGGTTCGCGAACCTGAGGTACACGACGAAACCCTTATGACCCAGCTCGTAGACCGGCTCGTCGACGGCGGCATCGACACCGTATTTGGAATCGTCGGCCACTCCAATCTCGGATTTGCCGACGCGCTACGAGCAGCCGAGCTCAGAGGTGAACTGCGCTTCATCGGTGTCCGCCATGAAGGGGCCGCGTCGTTCGCCGCGTCCGCTTACGGCAGACTCACTGGACGTCCCGCAGTGTGCTTCGCTATCGCGGGCCCGGGAGCAACAAATCTCTACACCGGGATGTGGGACGCGAAGCTGTCAACGACTCCCCTTCTCGCCATAACCGGCCAGATCCCCACACCGCTGCTCGGGACCAGGGCGTTCCAGGAGGTGCCGCTCGGCGAAGCGCTCGGACCGGCGTCGGGATGGTCAAAGCGTCTCTCAGCGAGTGACGGTCCTGAGGTGGCGACGAACATGCTCACCTACGCGATTTCACAGCGCGACATTGCTCATCTCATAGTGCCGGACGATGTCCAGTCGTTGCCGGCTAAAGAGACCTCGCCACGCGGTCCGACACCATCTCCGAACACGCTCCCGCTGACCGAAGAAGATGCACATCGCATTGCAGAGCTCCTCTCGAACGCGGAGAATCCGCTGTTCGTCATCGGTCGGGGCGGAAGCGCACATGCAGCGACGATTCTCGAGCTCGCTGAGAAGATCGACGCGGCCGTCGCGACCACGTTTCCAGCGAAGGGCTGTGTGCCTGAGACCCACCCGCTCACGACCGGTGTGCTTGGCCGCTCAGGTACGCCGATCTCCGCGGCGATGCAGACGCGCTCTGATCTCATTGTGGTGTTCGGCGGAGGCATGGCGCCCCACACGGGAATCACGGACAAACGGACCGTTGTTCGCATCGATATCGACCCTCTCGCGTCGCGCCGAAACACACACAACGTCAAGGTGTTCGCTCTGGCCGACACCGGCAAGGCGGCCGAGACGCTGATCGAAAAGTGCGAGTCCGTTGATCGCCCCGAGTTGCGTTCGTGGCTCTCGGATCGGTGGGAGTGGTGGAGGACGAAGAAGTTCTCGCGAAGAGAGATCGATGCCGAGGGGCGACTCACGAGCGCAGCCATCTTCCACGAGTTACAGGAGCGGATCACTCGGGACGCGATTGTCGCACTCGACGTCGGCAACACGACATACTCCTTTGGAAGGTACTTCGAGGCGGACGGCCAGAGAGTCGTCATGAGCGGCTGGCTCGGTTCCATCGGTTTCGCCCTCCCTGGGGCGATCGGAGCAGCAGCGGCGTATCCGGATCTGACGATCGTCGCCGTTGCTGGCGACGGGGGTTTCGGGCAGTACGCCATGGAGCTGTCGACCGTCGCGAAGTACTGCCTGAACATCAAGGTCGTGCTGTTGTCCAATGACGAAATGGGAAAGATCACAGCCGAACAGCAGCTTGCGGGAACTCACGTTTGGGCGACATCTCTTAAAAACCCGTCTTGGGCAGGGATGGCTGAGTCCCTCGACATGTTCGGACGGCGTGTCACCACCCCGGACGAACTCGCGGCAGGCATGGCAGACCTCTTCGAACACGATGGGCCTGGACTCCTGGAGATTCGAAGCTCACGGCTTCAATATTGATCCGGACGATTAGAGAGCAGCAACGGTTCGTCCGGCTACCCACGCGCGTGTCGCTACAGGCCCTATCTGGCTCCGCTGCGCTCAGCCATCTCTCCGATATTCCATGCTGTGGTGAGGAGTCGATGTCTGGTATCTGGAATCCAGCATCTGATGTCCGGCGTCCGTCTCTCACATATTTCTTCGGTATCGGCCACCGACCTGGTAGAGGGCGCCGGACATCTGGCCCAGGGAGCAGTACCGTGCCGCGTCGATGAGTGAGGCGAATATATTTTCGTCTGCCAGGGCAACGCGCTGGAGTTCGTTCAGCGCCGCTTCCGCTTCCTTGGCTGAGCGCGAGTGCAGCGCTTCGAGATCGTTGATGAGCCTGGACTTGTCGTCCTCGGTTGAGCGGATCACCTCGGTGGGTTGCACGAAGGGGGAGCCCTCCGCCGACAGGAACGTGTTCACGCCGATGATCGGGAGGGCGCCTGAGTCCTTCATGCGCTCATACTTGAGGGACTCCTCCTGGATCTTGGAGCGCTGGTACATCGTCTCCATGGCGCCAAGGACTCCCCCACGGTCTGTCAGGTGATCGAACTCCCCAAGCACGGCCTCCTCGACAAGGTCGGTGAGCTCTTCGATGATGAAGGAGCCCTGGAGCGGATTCTCGTTGCGTGCAAGTCCAAGCTCCTTGTTGATGATGAGCTGAATCGCGAGCGCCCGCCGGACGGAGCCCTCGGTCGGCGTCGTGATCGCTTCGTCGTATGCGTTCGTGTGTAACGAGTTGCAGTTGTCGTAGATGGCGTACAGAGCCTGCAATGTCGTTCGGATGTCGTTGAACTCGATCTCCTGGGCGTGGAGTGACCGCCCCGAGGTCTGGATGTGGTACTTCAGCTTCTGGGACCGTTCGCCCGCCCCGTACATCTCTCGCATCGCCTTGGCCCAGATGCGACGCGCCACGCGACCGATCACCGCGTATTCGGCGTCGACCCCATTCGAGAAGAAGAAGCTGAGGGAGGGGACGAATTCGTCAATGTCCATGCCTCGCGACCGGAAATACTCGACGAACGTAAATCCATTGGCGAGGGTGAACGCGAGTTGGCTGATCGGATTCGCGCCCGCTTCGGCCATGTGATAGCCCGAGACCGAGACCGAGTAGAAGTTCTGTATGCCGTTGTCGATGAAGTACTGCTGCATGTCTCCCTGCATCGAGAGCGCGAACTCCGTCGAGAAGATGCAGGTGTTCTGTGCCTGGTCCTCCTTGAGAATATCTGCCTGGATCGTTCCCCGGATGGCTGACAACGTCTCGTCCTTGATGCGCTCGTATACGTCCGGTGGCAGAATATCCGCTCCGGACGCTCCCAGAAGCAGGAGTCCTGTCCCATCGTGACCGGGGGGGACGTCGCCGTGGTAGCTGGGGCGTTCCGCGTCCGCTTCGGCGAAAATTCGATCGAGTTCGGCGTTGACGCTCTCGAGCAGGTTGTTGTCGCGGATGTAGCGCTCGCACGCCTGGTCGATAGCTGTGTTGAAGAAGAAAGCGAGCATCATCGGCGCCGGCCCGTTAATCGTCATCGACACCGACGTGGTCGGGTCGAGAAGGTCGAATCCGGAGTAGAGCTTCTTGGCGTCATCCAGCGTCGAGACAGACACTCCGGAGTTGCCGACCTTGCCGTAGATGTCCGGGCGGCGGTCCGGGTCCTGGCCGTAGAGGGTCACGGAGTCGAACGCGGTCGAGAGTCGGACCGCAGCCATACCTGACGCGAGGTAGTGGAAGCGCCGGTTCGTCTGTTCCGGGCCACCCTCACCCGCGAACATGCGGGTCGGGTCCTCCTGCTCACGTTTGAAAGGGAACACGCCTGCCGTGTAGGGAAACCGGCCCGGAAGGTTCTCCTGGGTGAGCCACCGGACACGGTCCGCCCAGCCTTCGAATCGGGGATGGATGACCTTCGGGAAAGTCGTGCCGGACATCGTCTCGACCTCATTGCCGACGGTGATCTCCCTACCTCTGACCTCGTAGGTGACATCTCCGCCGGCGTGAGCCGCAACCTCGGCATCCCAGCCTTCGAGTGAGGAGAGGAGGCCTTCGGGAAGGTCCGCCCGCAGCAGAGCCGCGATCCCGTCAAGCGCTGCATCAGGCGCCAGAGTGCCGGCGCGAGTGACAGCCTGGAAGTCCGCTGCAGCGGACGCGGCGCGTGCCGAATCCTCGTCATAGGCACGGATCGCGTCCGCAATCTCAGAGAGATAGCGCACGCGGGACCGTGGGATGATCGGGTCGCCGCCGCTGCGACCGTCCCTGTGACGTACGACGCCGAGAGCCTCGGGAAAGCGGTCGTGAACGATGCGCATGATCCACTCGTACAGCCGCTGCACGCCATCGTCGTTGAAGCGCGACGCAATAGTGGCCACCACCGGCAGATCTTCATCAGCGGTCTCGAACGCCTTCCGGTTGCGACGAACCTGCTTGCGAACATCCCGCAGGGCGTCATCTGCGCCGCGGCGGTCCGACTTGTTCACCGCTACAACGTCAGCAAAGTCCAGCATGTCAATCTTCTCGAGCTGGGTCGCGGCGCCGTACTCCGGGGTCATGACGTACACCGACACGTCGGAGGAATCAACGATCTCCGTGTCGGACTGGCCGATGCCCGATGTCTCGAGGAGGATGAGATCGAAGCCTGCGGCCTTGACGACTTCCACGGCGGTCCCGACGTGGGGTGACATCGATAGGTTCGCCTGGCGGGTGGCGAGCGACCGCATGTAGACCGAGTCCCCGGCCACGGAATTCATGCGGATACGGTCCCCGAGCAGCGCGCCGCCGCTCCTCCGTTTCGTGGGGTCCACGGAGATCACCGCGATCTTGCGATCCGGGAAGTCCCTTCGGAATCGCAGCACGAGTTCGTCGAGGATCGAGGACTTCCCCGACCCGCCGGTTCCGGTGAAGCCGATCACGGGGACGGTGCGGGCTTCGGCGAGCTCGCTGATCTCTCTGAGAAGTTGAGCGTTGCCTTCCGCATCGCTCTCGGCGAGGGTGATGGCTCGTGCGATTGCGCGGTTCTCGCCGTCACGGACACGGCCGATCATGTCGCCTTCGAGGACCGGCTGGGCGTGGAAGGCCGAAGCCGCGAGATCGTCGATCATCCCCTGGAGCCCGAGGCGTCTCCCGTCGTCGGGGGAGTAGATCCGAGCCACCCCCTCTGCGTTCAGCATCTCACCTTCTTCGGGAAGGATGGTTCCCCCTCCCCCGCCGAAGATCCGGATCTCCTGGCCGCCCGCATCGTCAATGAGCTGGCGCAGGTAGCGGAAGAACTCCATGTGGCCGCCCTGGTAGGAGGTGACAGCAACGGCGTGGGCGTCTTCTTCGATCGCGGCTTCTGCGATCTCGGCTGCGCTGCGATCATGCCCTAGGTGGATCACCTCCGCACCGGAGGCCTGAAGGATGCGCCGCATGATGTTGATCGCGGCGTCGTGACCGTCAAAGAGCGACGTCGCCGTGACAATACGGACCTGAGAGTCGGTGGCCATGGCGCACAGGATAGGGAGGTAGATCTCACTCAACGGGACTCCACTCGTAGCGGTCCGCCCTTGACGCGTCAAGAGCGAATCTGCAGCTCACCCAGACCGTGAGAATGGACGTCGGCACGTCAGCCGATGAACCGTGACTGGCGATCCCGCCGATGTGGCTACCCGCTCGAGTCCACCCTGGGGCCAGCCATGAGATCCTAGAGTTCCCATGCCTCCGCGCAACCGGCGTTCACCGGCGAGGAAACAATGACAATCGAACTGAGACCCGCAACAGAGAGCGACGTTCGTACATTCGCCGCGTGGAACTACGACCCTCCGTATGACGTCTATGACATCGTGCTGAGCGTCGCAGATGCGGTCGTCTACTTCCAGGAACCGGACGTTCACTGCTACACGCTCCTTGAAAAGAACGCCATCGTCGGGTACTGCACCTTCGGACACGATGCCCGGGTTCCCGGTGGCAACTACGACGGGGACGGACTTGATATCGGGCTCGGTATCGAACCGTCCCGAACCGGGTCCAGCAAGGGTCGCCGCTACGTGACAGCCGTAGTTGCGCACGCTCTTGCTACGTTCGGGCCTCAACGGCTCCGTGTATCGATCGCGGTTGCCAACAAGCGAGCCCTTCGCGTTTGGTCGGGTGCAGGATTCACTGAAGTCTCGCGATTCCTCACGGCTCGCGAGCAATCGGAACCAGCCGAGTTCGTCATTCTCGCACACGAACCGATCAAGACAGCCCGTACATAGCGCGATTTGTAGACGACTCCACAGGGAACTCCGTTCGCTGTGTCGTGTCCCATGGCTTCGGATCCGAAGGGGTACTCAAGCCAGTCGTCGCACTCGCCTGCCCGCGCGCGATAGCCGGAGATCTGGCTCGCGATGAGGTCCTGCGGCCCATCCTCCACTTGTGACAGGAGATCCCAAGCCCGCCAACGTGGAACGTCGGTAGTTGAGCAGCGTCCTGACAATGGTTGCGATCCGGTGGCTGGTGTCTGAGTCGCTAGCACCGATGCGGCGGGCCAGCCGGTTCCGGTTTATCGATCATACGAGTTCGCACTGGACGTAGCTCGTGTCCTGAAGCCCCGTTGCCGAATCTGCCTCGATCTCGACGTGGAGCGACAGGTCCCGCCGAGTCGTCGTCAACGGCGCGACGATGATGAACGGAGAGCCCGGCCCGAACGTATCCGGTGGGCCAAGGACGAGCGCTGGCCGGTGCACCGCCGGTTCCCCCGGATACGGCTCGCCGAAGTTAACGAGCCACAGGTCGGCAAGTTCACCAGCCACCTGATGTGCGAAACGCTGGCGTCGCAGAGCCTCGGCGGCATCGCTGGCGGTGTCGATGAGGGAGGCACCCGCCGCCTTGCTCATCTTTACGAGGGTTGTGTAGGTGTCGGTATCCACACGTATCGTTGTAGTGCCCATCAACTCGGGCTACATATTGCATGCGTTCTCATCTACAACACCGAGAACCCTGTGCTGCTCTCTCTCCTGTCGTACCCGGGTCGTATTTGAGCATGTGTTCGATACGAACTTTGATCCGAGAGAGCCAGCCCACGAGGGGATCCCCGAGGGGCTGGATGAGACGGAACCCGGCCCGTTCCTTGGAGGGTTCCTCTCAGCCATAGACGTCAACGAAGTATCCGGGTACGACCGTTTCATCATGCTGCGCGCTCACCAGCGTATGGCTTCTCACTATCAGGCACACGTCTATCAGGACATGGCCGCAGTCACCAACGCTGCGCAGGAGATCTTCCATCGCCGAAGTGCTCGCACCATGTACAAGAGATTCTTCCGTGCCAAGTTCATGCCGGAACACACCTACATCACTGACGGATTGGCTGCCGTCGAAGGCCAACTGGTCAGAACGCACATTGGTGAGTTCGGTGGCGTGACCGCTGGTGGCAGGAAGGTCGACGTACCGCTGTCGGTGTTCTACACGGTGAAGGACCGCTGCGTCACCGAAGGTCGCATGTGATTCATGTTCTCGACCTTCCTCGAGCAGAACACCGACTAGCAGCCAAGCCATATCGCAGCACCTCAATAATTGCGTAAAGTGATCGGCCCCGGCACAATGCCTGGATCGGCTAGGGAGTTGAGATGTTCGAGCGGATCAACGGACAGCACGTCTATACCGTTTCGTTCGGATCCGGATCGGACGTCGTGGTTGGGGTATCGGGTTCGTTCGGGACGTGGGAAATCTGGCAGCCTCCCTTTGAACTCCTGAGCGAGACATGTCGCACTATCGCGTACGACCACTACGGGACTGGCCAGACACGAGTCCCTCCCCACCTCGTGACCTTCGAGAACCAGGTGGAACTGTTGGGTCGTATCTTGAGCCGGCACGCGACTACTGACGGCTGTGTACTGGCTGGAGACTCCTCCATGACCGCGGTGGCCATTGCGGCCGCGCATAGGTGGCCTGAAGCTGTGTCGGGACTCGTACTCGTTTCGGGCGGTCTCGACTTCTCGCCGACCGAACCGGTGACGCGCTTCGTAGAGGGTCTACGGCACGCGTTCGGCCCGACGGTAGCGGCGTTCGTCGAAATGGCTCTTCCTGAGGACTCCGAAGGGCATCTCCGCAGCTGGCTGCAGGACATCATCACCCGCACCGGTGGAGAGCGGGCGGCGGCTCTTGTCGAGTCGTTCTACTCGGTTGACATCCGAGACCTCCTTGGAGACGTCCAGATGCCCACGGTCGTGATCCACGGCGAACTCGACGCGATGCCCACGAGTTCCCTGGCCGCAGCCGAGGAGCTGGCCCAGTCGATGCCGAACGCTGAACTGCTCATCCTCCCGGACACGGGACATATCCCAACGCTGACCCGGCCAGACGACGTCGCCCAAGTAATCACCCGATTACTCCGTGTGGCCCACCCATGACGGCGCTGATGCGTTATCCGGATCGCAGGTGGTTGCCGAGAATCAACCGAACGGCGTCCGTCCGGCCTATCGCGCTCACCGATGCCAATAGGATGTAGGTTCGCTTGATGGGAGCCTCAGGTGTGAAATTTCATCAAAATGGGAGTGAAAATTTCACACTGTCATTCTGGCGGG
>JASJXX010000061.1 GCA_030123765.1 Actinomycetota bacterium | reverse complement strand
GGATGGTGTGGATCGCGTCAGCCACGAAGCCCGCGCCCGTGACCGCCGCGTCGAACGCCGTGCCGATCGCATCCTTGAATCCGCCCGCCTCCTTGGAACTGTCCTTGAACATTTTGAGCAGCGTCCCGATGATGGGCGCGACCTCTACCGCCATCGTGTTTGCAATGCCGGTGAGTGCGTCGGTCCCGCGGTCCCACGCATCGTTCACCGACTCGATGATGGCTGCGTCGATCTCGTTGACCGCGACCCCGTAGGCGTCCATCTCCTTGGTGGCTGCGCGGATCGCATCGCCCCCACCCTGCATGAGCAGCACCATCTCGCGCGTCCGGATGCCGAGGTCCCCGAGCGTGCTGGACATCTGCGCCGAACTCATCCCCGCCTCGTTCATCGCGTCGGAGATCACAGCGAACCGCTCATCGACGTCAATCTCTGACAGTTCCTTCGCGCTCAGCCCCAGCGTGTCGAACGCTTTGGATGCGAGCCCGACCCGTGCCTGCGCTTCCCCGAGTCGGCGATTCAGCATCTGGGCCGCCTTGCCCACGTCCTCCTCCGCGACACCCGCGTCCTTCGCCGCCCGGGTCAGTCCGACCAGCCCGCGCTGCGTACCGTCTACCGAGCGGGCCAGCTTCGCCTGCGCGTCCACCGCCTTCATCCCCTTGACCACCAGGGCGCTCAGTATGGCGACACCAGCCACGGTGGCAGCCGCGCCGAGCTTCGCCAGTTTCTTCATCACGCCGCCGACCGTCAGGCTAAATCCCTTCGCGGACGCCCCCGCCTTCTTCAGCCCCGCGGTGAACGGGCCGCTGTTTGCGATGATGGTCGCTACGATCTTGCCGACGGGCATCAGCTATCCCCGTACCCCATGAAGTCGTACAGCTCGGCCCACCCGTCCTCAGTGAGACTGCCGGAGAGTTGGGCGCGCTTGACGTCGGCGAGCCACCACCATTCAGCCACGGTCATCAGCCAGAACTCCCCCGGCCCGATCCCCCACGCCCCGACCGCGATTTGGTACGCGTCTTCGAGGAACCCCCACGCTTCCGCTTTCCCACTCTGCGCTTTTTTTTTGACCCGTCGGCCGCCAAGTCAGACGCCTTGAAGTCGCGCCGGATCCCGCCATGCACGAAGGCGCCGAGGTACATCCCCAGCGCCAGCGCGTAGGCGACGAGGGTCCGGCGCTGCACGGCGTCGTACACCTGCTCCTCCGTCAGTTGAGCGCCGCCCTCCGTTACCCCGATGTGGAGAATCCGCACGGACTGGAGGTCCGAGAGATCGAGCCCCCCGCCGGTCGTCGCGGCGCGGTAGATCTGCTGCGGACTGCATTCCGCCTCGCAGAGCCGCCGCATCGCCGCGAAGTTGACCGGCATCCGGTACGTCTTCGTCTCGCCCTTGGCGTCGTCGAGATCGATGTCGACGTGGAAGATGGGGGAGTCGTCGGTCACGGTGCGTCCGTCCAGCTCCACGATCCGGTGCTCTGCAGCTCGCCGGAGAACGTCACTGCGTCCTGGTACTCGCCCGTGATCTCCAGATTCACGAAAGCGAACTGGCCGCTGATCTTCGCCCCGGACGGCATGACGATGACGTAGGCTTTCACCAACGCCGTGCCCTGCGCCGCCGCCTTGATCAGGTCGTCGTTCTTCGTGATGCCGTCGAAGCTCACGTCGATCGCCTTGCTGGCGACCTCGAGAGTACCGCCCGCGATCGTCTCGAGCAGTTTCCGGATGCCGCTGTCGTCGTCGGTCGTGACGTCGATCGGCTCGTTGGCGATGGAAAAAGACTTCGTCCGAAGGCCGGCGATGTCTACACCCGCCTCCTCGATTTTCAGCAGCCTGCCGCCGTACATAACTACACCTCCTGGGGAATGAGCATGAAGACGTGGACGCCCTCAGGCTCCTCGTCGGTTGTAACATCAGTGAGCCCGTGACCGACCTCGATCTGTAGAACTGATCCGTCAGTCTCAATATCGAAGGACGCAACCTCGCGCCCCCGCTCGTCGACGAGGACGCATTCAGTCGCCGCGCCTGACTCGTCCCGGTAGGCCATCAGGCGACCTCCTCGGAGAGCATGCGGAAGCCCTGCACGCCGTGCTGCGTCAGCCCGTCCGGGTCGCGGTCGGCAGACGAGTCGACGAAATGCAACAGCACGACCGGCACACCGTCGACCGGCAGCGGGTGGTGGTGGAGCGCCGCCTTGACCTTGGCCTGGATGTCCTTCACCTCGATCCTGCCACGGTGTCGACTCCAGACGTGGACGGTGAGGCTCGACTCAAGCCCGTCCGTGTCGTCCGTGTCCCACACACTGTGAGCGTCGTCCCCGATCGTGACGAACGGGTACGGGTCGTTGTCCTCCCCCTTCGCCGACTGCGGCACATGGTCGTAGACGCTGTCCGCGCCATCGGCGAGCAGCGACGTAAGGGCGCTGAACGTTGTCAGCCGGGCGAACACCGCCCTCTGGATGGACGCCTCGCTCATGCCCGTCGCTCCATCGACTTGATCGCACGGCGCATGATGTCGTCGCGGAAGATGGTGTGTGCCTCGGGGCGCGTCGCATCCAGAGCCGGACCGACGAATGGCTTGGGCGTCATGTGGACGGTCCCGTACTCGAGAAAATACCAGTAGTACGGCGCTCCCTTCTCACCTATGCGGCCCTTCGTGGCGACACCCCGGATAATGACGTCGCTGCGGAACATGTCGCCTCTCGCGCGTCGCCGCTTGCTCTTGATGTTCTTCCGCAGCGTGCCCGAGTGCTTCCGCGCTCCCTTCCGCGTCCGCTTGGTGACGATACTCGCCACCTTGTGCGTCGCGCCCCGGGCGAAGTTCCGCACGTCGCGTGCGCCAAGATCGAAGTTCTTGACAAGCTCCTTGACGCCCGTGATCTTCATTGCCGGCCGGGCCATCAGATGGCTACCCCCCGGTCACACTCCAGCTCGAGGTAGAGGGACCGCGGCTTGCGATCGCGCACAAACCGGATGTTCATCTCGCGGGTGCGCCAGACCACCTTGTTCTTCTCCGTGATGTCCGTCCTGGCTCGGAAGACGACCAGGTAGCCCGCGGTAGCCTCGGTCCGGTCCGACCCCTGGCTCTCCCTCCCCGTCAAGGGCCGGACGTGCGCGTACAGCTTCACCAGATTCTGCCAGATGACGCTCTCACCGCCAGCCCCGTCGGGCGAGATCACTTCCTCCCGGATGATGATCAACTCCGTCAACTCTCCCGCGCGAAAGCTCATGGCGTCCGCACCCTGAATCCATCGAGCGCCCGCTCGACGTGCTCGAGCTTCGTGTGGATCGTACCGACCACGGACGCCTCACGGTCCCGGTACAGTTCCGCGGCGCGCATGAGGATGTAGTGTTTGGCCACGTCCGGGATATCGTCCGACGCCAGGCCGTAGCCGGCCACGTAGTCGATCCGGATGCGGGCCGGGCGGTCCTCGGTGTCGGGCCAGTCGTCATTCCAGATCAGCGCCGCCTGGCCCGTGTCGGACAAGTCGAACCGGTAGCCCTCCGTCGCCAGGTCGCCGGACAGGACGACCACGTCGACACCGTCGGGATCCGTGTAGGCGACCTGGGTGATGGAGGCAACGGGCGGGGAGGGGAGGCGGACGATCCGCGGGGGGGAGCGGTCGAGGGAGAGGCGGAGCGTCCGGGTGATGAGCGACCGACCCAGCCACCCCTCGGGCGAATCAATCAACTGCGTCGCCGCCGCGATCATCCGATCCAGGTCACCATCCTCGGCGCCACTGAACGGGTCCGCCTCACCGGGGAAGAGGATCCTGGCCTGACGCTGCAACTCCGCCACCGTGGCGACGGGCGCAACGGGTGGGGTCACGACAGACAGGCGCCACTCCTGGGTGACTCGCTGTAGATCCTGCCATGGGCGGAGGAGGCTCACCCGGCGCTACCCCTTCTCCGCCCCGTCGTCCCCTTGGTCAGAGTCGGTGGGCAGCTCGGCCATCCGGGAGGCGATCGTCTCTCGGATGCGCTCGACCGCATCAGGCTCCAGGCCCTCGTAGTCCCCGTCGAGCATGGTCTGGAGCTTCTCCGCGTCCTGCTCCTCGGCGACCTGCCGCTCGATCTGGAGGGCGGGGAGGTCGGTCAGTCGCGCACGAATCAGAGCAAGCGCGCTCTTGCGCGGCCGGTCCCGACCCTCCTCGTCGGCCAGCCACGCCTCCAGGGTGGCCGCGTCCCACTCGCCCGCAGCCAATGCCTCGATGTCGTCGACACGCAGTTCCGAAACCTTGACCTCCTGCCTGCGGTCTTCGACGTCCTCGATTTCCTCGCCGATGGGACGGAGGCACTTCGCCTCGACCAACCGGTCGGCCTGCTCTTGAGTGTGCGGGACGAAGACCGGCGTCGTGAGCGGGGAGATGCGATTCCTGCTCACGCGGTCGACGAACTCGGCGAGGACCCTGTGTAGCTTCATGGCGTGCCTCCGTCTACGAGACGTCCGACTTCGACGCGGCGACGTACTGGGTCGGATCGAACCGCCCGTTTCCGCGGATCAGGGTGGCGCCCGCCACGATGGTGTCGTCGGTGGTCAGCTTGATCGCGACGTGGTCGAACCCGTTGTCGTGATCGAGGAACCGGTGCTCGACCTCGATGTACGCCAGCGCCTTGATGACCGCGGGCACCATCGTTCCCGTCTCGTCCGAGATGCTGATCGTCTCCTCGCCCGGGTCGCGTGCCCGGAGCGTCAGCACGGTCGATGCCGAGGTCGCCTTCACTTTCGGCAGGAGCAGGTTCACCACGACCGCGAGATTCGCCATCGCGTCGGTGTCGTTGGCACCCGAATCGAACTGACCCAGCGCGCTGTCCGGCGACGAGTCGTCGCAGGTGAAGATCTGCCCGTTGACCGTGATGAGGTTTCCGTCCACCACAGTGGTTGCGGTGACGGTGACCTCGGTCGCCTTCGTCGGGGACGTGATGGTCGCCGCGGCGTTGGTGATGACCTTCTCGCTGCCCCCGTCCCCGTCCTTCGCCTGCAGCACCTGCGCGACCACGGTCTGACCGTCGGCGATCGCGGCAGCCTCGACGACGAACAGGGCGCGAGCCCAGTTGGCCATGGCGTAGAAGGCGCCCGTCTTGTTGGTTGTCGCCAGGGAAGTCGGCGTTACACCGACATCGACCTTGACCTGTTCCTCGAGCTTCGCGTTCATTTCTTCTCTCCTGTGGGTGCCCCGCCGTCAGGCGGGGCAGTCAGTTGTCAGCCGGTCGTTACGCCGGGATGTCGAGCAGCACGAAGGGCGAAGTCTCGGAACCGTCCCGACGCTCGTAGGGCGCCTTGAGCCACGGGGATCCGCCGATGTTGGTGCTGATCTTGATCTTCATCTTGTTGTCCTCGAAGTCCGTCCCCGACTGTCCCGTCGCCACGAACGGGCCCGAGCCCTCCTTGACGATGTAGTAGGGGTCGGGCTGCACGAGTGCGAGGTCGCCGAGCGTACCCCGGGCCGGCGCGAACTCGTCGAGGAACACGGGGTAGCCGATGAGCGAGCCGGGGCTTCCCTCGACCGCACTGTCACCGACCCAGATGAGGTTCCCGTTGGTGTTGACGAGCTGCATCAGGTCCTCGATCAGCGCCGGGTTGGCCAGCCAGATCCGGGCACCGCCGCGGCTGAGCGACGTCGCGACCATCTTCGCCAGGTCGACGTACTTCACCGTGTCCGCGGTGTTGCGGTTGATGGTCGCCGCCGCGCCGCTCTGGTAGATGCCGAGCGGCTTGCTCACCCCGTTGCCGTTGTGCAGCGCCTCCTCGATGCCGCCGTTCAGCGCGGAGCGAAGCAGCCCCTCGATGAAGACGCCGGTCGAGGGCCAGTTGCGCAGCAGCTTCTCCGTCACCGGTACGTGACCGCCGATCTCCTCCGGCTTGATCGTCACCATCCGGAGCTTCAGCTCCGTGGCCGGCTTGGTCTCGCCCTCGCCGATCCACTTCATCGTCACGCCGCCGAACTGATGATCCGGCGCCGCCGCGGTGTCCTGGTCGAGCGCGGGGAAGGACACTTCCGAGTCCGGCGGGGTACCGGCCTGGAGTCGAGCCACCCGGGCAAGCAGCGGCGTCATCGCCGGGTCGACGGCCATGATCTGATCCAAGAACTGGGTCGGGACCGCGAACCCGCCGGACGATCCGGTGTCCATCCGCTGCTCGGCCCCCATCGAGGGCTCGACGAAATTGAGCCGTTGATCGGTCGGGTTGAATGCGGCGGTCGCGAGGAAGTGTCCGAAGCTCTCGAACTCCAGCTTCGCTTCCGGGCCTCGGATGATCTGACCGCCCGCAGCCTGGGCTGCGCCAGCCGACGGCTCGGGTCGGTCGAGGTCTGCCTCCAGGACCGTGAGGTTCTCCTGGCGGTCGATGCGACCGTTCAACTCGTCGACCTCCGACTTCATCCCGTCGTAGGCCGTCTCGTCGTAGGAATCGGAATCGAGCATCGCCTTCAATGCTGCGATCTTGGTGTTGCGATCCTCGCGAAGTTCCTGGGTCGTCCTGGTCATCGTGGTCTCCAATGGTAGAAAAGGGTCAGGTGAGCTGAGCCAGCTCGAGTTCCCGCTGCTTGCGGGCCCGTCGGGCGTCACGGTCTTTCGTAGACGCCACCGAAACGAATCGTTGAATGGTCTCGTCGAGCGTGGCCACGCGGTCGGCCATGCCGCGGCGGACGGCCTCGTCGTACTGGACCATCCGCCCCTGCCCGAACCGCTCCGCCACCGTGTCGACATCCACCCCCCGGCCGCGCGACACAGCGGCGAGGAAGTCGACATACGCCGAGTCGACTCGGGATTGCAGGTGCGTGCGTGCCGCTTCGCCGAGCGGCTCGAACGGGTTGCCCTCGACCTTGTACTTGCCCGCGGAGACGAACGTCTCGACGATGCCCTTCTGGTCGAGGAATCCGCTGATGTCCTCGTGCAGCATGTATACCCCGATGGACCCGACATCCCCGCCCGGGCTCACCACCACCTCCGTCGCCTGCGACGCAGCCCAATAGGCGGCACTCGCGGCGTAACTGTCGATCTGGGCGATGACCGGCTTCTGCTCGCGCGCCGCAAGGATGCGATCTGCAAGCTCGGTGATGCCGTAGACCGACCCACCCGGCGACTCGATCCGCAGGATGATGGCCTTGACCTCGGGGTCGGAGGCGGCGGCGGAGATCGTCCGCCCCACCGCGTCCATGGACGACTCGGCCGGCTCGCTCATGCTCGACACCATGGCCGCGTGCTGCACCATGATCCCGTAGATCGGGATAACGGCAACTGCGCCGGGCGAGTCGGCCACCTTCCGCTCACTGCGCGGGTTGAGCTTCTTCGCGTCTTCCGCCGGCACCTTGCCACCCGCGGCGGCGAACGCCAGAAACTCGGCCATCGCCCGGCCCTTCGTCGGCTCGATCGCCCACGGCTGACCCGCTACTGCGGCGATGATGCGCGCGTACTTCATACCGGCACCTCGATGCCGGGCAGCTCGCGGGAATCCAAATCAGTCTTGGGGTTCAGATCCTCCAGCGCCCGCACCTCGTTGCGCTCCATCCACCCGGTCAACGGGTCGAGCGCCTTGGTGTAATACTCCGACCGCGTCGCCGCGTCACCGCGCAGCAACCCAGCAACGTTGTGCCGGATGTACAGACCGTCCGCCCGCTCCTGCTCGGACAGGAGCTTGAAGGACATCTCCTGCTCCCATCGGATGATCCAAGGCGCGAGCGTGTACTGCAAGAACCCGAGCTGCATCTGCCCGATCCCCGTCCCCCATGACGTGTCCTTCGCGTGCGACTGCAGCATGAAGAGCGGGATGCGGTAGAGGCGTGCGATCTCCTCGATCTGGAACTGTCGCGTCTGGAGAAACTGCGCGTCCTCCGGCGTGATGGTGGTGGCGTGGAACTTCGCCCCCTCCTCGAGGATCTTGATCCGGTGCGCGTTCCCCAGCCCGCCCTGTGCGTTCACCGACTCGCGGAGGTTCGTCTTCCCCGTGTCTGACAGCTTCCCCGGGTACTCGATGAACCCACCGCTGCGTGCTTCGTTGGCGAAGAATTTCCCGCCGTGCTCCTCGAGCGCCTTGCCGAGCCCGATGCCCTGCCGGGCCATGTAGAGCGGCGAGTATCCGATCAGCCCATCGAATCCCATCGCGGGAATGTGCAGCACCCGCTCCTGTGGCAGCACGTAGTTCTTGCCGCCGATGGTCGTCCGGTACTGGACCTTCCCGTCTTTGCGGATCGGCCAGGTGCGGTCGGGGAGCAGGGGCCACAACTCGACGACCTCGCCCCGGCCGTTGCGGACGATCTCCGCGTACCCGTTCCCCCACCCGAGTGAGTGGGACTGCACGGTAGATCGCAGGGTGAACGCGCTCATGTACGGGTTCGCCCGCAGGTTCAAAACCCGGTCGAGCGAATGACCGTCGACCGCCTCCCGCCTGTCCCCGTCCTTCCTCCCGATGTCGATCGGTAGCTGCGCCTTCCCGTCCGAGATGATCCCGATGGCGCTGTAGACCACCGGGAGCTCGAACGCGGTGTGCTCGTTCACGGCCGGGCCGGCGTGGGTCGGGGCGCCGGACGATTGGAGGAACCAGCCGTCGCTAGCCGCGACCGACTGAGACGGACCGAAGATGGAGGCCAGCACACTCACCGCGATGACGGCCCCTTGTGCACCTTGAACGAAAACAGCAGGCACATGACTCCGGCGACCATGTACCCGGCTGGCGGCCACGCGAGCCACGCCCCGTAGCCCAGCAGGCCGGTGGCGGCGAGGTCGAGTGTCAGGGTGAGAGCCGCTCGCATTTGTGAGTGGGTGCATGAGCAGGGGGGTGAGATCGAGAGCTACATGAGTCGAGACGTGGTCCGGTCGGTGCGAGGTGGAGGCTGCACGCTAGACCGCGGTACATCAAACGGAAGATGTACCTTTGCCACTACGACTCGTATTCGAGCACTCCCCGGGTCTCGTAGACGGACGGCTCGTCCGGCTGCTGCATGTCCACCGACCCGCGGGCGATCGTCAACGCGACCATCCCGTCGATGCGGCCGGTCGCTTTCGACTTGTCTAGCTTGCGTTCGCCCGCCGGGTTTTTCAAGGTGACGGCGTTGGCTGCGCACATGGTCAACACGGGGTGCATCCCGTGGGCGATCCGACCATTGAGCAAGTCCGCCTCGAGCGCGTCGATAGCGGGCGGCATGTCTTTGAATCCCTGCCCGAACGGGATGAGCGGGAGCTCCACGTCGATGCGCTCAAACTCTTTAATCAGAAGCTCGATCCGCCACCGGTCGTACCCGACCGCGACGACGTCGAGACCCTCGAGCAGCTCTGCGATCTCCTGGGCCACGTACTCAAAGTCAACGGTCGCGCCGGGCGTCGTCCGCAGGTACCCCTCCCGGACCCACTCCTCGTAGGGCGTGCGGTCCCGGCGGCTCCGCTCCGCCAGACCCTTTTCCGGCGTCCAGAAATACGACCACACATGCCACGTACCATCGTGCTGCTGGATGATCTCCAGTGCGGTCAGGTCCTTGCGGGATGAGAGGTCGAGCCCCGCCCATACCGGCACGTCCGGGCTCGGGGCCGGTGCTGGCTTGGCGCCGCACGATTTCCAAACCGCCTGGCTGATGAACGGGGAGGTGGTCGATACCCGTTGATTCAGACACAGGTTGCGGAAGCTATTCTCCGCGCTTGGCATCCGGTGCGCGTCCTCCGCCTGCTCGCGCAGATCCTCACGCGACCGGAAGATCCCAAGGGCCGGGTTCGCCGCCACCCACGCCTCCTCGTCGAGCACGTCGCACCCCTCCGGCGCCTGATAGACGTGGCTGATGATGCGGGGCGCCTTCGACTTCGCCGCGTCGTCGAGCCAGATCGAAAACATGTCCGCGTCGTTCGGGGCCTGCGTGCTGATGGCGACGAGTAGCGGGCTTGCGTGCGCGCCCTGGCTCGACTTGATCGCATCGACAAAGGCGTCCTTCGGCCCGAGCACCTGACCGAGTTCGTCCAGGATCGCCAGCACGGGTGAGCCGCCGTGGGCCGTGCTCGCCTCGGCGGCGATCGCCTGGTACTCGACGTTGCGCGGGAGGCCGATGAGGATCTTCTGGCTGGGGATCGGCTTGACCACGTCCCGTAGCGTCGGGCTCATGTCCGCCATCTTGGATGCGTACCGGTAGACTTGCGCGGCCTGCTTGCGACTCCGCGCCCCGCTGACGATCTCCGTGTTGAGCTGCGCCTCAGGGCCGACCAGATGGGCGAGTGCCAGGCCGGCAACCAACCCCGTCTTCCCATTCTTCTTCGCAATGGACAGGTAGGCCCGTCGGGTGCCGTGCGGGTTGTCGTAGATCGCGAGAATGAACCGTCGCTGGAACGGCGCCAGTTTCATCCGCTGCCTGACGAGCATCCCCTCGGGGACGATGCAGTGCTCTTCGATGAACGCACACACCCGCTGACCGCGCGTCCTCGCCCGACGCCTTGGCATCAGTGCAACAGGCCGTCGTCCATGTCGACGTCAGGTACCGGTGGGGAGATGAGCGGATCTTCC
>JASJXX010000025.1 GCA_030123765.1 Actinomycetota bacterium | reverse complement strand
CCAGGGTCAGCAGCGCCCGGGTGGAAGCCCCCAGGGTCAGCAGCGCCCGGGTCAGCAGCGCCCGGGTGGAAGCCCCCAGGGTCAGCAGCGTGGCGACAGGGGCCGCGGCCGCGGACGCGACCGTAGGGACCGCAGGGACCGACGCGAGCGTGACGTCCCCGAGTTTGATGAGCGAGTGATCACCATCAACCGTGTCTCCAAAGTGGTCAAGGGTGGACGCAGATTCTCCTTCACAGCCCTTGTGGCGGTTGGTGACGGGAAGGGTCGCGTCGGAGTCGGCTACGGCAAGGCGAAGGAAGTTCCTGCTGCCATCCAGAAGGCTTTCGAACTTGCGCGCAACGACATGTTTGACGTACCCATGGCGGGACAGACGATCATTCACGAGATCATCGGTGTGCAGGGTGCAAGCCGGGTGCTGCTCAAGCCGGCCGCACCGGGAACTGGCGTGATCGCCGGTGGCCCCGTCCGGCAGATCCTCGAGGCGGCGGGTGTGAACAATGTACTCTCCAAATCGCTCGGATCTCCGACGCAGATCAACGTTGCCAAGGCGACAGTTGCTGCGCTCAAGAACCAGATGCGTCCCGACCAGGTGGCGAAGGCACGTGGTAAGCGGGCCGAGGAGATTTTTCCTCCGGCACTCCTCCGCGCGTATAACGCATCCGAGCTTTTGCGGACGAAGGTGTGACGATGGCCGGCAAACTCAAGATCACGCTGCGGCGCAGCCTCATAGGTGAGAAGCCGAAGACGCGCGCCACGGTGGAGAGCCTCGGTCTGGGCAGGATCAACTCATCCGTTGAACAGCCAGACAATCCGAGTATTCGCGGCATGGTGTTCCGCGCCAAGCATCTCCTTGAAGTGGAGGAAATCTGATGAAGCTGCACCATCTCCGGCCCGCTCCGGGTTCGAAGAAGCGCAAGATCCGGGTCGGCCGGGGCGAGGCGGGTCGTCGCGGGAAGACAGCCGGTCGAGGCACCAAAGGTCTCAAGGCCCGTAGCAAGGTTCGTCCTGGCTTTGAGGGCGGCCAGACACCCCTTCAGCGTCGGATTCCCAAGCTGAAGGGTTTCAGGAACCCGAATCGTGTCGAATACACGGTGATCAACGTCGAGCGCCTCGCTGGCTTTGATGCAAGCAGAACGATCACCCCGAGTGACCTGCGCGATGCGGGACTCGTGAAGCAGCGCGGCAAGATCAAGGTGCTTGGTCAGGGCGATCTTGACGTGGCGATCACGGTACAGGCTCACGCCTTCTCCGCCGGCGCCATCGCGAAGATCGAAGCCGCAGGCGGTTCCATCGAAGTAATCGAGGAGTAGCGGGTAATGCGGAGCGATCGGACCGCCGGAAGGCATCACAGCACGTTCAGCGTGCAGCGATTGTACCCTGCAGCTCGCACGCCGCTCTCAGCGACCGAAGATTCATAACTACTCACTCGAAGTCAACACCCGGGAAATTCATGCTCACTGCTTTCAGGAATGCTTTCAGGATCCGTGACCTGCGGAACAAACTTCTGTTCACGCTGTTCATATTCGCGCTCTACCGCCTCGGCGCGACGATCACCGTCCCCGGGGTTGACCTCGTAGCGGTCCGTAACTTTGCGAATCAGGCCGAGCAGTCGGGGTTCGTCGGACTCCTCAACCTGTTCTCTGGCGGCGCACTCACACAGCTATCGATTTTTGCTCTCGGCATCATGCCGTACATCACGGCGTCGATCATCCTCCAGCTCCTCACGGTCGTGATACCGAAACTTCAGGCGCTTCAGGAGGAGGGTGAACACGGCCGCAAAATCATCACACAGTGGACCCGGTACACGACCGTGGTCCTCTCGCTGCTCCAGTCGACCGGGTTCGCGTACCTCTTTCACAGCGGCCAGTTCAGCGGCGGCATCGATCTCATCCCCAATTTCACACCGAGGAACGTGGTGATCATCGTCATCACAATGACGGCAGGCACGGCGCTACTGATGTGGATGGGCGAGCTGATCACGCAACGAGGCATCGGCAACGGCATGTCGCTGCTGATCTTCATCTCGATCATCAGCCAGATTCCGAGCCAGATCGTGATTCTCAACGCGAACTCGTTGACTTACCAGTTCGTCATCATTCTCGGGACGATGCTCGCGCTCACGGTCGGGATCATCTTCATCGAGCAGGGGCAGCGGCGGATCCCCGTACAGTTCTCGAAACGGGTGCGTGGTCGCAAGGTGATGGGTGGCCAGTCCACGTACATCCCGCTGAAGGTGAACATGGCTGGCGTCATCCCAGTCATCTTCGCAACATCGATCATGTACTTCCCCGCATTGATGGCATCTGCGTTGCCTTCGGCGGGGTGGGGCGCGGTAGTGCGCGACTGGATCGATCAGAACATGCTCTCGACTTCTGGTATCGGCTTCTCGCCAAGCCTCTGGTACATCTTCATGCTCGCCGTGCTCGTCGTATTCTTCACGTACTTCTACACAGCCATCCAGTTCGACCCGGAGCGTCAGGCAGATATGATCCAGCGCCAGGGAGGATTTATCCCGGGTATCCGCCCCGGTCGTGCCACGGTCGAGTACCTCACCTACGTGCTCTCTCGCATCACCATGCCGGGAGCCCTGTACCTTGCGCTCGTGACAGTCCTGCCGTCGATCCTCGGATGGTTCTGGAATGTGCCCGTCGGCCTCTCAGGTGTTTCGATCATCATTGTTGCCGGTGTTGCACTCTCAACAGCGAAGCAGATCGAGAGCCAGTTGACGATGAGAAATTACGAGGGCTTCCTCCGCTAGCAGCGCGCCGGTCTTCGGTACTCTCTAGCGAGCAGCGAACCCAACTTGGAGAAAACAGATGGCAAGAAGGATACTTCTACTCGGACCACCAGGGGCCGGCAAGGGCACGCAGGCGGCACTGATCGCCAGCACCCTCCATGTGCCACACATCTCGACAGGCGACATGCTCAGAGCGGCAGTTGCGGCCGGAACGGATCTCGGCAAGCAGGTCGAGTCCGTGATGGCGGCAGGCGAACTTGTCTCCGACAGCCTCGTCGTAGCCATTGTCGACGAGCGACTCTCCCAGGAGGACGCCCGATGCGGCTATCTCCTTGATGGCTTTCCGCGGACCGTGGCGCAGGCCGAGGCACTCAACGACTCGGTGATCAACGCGATCAGCACGGTTGTGCTGCTCGAAGTCGACACGGACGAGCTTGTGCAACGCCTCTTGAAGCGGGCCGAAGAGGAGGGCCGCGCAGACGACAATCGGGAGACCATCGGCCGCCGCCTCGAGGTGTACGAGGCCGAGACGACGCCCCTCGTCGACTTCTACGAAGTTGGTGTGTTGCACGTCGATGGCGTGGGGCCCGTCAACGAGGTGTTCTTGCGGATCATGCTCGCCCTCGCGAACTCGTAACACTCCGATGAGTGGCACGCGTGTCGTCACGATCAAGACTGCTGCGGACTTCGACAAGATGAAGATCGCAGGTGAGTGTGTCGCCATGATGCACGCGGCAGTACGCGAAATCGCCGCCCCGGGAGTCACTACCAGAGACCTCGACGAGGTATCGCGCGAGATTCTTGACGAGTACGGCTGCAGATCATCGTTTCTTGGATACGGCGGTCCGCAGAATCCGTTCTCCGGAGTGATCTGTGCGTCACCGAACTCGGTCATCGTCCACGGGATCCCGGGCGACTATCTGCTTCGAGACGGCGACGTCATCTCGATCGACGCGGGTGCCATCTATGAGGGGTGGCATGGAGACGCCGCGTTCACAATGGCGATCGGTGACGTCTCCGACGAGATACAGAATCTGCTTGACGTCACGGAGCGAGCGTTGTGGGCGGGCCTCCGGGAGGCGCAAGTGGGGAACCGGCTCGGCGACATCGGAGCCGCCATCGAAGCTGTCGCTCAGCCTCATGGGATCGGTGTGGTGCGCGACTATGTCGGCCACGGCATCGGCCGGCAGATGCACGAAGCGCCTTCTGTACCGAACTACGGAACACCGGGGAAGGGGCTGCGCATCAAGAAGGGCATGGCCTTCGCGATCGAGCCGATGTTCAATCTCGGAACCGAGGAGTCCGTCGTTCTTGACGACCAGTGGACCGTGGTCACCGCCGATGGCGCGTACTCGGTCCACTTCGAACATACGGTTCTGATCACCGAAGAGGGTTCGATCGTGAGCACGCTCCCCGAGCCGAAGCTGCTCTGACACCCGGAGCGTCGCGAGAGGTGATCACTCGCCACGGGAGACGACGAGGTTCATCCGTATCGTCGAACGATCATGCGCGCCGCCTCGCCGACGTCCGGCGCGGTCATGTTCGGCGGCTCGAACGATGTGCTGTAGACCTGACCCGACCTCGCGATGAACACTCCGTGACAGCCTGCTGTCATGGCACCTGCGACGTCCCAGTCGTGAGCGGCGACCATGACGAGTTCAGACTCCGGCACGCCGAGGAGACGAGCCGCTGCTTGATACACCGATCTGTGCGGCTTGAAACGGTGCACCGTGTCGACCGACATGATCTCATCGAAGAGCCCGCCGATGCCTGCGTTCGCGAGCTGCTCCTCTGCGACCGGCAGCGGCGAGTTCGTCAGAGCCGCAACCGTGTAACCGGCAGAGCGGAGATGGCCGAGAGCATCCGCGACCTCCGGGTGCGCTGGGAGCGTAGTGAAGATGTTTGCCGCAAGGGCAGTGTCGCTGGCGGTTACCAGAACGCCACTGCGTGCAGCGACGGTCTCGAGTGCTGACGCCGCAAGGTCAGGGAAAGGAACATATCGGTCGGTGACCGAAGATACGAACGAGATTCTGAGCAGCTCGGAGAACCACGTCGCAGCATCCGGCCGATTCTTGAAGCGTTCGGAGAACCAGGCGCGGAACGGTTCAAGATCAAGGAGGGTCTCATTTACGTCGAATACGATTGAGGGGGGCATGGCCTGACCGTACAGGACTCGAGCGCCCATGGCTCATGAAACGGGACGAGTTTCTGCCTTGCAGGTATACCGCGAGGCTCCCTACACTTGCCCCAGCAGTCCGGTTTCGGGCTGTGATTTCTTGTGAACAAACGACGTCGTTGATATCGACGGACTGCTAACCCCCTCAGGCCATGCCTGGGTTGCGTTTGGCCTCCGGCGGTGTAGGTGTCAATCACTTGGGGCTCCTGTTGGTCTCTCGGTGCTTGGCGACACGGCGTCCCAACGAAGGTACCGGGGCAGGATCACGCATTATGAAAGTCTCAGCCTCAGCGAAGAAGATGTGCGAGAAGTGTCGGATCATCCGGCGGCATGGCCGCGTACGGGTGATCTGTGAGAACCCTCGCCACAAGCAGCGTCAGGGGTAAGAACGAATGGCACGCATTGCCGGAGTGGACCTCCCGAGGGAGAAGCGGATAGAGATTGCTCTCACCTACGTCTTCGGGGTAGGGCGTTCGAGGGCGAATCAGACTCTTGTTGCCCTCGACATCGATTACAACACGAAAGTTCGCGATCTCACCGACGCTGAAGTTCTCCGAATTCGGCAGTTTGTCGACGCCAACTACAAGATCGAGGGCGATCTTCGCCGCGAGGTAGCGCAGAACATCAAGCGGAAAATCGAGATCGGCTGTTACCAGGGCCTGCGGCATCGTAAAGGGCTCCCCGTACGCGGCCAGCGCACCCACACAAACGCCCGCACTCGCAAGGGGAAGCGCGTCGCGATCGCAGGCAAGAAGAAGGTCGCCAAGTAATGACTACCCCGGAAACACATCCAGAAGCTACTTCAGAAGCGGCTCCCCAGAAGACGGAGGCGACTCCTCCGGCTACTCCAGAGACGCCTGCCCAACCAGCTCCCCGGCGCCGGCGCGGCAAGAAGATGATCTCGCACGGTCAGTTGCACATCAAGGCTACGTTCAACAACACCATCCTCACGATCACCGATCAGGATGGGAATGTCGCCGCCTGGACCTCTGGCGGTTCCGTCGGGTTCAAAGGTTCGCGCAAGTCCACACCGTACGCCGCGCAGGTTGCTGCCGAGCAGGCTGCTCGCAAAGCAGGCGAGATGGGTATCCGGAAGCTTGACGTCATCGTCAGGGGTTCCGGTTCAGGTCGTGAGACCGCCATTCGCACACTCCAGAACATGGGCATCGAGATCACCGGCATCAAGGACGTGACGCCGGTACCTCACAACGGATGCCGTCCGAAGAAGCGGAAGGGTCGTTAACGATGGCTCGTTACACCGGACCGAGGACGAAGCGGAGCCGTCGCGCCCGCCAGCTCCTCGACGAGAACAAAGCAAAGTATTTTGACCGCAGGCCGTACCCCCCCGGTCAGCATGGTCGCGGTCGCATCCGTGAGTCCCAGTACCAGATCCAGCTTCGAGAGAAGCAGAAGCTGAAGTTCATGTACGGAGTGCTCGAGAAGCAGTTCCGTCGGTACTACAAGAACGCGGTCAAGGCATCGGGCATCTCGGGCACGAACCTGCTCGTCATCCTTGAGACTCGCCTGGACAACGTCATGTACCGTTCCGGGCTGGCAAGCACCCGTCCCCAGGCCCGCCAACTCGTCAACCACGGACACTTCCTCGTCAACGGCAAGAGGGTCGACATCCCC
The DNA here is from genome assembly GCA_030123765.1 of Actinomycetota bacterium. Lineage (GTDB taxonomy): Bacteria > Actinomycetota > Acidimicrobiia > Spongiisociales > UBA5794 > B3-G11. The sequence continues at coordinate 24,646 of JASJXX010000025.1, read as the reverse complement.
TCGTACCAGGTACGGGCAGGCGACGAAGTGACCGTCAAGGAACGCAGCACCAACATTCTGCCGATTCAGCATGCGATTGACACTGTCGGCCGCACTGTCCCGGAATGGATCGATGTGGACACGTCCGGCCGCAAGGTGACGATCAAGTCGATGCCGTCCCGTGAACAGATCGACACCGACATCAAGGAACAACTCATCGTCGAGCTCTACTCCAAATAGACCCGACGTAGCCGAACCCCCGAACACAGGAGCGAACGTGCTCATCACTCAGCGTCCCACAATTGATGAGGAACCCCTCACCGACATCCGATCGAAGTTCGTCATCGAACCCCTCGAGCCAGGCTTTGGCCACACTCTCGGGAATACGATGCGTCGCACGCTGCTGTCACGCATCCCCGGTGCAGCGATCACGTCGATGCGGATCGATGGTGTGCAACATGAGTTCTCCACGATCGAGGGCGTTGTAGAGGACGTCGTCGACTTCATTCTGAACCTGAAGCTGGTCGTGCTCCGGATCGAGACGGAGGAGCCCCAGACCCTCTACCTCTCGGCAAAGGGGAAGGGTGTGGTCACGGCAGGGGACCTCAAGGCCCCTGCGGGCGTCGAGATCATCAACACTGACCTGCGTCTTGCGACGCTCTCGGCCACAGGGAAGCTCGAAGTCGAACTCACCGCAGAGCGCGGCGTCGGCTACCGCAGCGCGGATAGGAACAAGACCAGTGAGACGATCGGAGTCGTTCCCATCGACTCGATCTTCTCCCCTGTTCGCAAGGTCGCGTACCGCATCGGCACGACCCAGGTCGGGCAGCGCACCGACTTTGACAGTCTCGTCCTTGATGTTGAGACCGACGGTTCTGTCACCCCGTCAGAGGCGATGTCCTCGGCCGGGGGAACGCTCAGGAACCTCTTCGAGCTCATCGCTGAAATGGACGACTACGACGCTCTCGTCCCCGACGAGCTCGCCCCGGTGGAGCCGTCCGGCCAGGAGCATCTCGATCTTCCGATCGAGGCACTTGACCTCTCCGAGCGCCCTCGCAACTGCCTGCGTCGCGCACAGGTGCAGTCCGTTGGCGAACTGATCGAGAAGACAGAAGATGACCTTCTCAATATCACGAACTTCGGCCAGAAGTCCCTTGAGGAGGTTGTTGCGAAGCTCGACGAGCTCGGCTTCTCACTGAAGAACTACTCGGACGTTGAGGGGAGCGTTGCCTGATGCCTCGCCCCAAGAAGGGTCCCCGCCTCGGGGGCTCTCCATCGCATCAGCGCAAGATCCTTGCGAACCTGACGGCTGACCTCATCAAGCACGGGCAGATCACCACAACCCACGCGAAGGCGAAGGTACTCCGACCGTACGCTGAGAAGATCATCACGAAGGCTCGACGTGGTGACCTCCATGCTCGGCGCACGGTCCTCAAGAAGATCCAGAACAACGATGTGGTGACGAAGTTGTTCGACGATATCGCACCTCGTTACGAGGACAGACCAGGGGGATATCTGCGGATCATCAAGCTCGGACCGCGTCGTGGTGACGGAGCCGAGATGGCGAAGGTAGAACTCGTTTAGCGTTCGTCCGATCCGGGCTCTCTCCTGATACGAGATCGCGCACGAGACATCGTTAGCCTCACCTCCATGTTCGGACCTTCCGATCTCGGAGATGTCGTGCAGAACTACCCGTTCCAGGGTGCTGATCACTCTCGCGCTCTCGCGCTCGACGTTCTTGAGTTTGGCCGTCCGATGTGGCCACGATCCGAGTTCGATCCGGGCCATTTCACGGCATCGGCGTTCGTGGCATCACCGGATGGGACTTCGCTGTTGCTGATTCATCACGGAGCGCTCAATTGCTGGCTTCAGCCGGGTGGCCACATAGAGAGGGAGGACGAGTCCGTTGAAGCGGCCGCAAGGCGAGAGGTCCGGGAGGAGACCGGCCTGAAGGATCTTGTACGTATCGGGAGAGTGCTCGTGCGAATCGACGCACACGAGATTCCTCGACGCGGTCGTGAACAGGAACACATACACATCGACCTCGCGGTCGGATTTCTCGCGCGCAGCAGCGAGCTCGGGCCCCTCGACGAGGTGAAGGACGCGAGGTGGGTCCACTCTGAGGACCTTCATCGATACGACCCGGACGATGCGCTGCTCGCAGGCGCGCGCTCCCTCTGGGAGATGCTCGGATAGGTCGTGCCGTTCCGCAGATCTCTGATGGTGCGAGTTCTCTGCTGCGCAGCGGTAACCTCGCCGCACCGACTCAAGGGGTGATCTCACTGGGCGTTGTCTTCAGCCGCCTTCTCCAAACCGTGAAACTCGAACGTGACGCGTTCGTCTGGATGGACTTCAACGACAGGGCGACAGGAGACGCCGCGATCCTTGTCGTGACTACCCAGATTCTTCTGACTCTCGGTCGCGGAACTTCCCTCATCAGTCTCATCCACCCATTTACTCTCGTGCAGGTGCTCCTCGGAGGCCTCTTCTTCTGGGTGGTCTACTCGGGCGCCCTCTACGTCGTGAGTCGGCATCTCTTCGACGCCACAGGGCACTACGCCATCTACCTGCGGATCACCGGATTCGCGTACCCGACGCTACTCCTCGTGGTTTTCACGGCGATACTCCTCAACAGTCCACTGTTTGCGCTGCTTCTCGGCGGGGCGTGGTTCGTGCTCATCGTTGCGAACGGGCTCACCTACACGGTGGATCTCGGGATGCAGAAAGCAGTGGCTGCCGCGATCGGGGGATACATCCTCGTCGTAATCGTCCAGGCAATCTTCGGATCGATCTGGCTCTTCTAGCCGTGGTCACCTACCGGCTCGATCTGGCATACAACGGTTCGGGGTTCTACGGGTACGCGATACAACCCGATGTACGCACCGTGCAGGGGGAGCTCGAAGCGGCTCTTGCCCCACACACTGGCGCCGCGGACACTTTCGTCGCGGGTCGCACAGACAGAGGTGTGCATGCATCGGGGCAGGTCGTGTCTTTTACGTGCCACGAGCTCGACACCGCACGAGTCCTGAGATCGCTCAACAGTCAACTCGCTCCGGAGATCGCCGCCCGACGCCTCAGAGAAGTGCCTGCCGGATTTCACGCGCGGTTCTCTGCGACAGGTCGGGCGTACCGGTATCGGATCGGAAACTCTGCAGTGCACGACCCACTCTCGGCCGTCACGACGTGGACGTTCACGCCGGAGCTTGACGTCGATGCCATGAACCGGGCAGTGGAGCCGCTCGTCGGCGTGCACGACTTCGTAGCGTTCTGTCGGAAGCGCGAAGGGGAGTCGACGGCCCGGGACGTGTTCTGGGTGGGGTGGCGGCGCACGGGGGAGATCGTCGAGTTCTCCATAGGAGCCAACGCGTTCTGTCATCAGATGGTGCGATCGATCGTCGGGCTCAGTGTCGAAGTGGGGAGGGGGCGGATGTCGTTGGACGCGGTGCCAGGCATTGCTGCCTCGACAGACCGGCATCGGGCCACGGGTTCTGCTCCCCCGCACGGTCTCGTACTCGTTGCGGTCGCGTATGAGCATGAGCCGTTGCTCAAGCCGTCCTGGATACCGGAGAGTTCGTAGTTCTCCGCGTCACGAGTGGAGTTGTTCGTTACACCGCGGAACCGATACCATACAGACTTGCTCCCATCCGGGGGCCGCTTTCAGACGCCATGCACGGGACTATTACCTTATGAAGCCAAAGCTACAGAGAACTTTCTCGCCAAAACCGGGTGACGTCGAGCGCTCCTGGTACGTCGTCGACGCTGCCAACGCACCCCTCGGTCGGCTCGCGTCGGAAGTTGCTCAGGTCCTGCGCGGGAAGAGCAAGCCTACCTACGCGCCGCACGTTGACGGAGGGGACTTCGTCATCGTCGTCAATGTGGAGAAGGTGTATGTCTCGGGTAGCAAAGAGACTTCCAAGATCTACTACCGCCACTCAGGTTTTCCCGGTGGCCTTCGCGCCGACACGTTCGAGAAGGTGCGTAGAGAGCGCCCGGAGCGGCTCATTGAGGCTGCGGTGAGGGGGATGCTTCCCAAGAATCGCCTCGGTCGTCAGATGATCAGGAAGCTCAAAGTGTATGCCGGTCCGGATCATCCGCATCAGGCGCAGAGCCCTGAACCACTCGAATTCACGTACCGAAAGGTCGAAGCCTGATGGCAAAGACAAAGCCTCTCGTTCAAGCAACCGGTCGGCGCAAGACCTCCGTCGCGAGAGTTCGCCTCTATAACGGAACCGGTGAGTACAAGCTCAACGGCCGGTCACTCGACAACTACTTCACGGATCCTGAACTGCGCCGCCGTGCGCATGAGGCGTTCAAGGTCGTAGACCTCGAGGGCCGCTACGACATCAACGCGACGCTTCACGGCGGAGGCACGACCGGCCAGAGCGACGCGCTCAGGCTCGGTATCGCCCGTGCACTCATTGTGGTGGACCCTGAACTAAGACCAGCCCTCAAGAGTGCTGGCATGCTCACGCGTGACTCGCGCAAGGTCGAGCGCAAGAAGTATGGCCTTCGCAAGGCACGCAAGGCTCCGCAGTTCACGAAGCGTTAGTCTCAGATCCCTACCTGGTGTTCAGCCGAAGGGGGACTATAGCGCATGGCAACTGAAGCAGAACGTCTCTTCGGGACTGACGGGATCCGCGGCAGCGCGAACTCCGAACTGACACCCGACATCGCATTTGATCTCTCGCGTGCTGCGGGTGAGAGCGTGCAGGGGCACGTGGTCATCGGACGCGACACGCGGAGGTCTGGCCCGATGTTCGTCTCTGCTCTCGCTGCCGGTTTCAACTCGGTTGGCATCGACGTCGTGGACCTCGGGATCATCCCGACCGGCGCCGTATCGAGACTCGCCAGAGACACAGCAGCGATCTACGGAGTTGTTGTCTCCGCCTCGCACAATCCTGCTGAGGACAATGGAATCAAGTTCTTCGGGCGGGATGGAGCGAAGATCGACGACGCAACCGAGCTCGCGATTGAGCGCCGCTACTTCAGCGATCAGCCATACCGGCGAGCCGTGGGAGCGAACATCGGTATTCAGACCGTGATGTCCGACTCGATAGAACGTTACGTCGACAAGGTCAAAGGTACGGTGGAGTACTCGATGCGCGGCCTTGAGTTCGTGGTTGACACCGCCAACGGGGCTGCGTTCGTTGCCGCCCCCTACCTCTTCAGAGAGGTGGGCGCCACAGTCGAGGTCATTGCGGATGCTCCTGATGGGATGAATATCAACGACGGTGTCGGTGCGATGCATCCCGAAGTCGTTGGCAGGGCGGCGAACGGTAGGGTCGGACTCGCCTTCGATGGCGACGCAGATCGACTCATCGCGGTTGACGAGGACGGGGAGGTCGTCAACGGCGACGTGATCATGGCGATCTTCGCCAAGTGGCAGCTCGAGCGTGGCAGGCTCGAGAAGAAGACCGTGGTCGCAACCGTGATGTCGAATCTCGGCTTCATCCACGCCATGCAACGCCTCGGCATCGACGTGATTCTCACCCCTGTCGGCGACCGGAACGTCGTTGAGGCTATGCGCCGGTCTCGTTCGGTAGTCGGCGGCGAGCAGTCAGGCCACATCCTTCTCGAGGACCGTTCGACGGGCGACGGGCTCCGCACCGCGCTGCGGCTCATGGAGGTGATCGCATCCACCGGCAAGGAGCTCAGGGAGCTGCGCACCATCATGTCGGAACTCCCCCAGGTGCTGATGAACGTTCCTGTCAGGTCGAAGAACGACTGGGAGAAGAACACGGTCCTAGCCAGGGCGGTGGCAGCTGCCGAGCGCGAGCTCGGACCCCGCGGCCGGGTCCTTGTGCGAGCGTCGGGAACGGAGCGGCTTATCCGGGTCATGGTTGAGGCACCGACGCAGTCAGAAGCCGATGCGATCGCGGTCTCCCTCTCCGACGTGGTGGCGGCAGAACTCGCGTAGCTCGTGATACTCTCCTAGACACAACACAACCTGACACGGAGATGCATCTTCACAGCGCCAGCCCTCGCTCAGCGAGGCGACGAGGAAGAGGGAGTATCGAAACGTTCGGCGGATACCCTCTCGGCCGCTCACGGTCGTGACGAAGTGGAACAAAGCCCCGGAGTGATCCAGGGAACAGAGGCCACCTCGATGTGAGTGGGGAGACCCAGCCATCCGCATCTCCATGTCAACTGACGAAGGGAGATCGCGCATGTGCGGGATCATGGGATACGTAGGGTCGCAACAGGCGGGCCCAATTCTCGTTGACGGTCTCAAGAGGCTCGAGTACCGCGGATACGACTCCGCCGGGATCGCGGTCAACAACGGCACGATTCGCGTTCAGAAGGCCGAGGGGAAGATCGCGAATCTCCAGGCGCTGCTCGAGAAGGACGCTCTGGACGGTTGCATCGGTATCGGGCACACACGATGGGCGACCCACGGAGCTCCGACGGATGCGAACGCCCATCCACACGCGGACCCCTCCGGCGAGTTCGTCGTCGTGCACAACGGGATCATCGAGAATTTCCAGGCAATACGGGATGAACTCGCGGCCGCCGGCGCCGAGTTCTCGTCCGAGACCGATAGCGAAGTGCTCGCGCATCTCGTCGCAAGAGAGTATGACGGGGACCTGGTCGCTGCGGTCCGCAAGACGGTCGCACTCTGCGAGGGAGCGTACGCGATGGTCGTGATCTCTCAACGCGAGCCAGAGAAGATCGTCGCTGTCCGCAAGATCAGCCCTCTTGTCATAGGCCTCGGCGAGGGTGAGACGTACCTCGCATCTGACATCCCCGCGGTGCTTCACCGCACCCGCGACTTCCTCATCATCGAGGATGACGAGATGGTGATCGTGACGGCTGAAGGTGCCAGGGTCGAGACGATTGAGGGAGACCCGGTCGTGAGAGAGGTGACGCACATTGATTGGGACGCCGAACAGGCGGAGAAGGGTGGTTACGACCACTTCATGTTGAAAGAGATTCACGAGCAACCTACCGTGATCGCCGAGACGCTTCAGGGGCGCCTCGATGAGGACGGCACCGTCTGGCTTGAGGATGTCGAGTTCGATGACGAGTACATCGCTGATCTCACCGGGGTGTGGATCACGGCGTGCGGCACGGCGTATCATGCCGGTCTCATCGGCCAGGAGATCTTCCGACGTGTGCTGCGACTCCCCACCAACGTCGAGTATGCCCACGAGCTGCGATACGCCGACCCGATCATCGGACCGAGGGAGTTGATGATCGCGATCTCACAGTCGGGCGAGACGGCAGACACGTTGGCAGCGGCGCGGATCGCACCCGACCATGGTTCACGGATGCTCGCCATCACGAACGTGGTGGGCTCGACGCTGTCGCGCTACGCGGACGACATCTTCTACACGAGGGCGGGCCCGGAGATATCGGTTGCTTCAACCAAGGCGTACATTGCCATGCTGATCGCCCAGTACCTCCTTGCGCTCAGACTGGGCGCGGCGAGGGGGACGGTCGATAGCGAGCTGGCTCAGAGAGTCGCTCACGGTCTGCACCGGATGCCGGGAGCGATCGAAGAAGTTCTCAGTCGTGAGCACGAGGCTGTCGCGGTGGCCGAGCGGATAGTCGACGCCGACGATGTCTACTTCATCGGGCGAGGCCTCGACTATGCCATTGCGATGGAGGGGTCACTCAAGCTCAAGGAGATCTCCTACCTTCACTCAGAGGCGATGCCTGCAGGCGAGCTCAAGCATGGGACGCTTGCGTTGATCACGGACGGTGTACCGGTCGTAGTGGTGCTTACCCAGCGGGCCGTGTACGACAAGACGATCTCAGCGGTCCAGGAGGTCAAGGCGCGTGGCGGGATGATCATCGCGGTCGCCTACGACACCGACACAGAGATCGAGAAGTACGCAGAGCTCGTGATGCGCATCCCTGACATGGACGATCTCCTTGCCCCCGTCGCTGCCGTGGTGCCGTTGCAGTTACTTGCGTATCACGTTGCAAGACTGCGCGGTCACGACATCGACCAGCCGAGGAACCTCGCGAAGTCTGTCACAGTGGAGTGACCGAACCGAGAGGGCACAGGGCGTTCGCGGATAGCTGATAGCCTCTCATCTATGGAGATCGTTGGGCTCGGAGTAGACATCACGGACGTCGTGAGGGTTCGTCGGCTGCTGCACAAGGATCCTGAAGGCTTCAGGCGGCGATGCTTCACGGACCACGAGTGGGAGTATGCCCATCGGTTCTCGGATCCTGCCGAGCGCCTTGCGGCTCGCTTTGCTGGTAAGGAGGCCGTGATGAAGAGCCTCTTCACGGGTTGGCGTCGTATCCCCTGGACGCATGTAGAGATCACTGGAGGTGGCCCACCGACCGTCAACCTCTTCGGCAGGGCCCGCCAGCGCGCCGAGATGCTCGGAGTCGTCGACATCAAGATCACCGTCACCCACACCGCGGACACCGCGATGGTGTTCGTGATCTCTCAGCGGGATCACCGCTGATGGAGCCAATCCTCAGCGTCGCCGAGATGCGCAGGGTCGACGCTGAGACGACCGCGGACATCGACAGGCTCATGGACGCAGCAGGCAACGGCATCGCCTTGTCGGCGGTGAGGATGGGTACGGGATACGGCAGTCGGGTGCACGTCATTGCCGGTCGAGGAAATAACGGCGGAGACGGATACGTCGCCGCGAGAATCCTCGCGCGGCGCGGCGCCGCAGTCACGGTGCATCAGGTCGGAGAGCCGGAGCCGGACACGCCTGCGGCGAGGGCAGCAATCTCGGCTGAACTCGCCGGCGTCCGGATCAAGGCGATCGGAGCGCCCGAGTCGGGCGATCTGCTGATTGATGCCTTCGTCGGCACCGGGTTTCGCGGTGACCTCCCGAACGAGGTCGCGGCCTGGACGTTGGTTGCCTATCCGGTTCTCGCGGTCGATGTGCCTTCGGGGCTCAACGGGGATACCGGGCTCGCGTCCGGCGCCGTGTTCAGGGCGACGCGCACGGCAACCTTTCACCGTTACAAGACGGGTCACTTCGTCGGTGATGGTCCCGATCTGTGTGGAGATGTCGATCTGTACGACATCGGGCTTCACGGTGGTGAGCCCGCCATGTATCGGATGACCGACGAAGATGTTGACGTGCCGCGACGTCCTCGGACGGCTCATAAGTGGTCGGTGGGGTCTGTAGCGACGATCGGCGGAGTCCCCGGCCTCACCGGCGCCGCGCTCTTCGCCGCGAGAGGGGCCATAGCTGCCGGAGCGGGGGCATCCGTGCTGTTCACCACTGCTGCCACGGCGCCCGGGTACGCAGCGAGCGCCCCGGACATTCCCATGATGCAGGCATCGGAGACATCCTCCTGGCTGAACCACGCCTCAGAGGTACTCTCGCTCCTCGGAAGATTCGATGTCCTCGTGATGGGTCCCGGACTCGAGCCGGTGGCGACCGAGTTCGTTGAGCACGTCCTTGAAGGATTCGAGGGTGCCGTGGTCCTCGACGCAGGTGCGCTCAATGCACTCACCCGTCTCGACGTTCTTGCCGGACGCTCAGCCCCCACGGTGCTGACGCCTCACAAGGGCGAGTTCAGGCGGTTAGCGGGACTCGACCCGGACCCGGACGCTCTCCGCTCGTTCGTGGACGAGACGGGGACGGTCCTCCTGATGAAAGGCAATCCCACTCTGGTGGTCTCGGAGACGACAGTCGTCGTCGACACAGGTGGCCCTGAATTGGCGACGATCGGAACGGGGGACGTTCTCGCGGGCATGGTCGCCGCACTCCTTGCTGGTGGTGTCGATGCCCCCGACGCCGCGGCCTCCGCTGCCTACCTTCACGGTGTTGCCGGGCGCCGCATTGCAGCCAGAAGCGCGGTGACGCCCCAACTGCTGATCAGTGAGGTGTCGTCTGTCGTAACCGCACGGCACACCGCCTGACTACCGTCCGTACGAGCAAGTACCCGGAGCAACATGCGTCCATCGTGGATCGAGATCGACCTCAACGCGATCGAGCACAACGTTCGCCAGATCGCTGCGGCGATCGGCGCGTCGGCGTTGTGTGCGGTCGTCAAAGCGGATGCGTACGGCCACGGCGACGTCCCCGTAGCTGAGGCTGCGATCCGAGGAGGCGCACGATGGCTCGCGGTTGCTCTCGTCGAGGAGGGGGTGCGTCTGCGGGAGGCGGGCATCGACGTGCCGATCCTCATTCTCTCCGAACCCCCTCGTGCCCAGGCACGTCCAATCGTGACGCACGGGCTCACGCCGAGTGCCTACACGGCTGGTTTCGTCGAAGAGATCGCGTCGGTCGCCCGGGACGCATCGAAGTCGCCGTACCCGGTCCATCTGAAGCTCGACACCGGCATGCACCGGGTCGGAGCGTCGCCCGTCGAGGCTTTCGAGGTTGCTCGCATGATCGCCGGTGATGACCGTCTTCTCCTCCAGGGGGTATTCACCCACTTCGCCGTTGCAGATGAAGACCTTGCCTACACGAGACGTCAGAACGACGCTCTCCTCCAGTTCGTGCGCTCCCTCGCAGCTGAGGGGATTACGCCGAAGATCCTGCACGCCGCAAACACGGCGGCGGCATTCGATCTCCCGGACTCCCGCCATGACCTGTGCCGTGTCGGGCTCGGCATCTACGGCATGCGTCCCCACCCTGAGAGCGGTTCAGGCATCGATCTCACACCCGCGATGCGCGTCATCAGCCATGTGACCTACGTGAGAGAGCTGTCGACGGGTGCGCGTCCCTCCTACGGCAGGAGGCGCCCGCTACCCGGCGCAGGGAGCGTCGTCACCGTTCCCATCGGATACGCGGACGGCGTCCGCCGGAGCCTCTCCGGGGAAGGGTCCGTACTCATCAACGGCGAACGATATCCCCACGCAGGCACGATCACGATGGACATGGTGGTCGTCGACGTCGGAAGCGATGACATCCGGGTCGGTGATGAAGTCGTGCTGATGGGCACACAACGAGATGGCGAGATCCTCGCAGAGGAGTGGGCGCGGCTCCTCGACACCATCACCTACGAGGTTGTGTGCGACTTCGGCCCGCGGCTGCCTCGTCGCTACATAGGGGAGCCTGCGGATGGATAACGACACGATCACCTCGGTCGATGGCGTCCAGGTTGGCCACTACACGGACGCGGACGCCAGGACAGGTGTGACGGTGATCACCTTCCCTGAACCGAACGTTGGCATCGTGGATGTTCGCGGTGGCGCTCCCGGAACGAGAGAGCTCGCGATATTCGGCGAGGCGATCAAGCCTGTCACGGTCAACGCGCTTGTCTTCGCAGGAGGCAGTGCTTTCGGACTTGATGCAGCCCAGGGCGTCGTCGAGGAGCTCGAGCGCTGCGGGCGAGGGACCCCTACGCCAACCGGGCCTGTGCCGATCGTCCCGACGGTGATCCTGTACGACCTCATGGTGGGGAGGTCCGACGTCCGCCCGACACCCGAGAACGGTCGTGCGGCGTACCTCGCGCGGACGACGGATCCCGTCGCGATGGGCCCCTTCGGTGCGGGGGCAGGAGCCACGGTGGGGAAGCTTGCCGGCATCGAACACGCCACGTCTGCAGGCATAGGATCGGCGTTCGTGCGTGTCGGGGACGCAACCGTCGGAGCCCTCGTCGCCCTCAACGGTGTGGGAGACGTGTACTCGCTCGGAGGCCGCCGCCTGACCGGATCCGAGGAGACGGACAAGCTTGCGCGGCAGGAACTCGGATTCGCCCAGAGCACGACGCTCATCGCCGTCGCAACCGACGCGGTCCTCGACCGCAACGACATGCGTCGAATGGCGGTGCGCGCCCATGACGCTCTCGGCGCTACCGTGCGCCCTGCCCACACGAGGTATGACGGGGACACGGCCTTCGTCGTCTCGAGCCGGACGTATGAGGCAGACGTTGACGCGATCATTGAATCCACGTTCGAGGTTGTCGCGACATCGATCATCCGTGCCGTTGGACGCGCAGCGCACCGATGAAGAACGATCTTGCCTCCATTGAGACGCTCCGCGTGCTCGGTGCCCTCGCCCACGACTGCACGCGCTGCGTCCTCTCGGAGAGTCGGACGAACGTCGTTTTCGGAGCAGGCGCTCCCGATGCTGACGTGATGATCGTCGGTGAAGCGCCTGGCCAGCAGGAGGACGAGCAGGGGGTGCCTTTCGTGGGACGGTCCGGCCAACTCCTCGACCGTCTCCTGGGCGAGATCGACCTCGCTCGCGGCGACGTCTACGTAGCGAACGTCGTGAAGTGCCGTCCCCCGCGAAATAGGGATCCGCTTCCCGACGAGATCGACGCGTGCAAGGGGTATCTCCGGCGCCAGATCGAACTCGTCGACCCGAAGGTAGTCCTCACCCTCGGGAACTTCTCCATGAAGCTGCTGTTGCGGACAACGACAGGTATCACCGCGATGCGGGGAACGGCGTACGAGTGGTGGGGTCGCTTCCTCGTCCCCACGTTTCACCCTGCGGCGGCGCTTCGAGGAGGTGATCGAGTGACGAACGACATTCGCGCCGATCTGACTCTCGTCCGCAACATCATCGACGGTAATGTCGAGTACATCGATGAGCGTTGAGATCAGAAGCTCCTCTCCGGATGAGACGCTCGCTCTCGGGCGTCGATTCGCCGCGCTGTTGACGGCGGGTGACGTTGTCGTGCTCGCGGGGCGTCTCGGGACAGGGAAGACGCTGTTCGCATCGGGTGTGGCGATAGGGCTCGGTATCAGTACCCAGATCACGAGTCCAACCTTCGTCATCGAGAAGGTGTACCGAGACGGCTTTCTGCCCCTGATCCATGCCGACGTATACCGGCTCGGATCGTTGGCTGAGTTCGACGACCTGGAACTCGTGGACGAGGGGAGCGACGGAGCCGTCCTCATCGAGTGGGGCGACACGATCCTCGACAGCCTCCCCGAGGACCACCTCGTGATCCGCTTCGTCATCGACGGGGATGATCGGGTGATCAGCTTCGCACCACACGGGTCCTGGCATGAGAGAGAACTTGCGGTGCTCACATGAAGATCCTCGCAGTCGATACTGCAACGCCCGCTTCTTCAGTGGCGATCGGCGAGGACGGGCAGCTCCGCGGTCTCTCTGTCAACGTCGACCGCCGCGGTCACGTCAAGTTTCTCGTCCCCGCGATCGACTTCTGTCTGGCGCAGGCCCAGTGGCGCGCCCGTGACATCGATCTCGTCGCTGTAGACGTGGGCCCGGGCCCGTACACCGGGCTTCGGTCAGGCATCGCGACGGCTCAGGCTTTCGCAGCGGCGATCGGTGCCCCTATGGTCACGGTCTCCTCGCTCACGACGATCGCACTGCGAGCCGCGACCGGTCACCGCCGGATCTGGTCCGTGGTCGATATGCGCCGGGGTCAGATCGCTGTCGCCCCTTTCGCCCTGCTCCCGGGCGGTGTGGCGCCAGACGGTGATCCCGAGGTTGTTCGTCCCGACGAATTCAAAGCGATCCTCGAGTGCGAAGGTATCGATTTGCTCATAGTCGGGGACTGGCAGTCGCTGCCTGCGGAGATGTGGACAGGCCTTCAGAGGGTTCGCCGAGGACGGCCGCGATTTCCCTCAGCGGAGACGATTCTCGAGATAGCAGCGATGAAAGAACGCAGCGGAGCAACGTTAGGGCCGGACGATGTACGGCCTGTGTACATGCGTGAGCCCGACGTGCAGATCAACTGGGAGTCCTTCCGATCTGAGGGAGCGTGGCCGCAGTGACAGCATTCGAGATTCGGGCGATGACTCGCCGCGACGTCCCTGCCATCGTCGCTCTCGAGCGTGAGGTATTCGACGAGCCATGGCCACCCCGCGTCTTCTTCGATGAACTCGCAGCCGAGAAGAGGGAGTACATCGTGATCATGACGGGCGAGACCACCGTTGTGGGGTACGGCGGGCTGCTCATCGGCGATGATGATGCGCACATCACAACGCTTGCTGTAGCGCCAGGGATGCGCGGACGCCAGATCGGGAAGCGCCTCATGCTCGCACTCGTTGAGCGGGCCCTTGGCGTCGGTGCGAGGCGGCTCACGCTTGAGGTACGCCTCTCGAACGCATCCGCGCAGGGACTCTACGAGCTTTTCGGTTTCGCCCCGGTGGGGCGGCGCAAGGACTACTACAAGGATGAGGACGCACTCGTGATGTGGGTGACCGATATCGATGCCCGTGGCTATGCGCAGCGCCTCGCGACGATCCGTGAGACCGTTGATGGAGGCCAGGAGTGAGTGGCCCACTCGTACTCGGGATCGAGACGAGCTGTGACGAGACAGGCGTCGCGGTCATCGAAGGGCTATCGACGCGCAGCTCAGTGCTCGGGAGCCAGGTGGATCTTCACGCCAGGTTCGGTGGTGTTGTCCCGGAGGTCGCGGCCCGTGCCCACATCGAGGCAATTCGTCCACTCACCCATCAGGCGATCACAGAGGCGGGTATCCACCCTGACGACATCGACGCCGTCGCGGTGACACAGGGACCCGGTCTCATAGGGCCGCTCATGGTCGGTTACTCCTTCGCCAAGTCCTTCGCGTACGCCCTCGGCAAGCCGCTCTACGGCGTCGACCACATGGAAGGTCACCTCAACGCACCACGGCTGTCGTTCGACGGCTACGAGCCGCCCGCCATCGTCATCCTCGCGAGTGGAGGTCACAGCCAGATAGTCCACGTCAAGGCGTGGGGTGATTACGAAGTACTCGGCGGCACGATCGACGACGCGGCGGGGGAGGCCTTCGACAAGCTTGCACGGTTCATGGGACTCGGGTTTCCGGGCGGGCCCGCCATCGATCGTGACTCGGAGGGAGGCGACCCCTCCGCGATCCAGTTTCCGAGAGCCCTGAGGAACCGACCATACGACTTCTCGTTCTCGGGGCTCAAGACCTCTGTTGTGACCTACCTGGAGAAGGCGCGCGATGCTGGTGAGCTGCCTGCGCGCTCCGATGTTTCGGCCTCGATCCAGGAGGCCATCGTTGATGTTCTGGTCGACAAGACCTTCAACGCAGTTGAGGCAACCGGTGTTGAGGTTGTCGGTGGGGGAGGGGGAGTTCTCTCCAATCGAAGGCTACGCGAACGCCTTGGTGAGGAAGCGGACAAGCGCGGCGTCGGCCTTTTCATCCCTGAGCCTGCCCTCTGCACCGACAACGGAGCGATGATCGCGAGTGTGGCCGTGAGACGGATCCTTGACGGTGTTCCCGGGGACGAGATCATCGGCGATGTTGACCCGGGCCTGCGACTGGGCGTATGAACGGGGCCCTCCGCCTCGGAAGGTTCGCCGGTGTTGATGTCATCGCGGACGTCTCAGTGTTCGCGCTCGCGGCCCTGTTCGGCAGCGCGGTGTTTATCCGCCTTCAGGCAGCGGTACCGAACGAGTCTGTCGAGTTTACAGGCCTCGTCGCGGTGGCGGCGGGTATCGGTGTTGTTGCCTGCGTGTTCGTTCACGAGGCGAGCCACGTGATGCTCGCGCTCAGGGAGGGGCTTGCTGTGCGGGAGATCCGCCTCTACCTCTTCGGGGGGTACTCAGTCATCCACGGTGTTCCGTCCGCTCGCACCGAGTTGCTGGTGGCGGTAGCGGGCCCGATCGCATCCGTCGGGCTGGGGGTCGTGATCTTGGTCGGGCCGCTCCTCCTGGGAACTCAGAGCGTCATCGGCATTGCGATGTGGGCACTCGGATCGGTCAGCATCGCGATAGGTGTCTTCAACCTACTGCCCGGATTCCCGCTCGATGGAGGCCGGATCGTTCGGAGCATGCTCGTCAGCAGCGGTCGTGATCGCCTCAGGGCAACACGGGTCGTGATCTTGACCGGTCGGTTGGTCGGGTGGTCATCGGTGGTCATTGGTGCCTCTCTGCTCCTCAGCCGGCAGATGCCTGGTCTCTTCTGGGTCGTGGGAGGCTGGTATCTCTCGACGTCCGGCATGTCGGCGGGGAGGCGTGAGGTACTGAGCGTCGTCTTTGATGGGAGGACGGTCGCGGACGTGATGCGTCCGATTCGCAGCGCCGTCCCCGGAGACTCGACGATCTCGAGCCTGATCGAGTTGTACGGTGTCGGCCCCCGCCTTCGGTCTCTCCCCGTTGAGCTGTCTGGCCGCGTTGTGGGAGTCATCGGCCAGGACGAGATTGACTCGATTGCCCCGAGTCGCTGGCCGTCGGTGCGTGCCCGGGCGTTGATGACGGCGATCGGCCCGGGCGACATCGTCGAGGCAGAGGCACCGCTCGAGACCCTGCTGTTCAGGCGTGCCGGCTTGAGCGGTCGAGCGGTAGCGGTGCGCGACGGAGTCGTAGTCGGCGTGATCGACGGGGACGCTCTGGGACCAGATCTGGCGTACTGAACCGTGATCGCTCGCTTGCAGCGGGCACCAAGCCTGGAACCCTGCCCCCGGAATCGGCAGTCGGTACACGAGAGTGCCAGAACTCGTTAACCTGGCACTCGCAAGTACCGACTGCTAATGCAAGTAAGGAGAGTCGGATGGATCTGAAACCTCTCGGCGATCGTATCGTCGTGAAGCCAAGCGATGAGGAAGAAGCTGTTATGGCTAGTGGCCTCGTCATCCCGGATACAGCTAAGGAGAAGCCGCAGCTAGGCAAAGTCCTCGCTGTTGGACCGGGTGAGTACAAGGATGGGGAGCGTATCCCTGTCGACGTCAATGTCGGCGATGTTGTCTTCTATTCGAAGTACGGCGGCACCGAGGTGAAGCACAATGGCGAGGATCTTCTGATCCTGTCAAGCCGTGACGTGCTCGCCATCCTGGGCTAGAAGGGGATACCTACATGGCAGCCAAGGAAATTCATTTCAATGATGAGGCCCGTCGCGGCCTTCAGGCGGGCGTAGACAAGCTCGCTGACACCGTCAAGGTCACGCTCGGCCCCAAGGGCCGCAACGTTGTCCTTGAGAAGAAGTGGGGCTCTCCCACGATCACGAACGACGGTGTGACGATCGCCAAGGAGATCGAGCTCGACGACCCGTTCGAGAACATGGGCGCGCAGCTCGCCAAGGAGGTCGCGAACAAGACGAACGACGTTGCCGGTGACGGCACGACGACCGCAACAGTTCTCGCTCAGGCGATGGTCGCTGAAGGGCTCCGCCTCGTCACCGCCGGTGCAAATCCGATGGAGATGCGTCGAGGAATCGAAGAAGCCGTCAACACCGTTGTCAAGGCAATCGAGGAGCTTGCCACGCCGATCGATTCCAAGGACCGTTCTTCGATCGCGTACGTCGCATCGAACTCGGCTGCGGACGATGAGATCGGTGGCCACATCGCAGACGCGATGCGTAAAGTCGGCAATGAAGGCGTTATCACCGTCGAGGATTCGCAGACATTCGGCGTTGAGCTCGAGTTCACCGAGGGGATGCAGTTCGACAAGGGCTTCATCTCGCCGTACTTCATCACGGATGCCGATCGTCAGGAAGCGGTTCTTGAGGATGCCTACATCCTGATCGCGAACCAGAAGATCAGCTCGGTCCAGGACCTCGTCCCTGTGCTCGAGAAGGTGATGCAGAGCAGCAAGCCGATCTTGATTCTCTCCGAGGATGTCGAGGGTGAAGCCCTCGCTACTCTCGTAGTGAACAAGATTCGGGGCACGTTCAACTCAGTTGCCGTCAAGGCTCCCGGGTTCGGTGAGCGCCGTAAGGCCCAGCTCCAGGACATCGCGATCCTCACGGGCGCGACAGTCATCTCGGAAGAGGTCGGACTCAAGCTCGAAGGTGTCACGATCGAGATGCTCGGGACAGCCCGCAAGATCGTCATCACGAAGGATGACACCACGATCATTGAGGGCGGAGGCTCGAAGGCGGATGTCGAAGCGCGCGTGAAGCAGATTCGCCAGGAGATCGAGAACTCAGACTCTGACTGGGACAGCGAGAAGCTCTCTGAGCGCCTCGCCAAGCTCAGCGGAGGTGTCGCCGTCATCAAGATCGGCGCTGCCACCGAAGTGGAGCTCAAAGAGAAGAAGCATCGCATCGAGGATGCTATCCAGGCGACCCGTGCCGCTGTCGAAGAGGGCATCGTCCCGGGTGGTGGCGTAGCGTTGCTCCGCAGCCAGGGTGCGATCGACAAGCTCCGCGGCAAGAGCGACGACTGGAAGGCCGGCCGTCAGATCGTCCGTCGCGCGCTCGAAGCACCGATTCGTCAGATCGCTGTCAACGCAGGCCACGAAGGTGGCGTCGTGGTTGACAAGGTCAAGAACGAGCATGAAGGCAACGAGGGCTTCAACGTCGTAACCGGCGAGTATGAGGATCTCATCGTTGCCGGGGTGATCGATCCAGCGAAGGTGACCAGGTCAACGGTGCAGAACGCGGCTTCGATCGCCGCGTTGATCATCACGACCGAGGCACTCGTCGCTGAGAAGCCTGTTGACGCTCCTGCAGCGCCAGGTGGACACGACATGGGTGGTGGTGGAGGCATGGACTTCTAGAAGTCCCGCTCCGTCTCATTCGAAGGAGAGAGGGCGGCCGCGTGGCCGCCCTCTCTCTGGTTTTGATGTCCTGCTTAGAGCGATCGCGGAGCAGGCGTCGCTGCATCGATCTTCGCGTACGCCATGTCGATCAGCTGCTTCTCAAGCGATCCGAGCGCCCGAGCGAGGGCGAGTTCTTCGCCAATTGCCGGAACGTTCGAATCGCTCGGATTCCGTTGCGCTCTCCCTGTGGCATCGAAGTGGTCTCCGCGAAGATCGAGAACTGCGTGGACGAGTGTCGTCGTGTCATCCTCGTCGATGCCGATCTCGATGGTGATGTGCTTGTGCATACGAACTCCTGTCGATGGCCTGGATACATCATCACCCTGATCCGCTGCTCTGACTAGCAATATTGCCTGCCGCCTCTCGCAGCGAGATCCTTCGATCCGCGAGTGCTCCGCGCGACCACGGTTTTACTAGTGTCGTCTCCCAGGACAGCAGATTGGAGTACAGCGATGGCGCAAGAATGCGGAAGATTGGATATCGAAGGTCTCGCCGCTCAAGTGGAGGTCGGTGCGATCGATACGGTTGTCGTCGCCTTCACTGACCATTACGGCAGGGTGCACGGGAAGCGCTTCGATGCGCTCTTCTTCGTCAACGACGTCTGGGAGACAGGCACCCACGGATGTAACTATCTCCTCACCGCAGACATGGAGATGGCACCGGTTCCGGGCTACAGATACGCCAACTGGGAACTTGGATATGGCGACTTCCACATGGTCCCTGACATAGCGACGATGCGGGTTGCTGACTGGCTGCCATCGACGGCGATCGTCCTCTGCGATCTCGTCGATAACGCGACCCACGATCTCGTCGCTGTCGCTCCAAGGACGATCCTGCGCAGACAGGTTCAGCGGCTCGCGTCGCACGGCTTCACCGCGATGGCTGCCTCCGAGCTCGAGTATTACCTGTACGAGGAGACGTATCGAGAGGCCGCAGACAAGGGGTTCAGCGATCTGACCTCCGTCGGTTGGTACAGCGAGGACTACCACCTCATGCAGGGGGCGAGGGAGGAGTTCTACAACGGTGCCGTCCGCAGACATCTCGCCGCCTCAGGCATTCCTGTCGAGAGCTCGAAAGGTGAGTTCGGTCGGGGTCAGCATGAGATGAACATCCGCTACTCCGAGATACTTGAGATGGCGGATCGCCACACGATCATGAAGCTGCTCATGAAGGACACGGCCGATACTCTCGGCATGAGCGCCACGTTCATGGCGAAGCCTGAGACAGACCAGGCCGGATCGAGCTGTCACATCCACCTCAGCCTGTGGAGTGGAGAAGAGAACGCCTTCGCCGGGGAGGTTGAGATCGGCTCGATTCGCTGCACCGAGACGTTTACGAGGTTCCTTGGTGGATGGATGCGCCACACCGAGGAGCTCATGCCTTTTTTCGCTCCGACGGTGAACTCCTACAAGCGGTATCAGGAAGCCTCCTGGGCGCCGACGAACATCGCATGGAGCTTCGACAACCGCACGGCAGGTTTCCGGATTGTTGGAGTCGGTCCGAGCTTGCGGATCGAGTGTCGGATCCCGGGGGCGGACGTCAACCCGTATCTCGTTTACGCAGCGGCACTCGCCGCGGGGATCGACGGGATCGAGAACGAGACCGGAGTACCCGAGATGTTCTCGGGTGATGTATACGCGGCACAGGACCTCCCGAGCGTTCCCGGGACGCTCGCTGCGGCGATTCCGCTGTTCGCAGCGAGCGATTTCGTACGTTCGGCGATGACGCCCGAAGTACAGGAGCACTACGCACACTTCTTCTCAGACGAGGCGGCCGCATATGATGTTGCGGTCACCGACTGGGAGCGAGTCAGGTACTTCGACCGCATCTAAGCGGTCGTTCAAGATGGAGACGGAGGAGAATATGGGCCGTTTAGCGAACAGGGTTGCGTTGATCACCGGAGCGGGGAGCGGCATCGGACGCGAAGCAGCGCTCCTCTTCGCGAGAGAGGGTGCACGGGTCGTCTGCGTCGACGTTGACGAAGCTACGGGTTCTGCGACGGCGGACGAGATAACCAGAACCGGGGGTGATGCCGTTGCGGTGCGTGCGGATGTCTCGTCTGCCGGGGACTCGGCCGCAATGGTGCAAGAGGCAGAACACGCCTTCGGTGGCCTCCACGTGATGTTCAACAATGCAGGGATCATGCACAGCGACGACGGCGACGCCCAGTCCACTTCCGAGGAGGTCTGGGATCTCACGATGGGCGTCAACGCAAAGGGTGTCTTTCTGGGATGCAAATACGGTATCCCGGCGATCAGACGGTCAGGGGGGGGATCGATCATCAACACGGCCTCCTTCGTTGCACACCTTGGCGCGGCAACACCGCAAATCGCGTATACAGCCTCAAAGGGTGCGGTACTCGCACTCACACGAGAGCTTGCGGTGGTCCACGCAAGAGAAGGCATCAGGATCAACGCCCTGTGTCCAGGTCCGCTCCGCACGGAGTTGCTCATGAGGTTCCTCGACACCGACGAGAAACGAGAGCGCAGGCTTGTGCACGTGCCGATGGGCCGGTTCGGCCTTGCGGAGGAGATGGCGAAGTCAGCGCTCTTCCTCGCGTCCGACGACTCATCTTATATCACGGGGGCCGAATTCCTTGTTGACGGTGGCATCACGGCTGCCTACGTGACCCCGGAGTGATGGAATGACTGAAGGATTCGAAGGCCTGTTCATCGATGGTGAACGAGTGGCAAGTCTCTCAGGTGAGACGGGGAACGTGTACGACCCATCGAGCGGGGCCGTTGTCACTGCTGTCGCTCTCGCCGGGCCGCAGGACGTTGACCGGGCCGTGAAGGTTGCCAGCGACCGCTTCGCCTCGTCCTCGTGGCGCGGCATGCCCGCTACGGAGCGAGGCGAGATTCTTCGCAGGATTGCAGACGGCATAACAGCGAACAGGGATGCACTCGGTGCCGCGGAGTCCCGCAACGTGGGCAAGCCGGTCGCTGCGGCTCTCGGGGAGATCGACGCTGCAGCCACCACGTTCCGGTTTTACGCGGGCGCTGTCGACAAGATCCACGGCCAGACGATCCCCGGCAGGGCAGACGGCACGCTCATGACCTTCCGCGAACCGCTCGGCGTGGTCGGGTTGATCGTTCCGTGGAACTTCCCGATGCTCATCCTGGCTTGGAAGGTTGCCCCCGCCCTTGCGATGGGGAACACGATCGTGGCCAAGCCTGCGGGAGTCACCCCTCTCACCGCGCTCATGCTCGGGGACATCACACTCGAGGCCGGGCTACCGGGGGGTGCCTTCAATGTCGTGCCAGGTCCCGGTTCGACGGTCGGTTCCGCGATCGTCACCCACCCCGACGTGCGGAAGGTCTCGTTCACCGGATCCACCGAAGTGGGAGCTGGCGTGATGCGAGATGCAGCTGCAGGCATCAAGCGAGTCTCTCTCGAACTTGGCGGTAAATCGGCCTCGCTGGTTTTTGAGGATGCCGACGTGGCTGACGCGGTTGAGTCCTCCATCGGTGCCGTATTCGACAACGCGGGCCAGGACTGTTGCGCGCGGAGCCGCATACTCGTCCACGAGCAGGTGTTCGACGAATTCGTAGCGTCGTTCACCGATCGGACTCGCCAGATCGTTGTTGGCAGTCCGGGTGACGTCGAGACAGAGATGGGACCCCTCATCACGGCTGCACACCGTGCCTCCGTCGAGGAGCACATGCAGCGCGCCGAGGATGAGGGTGCGGTTCGTGTGTGCGGCGGTGAGCGCTTCGAGGGCGACCTCGGCGGGGGAAACTTCCTCACGCCCTCGGTGTACGTCGATGTGAAGGCCAGCATGTCCATCATGCGCGAAGAAGTGTTCGGCCCTGTTGTGGCGATCATGCCGTTCCGTGACGAGGATGAAGCCATCTCGATCGCGAACGACTCGGAGTACGGACTGTCAGGATCGATCTGGACTCGCGATATCGGACGTGCCATGCGGGTCGCTCGGGCGTTCGAGACGGGCATGATCTCGATCAACTCGAGCTCGAGCGTTCACATCGAAGCACCGTTCGGCGGGATGAGACGCAGCGGCATCGGCCGAGAACAGGGAATGGTTGCCCTCGACCACTACAGCGAATACAAGACCGTATTCATAGCGAACAACTGAGATGCGTGTCGGCCTGCTGCAGTGTGACCATGTTCCGGCCGGGTACCGGTCGATCGATGGTGACTACGACGAGATGTTCGCTTCGATGTTCCGAGGGAGGGATGTTGAGCTTGTGACGTTCGACGTCCCCGAAGGCCGGCTGCCACTCGATGCGTCCGACTGTGACGCGTATCTCATCTCCGGCTCACGCGCATCCGTGTATCAGGACGGAGAGTGGATCCGCGACCTCGAGGGATTCGTGCGCACGTCGGTGGAGGCGTCCGTTCCGATCTTCGGCATCTGCTTCGGCCTCCAGGTGATGGCGGTCGCCCTTGGCGGCGTAGTCGAACGGTCCAAGCGCGGGTGGGGAGTCGGAGTCCACACGATGCACGTAGTGGGTCAGCGCCCATGGATGCGACCGGAGACGAACACTCTTGCTCTGATCATGAGTCACGAGGATCAGATCGTGCGCCTTCCCGACGGCGCAGCCGTGCTGGGATCGAGTGAGCACTGCCCGAATTACCTGGTGGAATTTGCTCCCGGGTGTGTCGGAATACAGGGCCACCCGGAAATGTCGGCGTTGTTCGCGGAAGCGATCTACAACGATCGGAGGGCAGAGATGGGGATCCTCTCGGATCGGGCAGTGGAGTCGCTCAGGTCATCCACCGATGTGACGGTCGCGGTTGAATGGATATTGGAGGTGTTTGGAGGGGACGGGAATTCGCCTTGAGGCGCCGCTGAGGTCATCTTCGTGTAACTTTGTCGGTTGTTGCATGGAGCCTCGGTCTCCTCCGGCTACTACACCTACACCGGTCTTCAGCGTGACTGGGACGGCACATCGAATGTGTTCCTCGCCAGGGACGTCGCGATGCTCATCTACTCAAGCTCGGATACGACGTTCTCCGACCAGAACACAGAGTTCACCGTCCAGGCAAGCTTCATGCCACGCAATGAGAACGTCGAGTACGTCGGCAACCTCATCGGTGGAGCGACCCTGTGGATGCTCGCAGGCATGGATCCGGCGACGGAAGATGGCGCACTCGCGTTCATGAACTTCCTCTCGAACCCGGCGAATGATGCCGAATGGCATCAGCTCACGGGGTACGTCCCGATCACCAAGTCCGCTGTGAGCCTTCTCGGCACGCAGGGCTGGTACGACGAGAGCCCGAACAGCAGGGTCGCATCCGACCAGCTCGCGGCAGCGAAGAACACCCCGGCGTCGCTCGGAGCGCTGCTCCCCACCTTCGTCGGCATCCGTGACATCATCGCCCTCGCGATCGGCCAGGACAAGTAGCGAGCAGCACGGGCTCTAGTCGGTCGCCTGGATGCGGATCTTGGAGATGTCTTCGTGAGATTCGAAGACGGGTACGAGTTGGTTCATCTCGGTGTCGTTCAGCATCAATGTGATTGTCGGAAGGCCCTTCTTCTGCCCGACGACCCAGTGGCCGATGTCGGGGAGCGGACGGGATGCTGTCGGTGCGAGGCTCGCAATGATGTCTCGTATGTCGCTGATCGTTGCCGGATTCGCCACGGTGAGGCGTACGGACCAGTGCGCATCCCTGAACACCTGGGACCGTAACTGCTTCGAGAAGTGGTCCGAGACCTTGAGGACGAGGAGGATGATGACGGTGACCACGATGGCGAGGCCCCAGAGTCCTGTCCCTGCGGCCATCCCGATGGCGGCGACGGACCAGAGACCCGCTGCGGTCGTGAGACCCTGGATATTGGCACCTCGTCGGAAGATCAGGCCGGCGCCGAGAAAGCCAATGCCGGTGACGATCTGTGCAGCGACGCGCGATGAGTCGGCAGCATCGAAGCCTTTGATAGACAGGATGGTGAACAGCGCCGATCCGGACGCGACGAGCGCGTACGTTCGCAGACCGGCGTCCTTGTTTGAGAACTGGCGCTCAAGTCCGAGGATGACTCCGAGTATCGCCGCGATCAGGACACGAAATCCGCCGGTGAAAGCGATCGTGTCGGTGAGGCTCTTGATCCACTCCGCGATCTCTGTCATATCCCAATCACGGTAGCGCGGGGGAGCAGGAACCAGCTGCCGCTACCCGCCGTATCAGTACAAGAACATCGGTTTGCCCATCACATGGCGAATCTTGGGCCGGTACAACTCGGAGTCGTAGAGCTCATCGACGTCCACACGTTTGACACCCTCGCTCGTCACGCCGATAGGAACACTTGTATAGGTGCCGCCACGCAGGGCCACCATTCGGCCGGATGCGCCCTCCAGCGCGAGGTC